>NZ_JBQXYF010000002.1:0-458730 GCF_052645355.1 Halomonas sp. V046
TGTCGCCGGCCATGGGCAACCTGCTCAAGCGCTACGCCGGCACCCACTACCACTACGACGCCTTCGGCAACCTGACCCGGCGCATCGCGCCCAACGGCCACACCTGGCACTACCAGTACAACGCCGAGCACCGGCTGACCGAGGCCAGCCTCTACCACCAGGCCCCCGCCGCCGGCGACGATGCCGTGCCCGTGACCCAGGCCCAGTACGCCTACGATGGCCTCGGCCGGCGCATCTACAAGCGGGTCAAAGCGCCAGGCGCCGCCGACAGGCTGACCGTCTTCACCTGGGACGGCGACCTGCTGCAGAGCGAAGAGAGCTTTCTCGGAACGCTGCCACCCACGCCCTACTTTTATTCGCCGTCAGAGCACTCAGAGCTCACCCGCGAGAACCCCGGGCGAAAGCACTCGATCCCCATCGCCCAGCGACAGCACAGCCTGGCCACGACCCCCGGCATCACCCCGGAGCGCCGCGTCAGCTACCTGTTCGAGCCCGGCAGCTTTATCCCGGCGGCCAAGCTGGAGGCGCACTACAAGGCCATCGAACAGAAAACCGGCAGCGGCACCGTGCTGTACACCGACCACCAACTGGCCGAACAAACGCTCTATTACTTCCAGACCGACCACCTCGGCACGCCCTTGGAGCTCGCCGGCAGCGACGGCAACCTCGCCTGGATCGGCCAGTACCGCGCCTGGGGAAAACTCACCAAGGCCACCGACGGCAACGGCGACCCAAACACCACCGACAACCCCTTCAGATTCCAGGGCCAGTACCATGATGAAGAGACAGGCCTTCACTACAACCGCTTGCGCTACTATGATCCGGAGATAGGGCGCTTCACCACCCAGGACCCCATCGGGCTCATGGGTGGTGCGAACCTGTACATGTACGCCCCCAATCCGACAGGATGGGTGGATCCGCTGGGGTTGAGCAGTTGTAGTACAACGCCCCCTGCCGATGAAGGCTTTTTTAGTGGCATCTGGCGAAGCTCGACATCCTGGCATTTTGAAAACAGGGCGTGTAACAACTCAAATCTTCCGACATATAGAGAAGCAGTGGGTCGTAATTCCCAGTGGCAAAAATTGCCTGAGAGCCAAGCAATTTTCCACGACAACGGGATTGGAAAACCTGAAGTAAAATTTATCCACCCAGACGGCCGCGAAGTAATTTTCGATGGTGATACACACGAGATCGTCACTAACGATAAGTATATTGGGACATATAATTATGTCAATCCTGCTCCACTGCCAACGAGCATTGGAGAAATTCCAAACTTCATAGAAAAAGGAGGGGCGCACTTGATACTTGATGTTGTCCCATACGCAATTGGCGGCAATGTACGAGGACCAAACTAATGGGTGGAAAAAATGGAACGCACTCGATCATAAAAAAAATTAACAAAGCATTGTTTTTTTTAGAAGGACTAGCATCTATATTGCTTCTATCTGCATGTGGAACCACAGAGATGGTATACTACGAGCACCAACCATCCGAAGCTTTTTACAGTCACCGCGAACTGTCTGCACCAGAATTAAAAAACTTTACTGCCGACGGAATTTTATTTACTGTCGACGTCAACGCAGCAATGCTTAATAAATACTTTTTATGGCTTGGAGTTTATACATTAAAAGAAGGCGCAGACATCACTATAGAGAAGGCTTCTGTATTCAATGGAGAGAATGAGCTAGCAAGAACATTCAATCTAAACCTGCTGCTTGACGAAGACATCACGGGAGATGGTTTTTATCAAAACCAGGATGACACGCTGAAGCTTTTTGAACTGAATAATGATTACCTAGAAAAAAGTCTAGAAAACGAAATCTCGGTGACTCTTAAAGTATTTTACGTGATTGAAGGAAAAAGGGGGGTAATGGAGTTCACATTGGATCGTCGGGTTGAAAAGCAAGTCGTGTACCCAACTTAACTTCTCAGTATCAGCATCATCCCCAATATCAGGATAAGTGTCGTGTCTAAAGTGGATCACCGGTTTTGTGCACTGGTAAAACCACGAACATCGACACAACGGGATTCGCCTGGTGACACAGGCGAACGTATTCAAAACACTGTGTCGGCCTGGAAATCATAAGTCCGTAACCGTCCATCCGCCCGGGGAAATGGATGGCCATCTGAGACAGCGCCAGACTCCAATTCTGTACAGGATGTGTCCAGCGCTCCGATGCTTTGAGAATACCGGCGTAGAGCAGCTTTAGCAGGCTGTTCTCGTCAGCGAAACCGTCCTTGGTCGTGGCCAGTTTGCGGAGGTGCCGATGGACGGCCTCGATAGCATTGGTGGTGTAAACAAGCCTTGCGCACATAATCAGGATACTTAAAATAAGCCGACAGCGTCGGCCATTTTTTGCGCCAGGAGGCGATAACCAGGAGATACTTGTCTCCCCACCTGGTTTCCACCTCGTCCTGTGCCAGCTCGGCCGCATTGAGCGTGGCCACCGTGTAAACGGCTTTCAGGTCGGTCATGAAGGCCTTTTGGTTTTTCAAGGCAACGTACTTCATCAAGTTGCGGATCTGGCGAATGATGCAGTGCTGGATCTCGGTCTTCGGGTAAATGCTCTCGATAGCTTCAGGGAAGCCTTGCAGCCCGTCGACACAGGCGATCAGCACGTCCTGCACACCTCGGTTGTAAAAATCAGTGAGCACGTTCAGTCAGTGATGGGCGCCCTCCTGACCGGACACGATGGCTGGGAATCACCGACGATCCACAGACGGCCGCCGGTTACTCCTCAGACCATTCGCTTTCACCGTCAGGACGCCACCGAGCGTGAAGTTCAAGAATGGCCAGTGCCTTGGCATAGCCTTGAGCCGCGGTGAAAGTAAGCCTTGAGCGCCGATGTCGCCCTTTGCCACGCCCCCGCAGGAACTCACCAACAGAGCTAGGCTTTCACCGCCTTCAGGAACCCGCCTTCCTTCAACACCTGGGCATATCCATCGCGATAGGTCGGGTAGCGGAACCGGTAACCGCTCTCGATCAGCAGGCTGCAATCGCAACGCTTGCTGGCTCGGCGGCGCAACGGTGACTGGATGATCTCGGTGGCCTCGACCTTCAACTGCTGGGCGAGCCAGGTCATGACCTCGTTGAGCGGAGCCGGCTCGGTGTCACTTGCCAGGTACAGTGGTGCTAGCGTCTCCCCCTTCACGGCCAGGCCGATCAGGTGTCCCAGCACACCGGCGCAGTCGTCGCGGTGGATGCGGTTGGAATACATCGGCGGCGACGCCGGGGCGACGCGCCCTTCGCTGACCTGGCGAATCAGGCGATCGCGCCCGGGGCCATAAATGCCCGAAAAGCGCACCACGCTGCCGGGCAGCTCGTGGTCGATCAAGGCCTGCTCGGCCTCACGCATCAGCTGGCCCGAAAAGCCGCTGGGCTCGGTGGCGCTCTGCTCATCCACCGTCTCGCCTTCCTGCTGGGCGTAGACGCTGGTGGAGGAGACGAAGAACACATGGCGCGGCGGCTTGTCACGCTGGGCGAGCGCCTCCAGCACGGTCTTCATGCCATCGGCGTAAGCCGTCCGGTAGGCTTGTTCGTCGAAACGGTCGGCGCTGACCACGTAGACGACGATGTCGGCCGCGGGCAGTTCAGCCACCGCAGCGGCATCGGAAAGGTCCACGGCGAGTCCCTTGATCCCCGTGTCGGCCAGCTTTTCCGGGCGACGGCGTACGCCGATCACCCGGTGCCCCTGCTCGATCAATTCGCGTCCCAGCGTTATGCCAATATCACCGCAGCCAAGAATCAGTGTCGTCGTTGTCTTCACCTTTACCTCGTCCCCCTGATATAAAATCCCTATTACCGTTGTCCTGGATGCTTCCATCTTGCATGGATCACCGCACGGGGCCGACAGCGAGATTCCTTTCACTACCTCGACCGAAGGATGCCGACAGGCGCCACCATGACTCTAACAGAACTCCGCTATATCGTAACCTTGGCCCAGGAGCGCCACTTCGGGCGCGCCGCCGAGCGTTGCTTCGTCTCCCAGCCGACCCTGTCGGTGGCGGTGAAGAAACTGGAAGAAGAGCTCGAGGTCGCCCTGTTCGAACGCTCCAAGTCCACCGTACAGGTGACGCCGCTGGGCGAGAAGATCGTCGAGCAGGCCCAGCGCGTCCTGGAGCAAAGCAGCGCCATCAAGGAACTCGCTACCGCCGGGCGCGACCAGCTGGCAAGCCCGCTGCGCATCGGTGCCATCTACACCATCGGTCCTTACCTGTTCCCCCACCTGATCCCCGAGCTGACCCGTGGCGCCCCCCAGATGCCGCTGTACATCGAGGAAGGCTTCACCGGCAGCCTCCGGCGCAAACTGCGCAACGGCGAGCTCGATGCGATCATCGTTGCGCTGCCGTTCACCGAGACAGATGTCGTGACCAAGGGGCTCTACGACGAAGACTTCGAGGTGCTGCTGCCGGCCGACCATGCCTGGGCAGAGCGTGATCATATCGCCAAGGAATCCCTGCTCGAGGAACGCCTGCTGCTGCTCGGTGAAGGCCACTGCTTTCGCGACCAGATCCTGGAGGCCTGCCCGGCGATCAGCCACAAGCTCAACAGCCCCAACAACACCCTTACCGCCGAAGGCGGTTCGCTGGAGACCATCCGCCACATGGTGGCCTCGAAGCTGGGCATCACGGTGTTGCCGCGCTCGGCCATCGGCACCAATCACTACGAACGTGGCCTGCTGATCAGCCGGCCGTTCGTCGATCCGGCGCCCAAACGCACCGTCGCCATCGCCTGGCGGGCGAGCTTCCCGCGTCCCAAGGCGATCGACGCGGTGACCGAAGCGGTCGCGCGCTGTCGCGAGGCAGAGCCGACGACACCGTGAGCGAGCTGGACAACCCCGTCACGTCGCTCAAGGGGGTCGGCGAAGCCCTGGCCCTCAAGCTCGCCCGGCTCAAGGTGGAACGGGTCTCCGACCTGTTGTTCCACCTGCCGCTGCGCTATCAGGACCGTACCCGTATCACCCCCATCGCGACCTTGCGCGGTGGCCATGAAGCGGTCGTGGAAGGTGAAGTGTCCGCCGCCGACGTGGTTCGTGGGCGGCGGCGCAGCCTGCTGGTACGCCTGCGCGACGGCAGTGGCATCCTCAGCCTGCGCTTCTTTCACTTCTCGCCCGCCCAGCAGCAGCAGTTTCGCCCCGGCGCCCGGGTGCGCGCCTTCGGCGAGGCCAGGGCCGGAGCCACCGGGCTCGAGATCTATCACCCCGAGTACCGCCTGCTGGGGGGCGACGAGGCGCCGGTGGAGGATCACCTGACGCCCATCTACCCCACCACCGAGGGGTTGCATCAGGCCCGTCTCCGGGCCTTGATCGAGCAGGCCATGGCCTGCCTCGAGGCCGAGCCCACGGCGCTGCCTGACGGCATTCCTGAGCGTCTGCGTGAGCGCTTCGCGCTGCCGCCGCTGCACGACTGCCTGAAAACGCTGCACCTGCCGCCTCCCGACAGCGATGCCGACGCCCTCGCCGAGGGGCGCCATCCGGCGTGCCGTCGGTTGGCGATGGAGGAATTGCTGGCCCACCAGCTAAGCCTGCGTGAGGTACGCCTGCGCATTCAGACCGACGGCGCACCGGCGCTGTCCGGCGGCGGCAGCCTCAGAACCCGGTTCGTGACCCAGCTGCCGTTCTCGCTGACCGGCGCTCAGCGCCGTGTTCTCGATGAGATCGGCCTCGATCTGGCCCGCCCTGCGCCGATGCTGCGCCTGGTACAGGGCGATGTCGGTTCGGGCAAGACCGTGGTGGCCGCCATGGCCGCGCTCATCGCCATCGCCGGCGACTGCCAGGCCGCCATCATGGCGCCGACGGAGCTGCTGGCCGAGCAGCACTATCGCGCTTTTCGCGACTGGTTCGCCCCGCTTGGCATCGATGTCGCCTGGTTGTCGGGTCGGCTCAAGGGCAAGGCACGCCTGGACACCAAGGCCGCCATCGCCGACGGCCGCGCGCGCATGATCGTCGGCACCCACGCCATCTTCCAGGACGACGTCCAGTTCCAGCGCCTGGGCCTGGCGATCATCGACGAACAGCACCGCTTCGGCGTTCATCAACGTCTGGCGTTGCGCGAGAAGGGCGAAGCCGGCGGCCTGACGCCCCATCAACTGGTGATGACGGCGACGCCGATTCCGCGCACCCTGGCCATGAGCGCCTACGCCGATCTGGATGTCTCGGTGATCGACGAACTGCCCCCCGGGCGCACCCCGGTGACCACCGCCGTGGTGCCGGACGAACGTCGACCGGAGGTGATGACACGCATCCGCGGTGCCTGCGCCGACGGCCGCCAGGCCTATTGGGTCTGCACCCTGATCGAAGAATCCGAGGCGCTGACCTGTCAGGCCGCCGAAGTCACCCGAGATGAACTCGTCGAGGCGCTGCCGGAACTCACCATTGGCCTGGTGCATGGGCGCATGAAGGCCAACGACAAGGCCGAGATCATGGATGCCTTCAAGGCCGGCGAGCTGGACCTGCTGGTGGCTACCACGGTGATCGAGGTTGGCGTCGACGTGCCGAACGCGAGCCTGATGATCATCGAGAATCCCGAGCGCCTGGGGCTGTCGCAGCTGCATCAGCTGCGCGGGCGTGTCGGTCGCGGCAGCACCGCGAGTTTCTGCGTGCTGCTCTATCATCCCCCGCTGTCGCAGACCTCGAAGAAACGCCTGGCGGTGATGCGCGAGACCACCGATGGCTTTCGCATCGCCGAGAAGGACCTGGAGATACGGGGCCCAGGCGAGGTCCTGGGCACGCGCCAAACGGGCCTGGCACAGATGAAGATTGCCGATCTCGAGCGCGACGCCGACCTGCTGCCACGCATCACGCCATTGGCCGATGCCCTGCTCGAGCTGGACCCGGAGGCCAGTCGCCGGCTGATCCGACGCTGGCTCGGCGAGGAGGCCGGCCGCTATGGCCAGGTGTGAAGACAGCGAGTGACGATCGCGGCCAGCGACTCAGGCGCTAGCCGGCAAGCGCCCATCAACGACGGCGGTGGAGGGCCCATGGTGGCCACGGCTTGCCCGGGGCTTGCGTTGAATGCGCCGAGCAGAAGACGGCCTGCGTAAAAAAACAGTGGGCGACGGGCACGGTGGGGACAGTCATCAGACCAGGGCGATGCCTGGCCGGATCACAGATGCTTGAGCAGGCGCTGGAGCTGGTCGAGGTCCTTGGCATCGCCGACCAGACGTAATCGCCCGTCGACCATACCGTCGAGAAAGGCGCGCTGGGTCGGTTTCCTGAGGACCTTGATCGCCGCTTGTTCGTCCTGAAAGCGCAGTTCCAGGTCGAGATCCACCGGCAGGCCCGACTTCGACACGATGTCACGTCCGCTCATGCGATAGTGCCTGGCGATCCGCAGATCGTCGGTGGCTATGCCCCAATCCAGTCCTCCTAGCTCCTCGAGACGCTCACGAAAGCGCGGCTTGCGCCGACGCGCCCGCTTGAGCATCACACCGAGTAGCCAGAGCATCAATCGCAGCGTCATGGAGCCTCGTTGAATGGCCGAAAAACGTGGATGAGAGCGCGGTCCGGAGTCACCGCCGGACCGCGGCGGGGGCGGCCTGGTGGCGCCCTCTTGGCTTGGATCTGCTAGCCTCGCCTAGCGAGCGACGGCGTCCTTGAGCCCCTTGCCGGGCTTGAAGGCAACGGTCTTGCTGGCCGGAATGGTCAGCGGCTGTCCGGTCTGCGGGTTCTTACCGGTACGGGCAGCACGCTCGCGCACGGTGAAGGTGCCGAAACCGATCAACGATACGTCCTGGCCCTGGGACACACTGCCGGTGATCTCATCGAGAATCACGTTGAGTACCTGGCTGGCCTTGTCCTTGGATAGATCGGCACGCTCGGCGATTGCCGCGGCGAGTTCTGGCTTGCGCATACAGCCCTCCTGAATTTTGGCATGCGACCGGTGTTGTCTCACCGGTGTGGTTGTTATTCCACGTAGATTCGGATCCATCGCCTGCGTCTCTCGAAGCCGAAGCTTCACCCCACCGGGACGCCGTGTAACCGATTTCTCGGTACGCTGCGTGTCGGCCCGTGCAGGACCAACCACGGGAAAAGCGCAGGCAGATGACACCTCCAACAACGGGACGCTCGGGGCGCCAGACCGCGTCGTTGACGACCCTAGCCTAGCAACGGCGGCGCCGCTCGCGCCAGTTCGACTTTCCGACGAACGCAGCGTCCGGTCAACGCAAAGCCTTTGAGCTGCCCTGTGTCATCTTCGGCGAGGGCGCTCATGTCCTCGCCGTCGGCCTCGATGCGCCACCTCACCGCGCCCATCGGCGGCAGCGAGACCACCGGCAGCAGCGGCGTCTTGACCAGCACCGGCCAAGGCCCATAGCGGACCTCGCAGGGGTCTCCGGTCAGGGTCCGGGCCAAGGCCTTGGCCGAGGCCTGCAATGGCTGGACGTACATGGCGTTGATCCCATCCACCGATGCCACGTCACCGAGGGCGTAGACATGTGGCCTGCCGGTCGACAGCCAGCGATCGACGCGAATGCCGTCGGCGCCCACCGCAAGGCCCGCTGCCGCGGCAAGCTCGATGCGCGGCCTGAGCCCGGTGGCGACCAGCACCAGATCGGCTTCGACGTGGTGGCCGTCGTCCAGGCGCAAGGCCACATCGGCGCCGGCATCGCTGACGCCTTCCACCAGACGCCCGTAGCGACAATGAATCCCGGCCTGGGTAAAGGCTTCGCCCAGGGCCCGTCCCAGCGGCGCAGGCAACAGACGCGGCAGAAGACTGGTCTCGGGGCCGATCTGGGTGACGTGGTGGCCGCCGGCCTGCAGATCGTTGGCAAACTCGCAGCCGACCAGGCCGAGGCCGACGATGGCCACCCGTGCCGGACGCCCCAGGGCCGCCAGGGTGGCATGGAAGGCGCGATAATCGTCAAGATCGTTGATGGTGAAGACCCGCTCGCCCAGCGCCAGCGGCACGTCGAACGGCGGCACCGGTGCGGCACCGGTCGCGATCACCAGGTCCGAGTAGGGCAAGCATTCCTCGCCCAGGTGCAATACCGCCTGATCACAATCGATGGCGTCGACGCGCGTGTACGGGCGCACCACGACGCCCAATTGATCGGCGACTTCGAGGGCCGAGCGGGCCGCCAAGCGCTCCGGGGGCAGGCGCTTGGCGAAGCCGGTGGACAGCAACGGCTTGGCGTAGTCGTCGGCGCCATCGGCGCTGATCAGGGTGATCGCTCGCTCGCCGTCGAGGGCGCGAACCTGGCGCGCCAGGCCGAGTCCCGCCATGCCGGTGCCAATAATCGTCAGGGGGTGCATCGCGACTCCTTCACCAGGTGAGCTCTTGGGACAGACGGCCAGGCCGCCGATGCCGTTCATGTGGGCCCGCTACTCGGGCATCCGGACGCCGGGGCGTGCCGTCTCGCCTGACCGCCATGGTACACTATTGCCCTCATTTTCAGTGACCTGGAGGCGTCGTCGACCCGGCCATGACACAGGATCCCCGCTGGCAGCCCCTGGCCGCCGCCCGAGCACAGATGAGCGCGGCCTGGTGGCGCTGGGTCGCCTCCCGAGATTCGCTCACCGAGCGCCTGGTACAGGCCGCCAACGGTCGCGACTTCCAGGTCCGGCTGATCACCCAGCACCTCGGCCAGGCCCACCGCGACGAGGCCAGTGCTCTGGGCTTGAATCCGGATCGACGCGTATGGCTGCGCGAAGTGGCGCTGTGTGTCGATGATGTCCCCTGGGTGATGGCGCGCTCGGTCACCGCCGATGTTCCACGCCGCGCGACGCCGTTCGATGGCCTCGGCGAGCGGTCCCTCGGTAGCTGGCTGTTCCGCCAACCAGACCTGCAGCGCGGCCCCATCGAGGTGTGTCGTGCCCCACGGCCAATCGACCACACGACGGGGCCGTGGCAGCGGCGATCGGTCTTCCGCCATGCCGACATCGAAGTCCTGGTGCAGGAAACCTTCCTCGACCAAATGGCCGACGCGCTACGCCTGTCCGTACCGCGCTAGGCGCTCGGCGCTCGGCGACGCCGCCGGCACTTGCCGTGCACTAACACCACGTCGAACGGCGACCGCCGGTAGTCTTTCGACCGGCGCCGCGCTAGGCTTGGCAAGCTGAAGATCCCCGCCAGCGCCTTGCACGTCCATGGCACGCACGCCTGGCGCTGCCCCGGCAGCCAGCGCCTCGGACGTCGAGCGCGGGACGGCCTGCAACCGACGAGAGAGTCCGATGGAACGATCCCTGCTGCGCCCCAAGGGGCTGACCCGCCTCCCCGACTTCCTGGCGCTCACGCGCCTGGATCGCCCCATCGGCACCTGGCTGCTGATGTGGCCGACCCTGTGGGCACTGTGGATCGCCTCCGAGGGCGTGCCCGAGCGCGCCACGCTGCTGATCTTCGTCGTCGGGGTCTACCTGATGCGGGCCGCCGGCTGCGTGGTCAATGACTACGCCGATCGCCACTTCGACGGTCACGTCAAACGCACCAAGGCGCGTCCCCTCGCCACCGGACGCATCAGCGAACGAGAGGCCAAGGTGCTGTTCGTCGGCCTGATCGCCGCGGCCTTCGTGCTGGTCTGGTTCACCAACGGCTTCACCGTCTGGTTGTCGCTGATCGGCGCGCTACTGGCGGCGATCTATCCGTTCATGAAGCGCTATACCCACTTCCCACAGGTGGTGCTCGGCGCCGCCTTTTCCTGGGCCATCCCCATGGCCTTCGGTGCGGTACTCGGTGAAGTGCCCACGGTGGGCTGGCTGCTGTTTGTTGCCAACGTGCTGTGGACGGTGGCCTACGACACCGAATACGCCATGGTCGACCGTGACGACGACTTAAAGATCGGCATCAAGTCCACCGCCGTGCTGTTCGGGCGCTTCGACAAGCGCATCATCGGTCTGCTGCAACTGGCGACCCTGGCCCTGTTGGGCTGGGTCGGCGGAGTGCTCGACCTTGGCGGCTTCTACTGGCTGGGTCTTGCGGCCATGGCGGCGACCTTCGTCCATCAACAGCGCTTGATCGGGGATCGCGACCGCGATCGCTGCTTCCAGGCGTTTCTGAACAATCACTGGTCCGGTCTGGTGCTGTTCGCCGGTTTGGCATTAAGCCTCTACCCTGCCCTGTAACCCCCGTACAGCGGGGTTATCGCGGCGCGGAAGGGCTGTCTTTCCGCGACCATCCGGGCGACACTGTCATGTGATTGTCATATTGACGTGCTGTCATCGTCATCGTCCTGTCAACGACCCTGACCATGAGGCCCTGGGATGACCGCCAAGACTGTACTGATCGTCGACGATGAAGCGCCGATCCGCGAAATGATCGCCGTGGCGCTGGAAATGGCCGACTATCGCGTGCTCGAGGCCGACAACGCCCAGGCCGCCCACGCCATCATCGTCGACCACCTGCCCGACCTGGTGCTGCTCGACTGGATGATGCCCGGCACCAGCGGCATCGAGCTGGCACGCCGGCTCAAGCGTGAGGAGGCTACCGCGGAATTGCCGATCATCATGCTCACCGCCAAGGGCGAAGAGGACAACAAGATCCAAGGCCTGGAATCCGGCGCCGATGACTACATCACCAAGCCGTTTTCACCGCGTGAGCTGGTGGCCAGGCTCAAGGCCGTGCTGCGCCGGGCGACCCCGCGCGGCATCGAGGACCCGGTCGAGGTCGAGGGCCTGATGCTCGACCCCGTCAGCCATCGCGTCAGCGTCGAGGGCAAATCGCTGGAAATGGGGCCGACCGAGTATCGGCTGCTGCAATTCTTCATGACCCACCAGGAACGCGCCTACACCCGCGGCCAGCTGCTGGACCAGGTGTGGGGCGGCAATGTCTATGTCGAGGAACGCACCGTGGACGTCCATATCCGTCGCCTGCGCAAGGCCCTCGGAGAACCTCATCAGCAACTGATCCAGACGGTGCGCGGCACCGGCTATCGGTTCTCCGCCAAGGCCTGAAGTGGGACGCCTCTGGAAACGAGAGCTATGGCGCCTGGTGGCGCTGGTGGCGATCGGTGGCCTGCTCGGCTGGCCGTTTGCGCTGACAAGCTACGGCGTGATTGTCGGCCTGGCCCTGTGCCTGGCCCACCACATGCGCCAGCTCCATGCACTCTACGACTGGCTGGCCCATCGCCCCCAGCAAGAGCCGCCAGCCTCCAGCGGCCTGTGGGGCGAATTGTTCGACCGCCTGTATCGCTACCAGAAAGGCCAGCGCACTACCCAGCGGCGTCTGCGGGCCACCCTGCAGCGCATCCAGGAATCGTCCGAGGCCATGCGCGACAGCGTGGTGATGCTCGACCGTCACGGCGACCTGGAATGGTGGAACAGTGCCGCCGAGCGCATGCTCGGGCTCAAGCCCGCCCTCGATCGCGGCCAGCACATCACCAATCTGCTGCGCGACCCACGCTTCGTCAGCTACTTCGCCTCACGCGACTATCGCGATCCCCTGACGCTGACATCGCCGATCGATGAGCAGATGGTGTTGCAGTTCCAGATCACCCTGTACGGCGACGATGAACGCCTGCTGATGGCCCGCGACATCACGCGACTGCACCGTCTGGAGCAGATGCGTCGGGACTTCGTCGCCAACGTCTCCCACGAGCTCAGAACGCCCCTGACGGTGCTCACCGGCTACCTGGAGACGTACGCCGACATGGCCAGCCTGCTGCCCGAGCGACTCGGCCGCGGCATCGACCAGATGCAGACGCAGACACTGCGGATGCAGAACCTGGTCAATGACCTGCTGCTGCTCTCCCGGCTGGAAACGGACCAGGGTGGCGAGGATGACGTTCGCATCGAGCCGGCCACGCTGCTCGCCGGGGTACAGCGCGATGCCGAGGCCCTGTCGGCGGGCGACCACCAGATCGAGATCGAGATCGACGACAGCCGCGCCGTACTGGGCAACGAGAAGGAGCTTCACAGCGCGATCTCCAACCTGGCCTTCAATGCGGTGCGCTACGCCGGCCCCGGCTCGCATATTCGATTGCGCTGGCGCGCCTGCCAGGGGGGCGCCTGCCTGGAAGTCGAAGACGACGGCGAAGGCATCGACGCGCGTCATCTCCCGCGCCTGACCGAGCGCTTCTACCGTGTCGACAAGGGTCGCAGTACCGCCACCGGGGGCACCGGACTGGGACTGGCCATCGTCAAGCACGTGCTATTGCGCCACAACGCCCAGCTCGACATCAGCTCTCAACTGGGCCAGGGGGCGACGTTCCGCTGCGTGTTCCCGCACGACCGCTTGATCGCCGCCGCCGACGATTCTCGTCGGCGTCAGGCCTGAGATCGACTCCACCCGGCCCCGCGGTGTCGGCAAGCTCAGCGAATCTGCTCTTTCAAGCCGTAATAATCATCTGATTTAAATATCTCGATCTCGGCGGCGAGTGACGTGCCTTCCTGCTTGGAAAGCAGAACGCTGGCCACCGCGCTCAGCGAACACAGCACCTCCTTGCACTCGATGCGCGCCTTCATCACCGAACGGCTGACCAGCACCAGGCACAGGCTCTGCAACTGCGACAGGTTCTCGGCGAGCTGTCGGTGCAGGTTACCGGCGACCTGGGCACACAGCTCGGCATCCTGGATGTCGCTGCTGCCGTACTCACGACGAAAATCGTCCTCCCTGCCGTCGGGAATCAAGAACTCGACGAACTCGACGTAGTCCTCGTCGAACAGGATGCTCTGGATCGACTGAAGCATCTTCTTGCGTGCCGCCTCGCGCTGATCCTCATCGTCGAAAACGCCATACTCCGCTTCCTGGGCCAAGCGCCCCGCCTGTTCGATTTCCTTGAATAGCGACGAATATCCGGATGACAGTTCGTTGTAGCAGTCGCCGATATCCGTGAAATCCTTGCTCACGCTGGCCACCAGGCTCTCGCCCTCGGGGAGGGACTTGAGCACCGGAAAGAGCACGTACTTGTGGGTGTGGCAGGCCTCATAAAACAACGACAGCTCTTCCTTGAGGGCATGGAGATGGAAGTTGATGTCCTGCAGGTAGGCGTCGTCCGCCTCGATGCGCCGGGCAACGCCGTCTCGGCCATCGCGTGCGTAGGGCCGGTCGATACGCGTCTCGATCTTGGTGGCATGCTCGACCAGAGCAATGAAGCGCTTGGACAGGTCCCAGGTGGTGTCCTGCACCTTGTTGGCGGCGATGGCCCGGGCCTGATCGTTGATGCCGATCTCCCGTGCCAGGCGGCGCTGGCGGTGGTTATCGATGCTCCATGAGAAGAAGGCGCCAATGATGGCAAGGCTGGTGGCGATATCGACGCCGAACTGCAGTTGTTCCATGGAAAAGCGCTTTTGTAGGTAAATTGGACTTACTCATATACCTCAAAAGAGTGACACCCTCCAGCGTTACCCGGCGTCAGGCCCGCGGGGCCAGCAGAATGATCGCCGCCCCCGCCAGGCACAGGCCCCCGCCGAGCAGATCCCAACGATCGGGCAGGCGCTGCTCCACCGCCCACAGCCAGACCAGCGACGCGACGATGTAGACCCCGCCATAGGCCGCGAAGGCCCGCCCGGCGAATTCGCTGTCGCTGAGGCTGAGCAGCCAGGCAAACGCCGCCAGGCTGACGAGTCCTGGCAGCAGCCACCAGGCCGAGGCATCCGCTCGCCACCAGCGCCATACCGCGAAGCACCCGGCGATTTCCGCCACTGCGGCGAGTGCATAGATCGCGAACGTCATTACCACAGACATCGTCTCGGACTCCTCGCGTAGGGGCCGCCGGCACCGCACTCGACACGCGGCGTCCGCGGCTTGCCTCAGCGCCGCTGTGTCAGCGCCGGCAGATCGCGATAGTGGCGGTCCCACATCAATACCGCTCCGGCCACGGCACCAGGGATCAAGAACAGGTTGGCCAGCGGAATCCAGGTCACCAGCGTCACCAGGCCGCCGAAGGTGAAGCTTGGCCACTTGCGGGTCGCCAGGCGCTTGCGCATGTCGGTGAAGCTGACCTTGTTGTTATCCATCGGATAGTCGAGATAGGTGATGGCCATCGTCCAGGCAGTGAAAGCCGCCCACAGCAAGGGCGCGATCAGGTTCAGCACCGGGATCCAGCTGATGATGAACAGGCCGATCATGCGCGGCAGGATGTAGCCCAGCTTGACCAGTTCGCGTCCTAGCGCATCGACGCCGGTCTTCAGCCAACCGCGGTCATCGATGGGCTCGCGCCCGGTCAGTTCGACCTCGGCGCGGGCCGCGAGAAAGCCGTAGAAGGGCGCCGCGATCAAATGGGTAATCAAGGTGAAGGAAAAGAACACGATGACCAGCAGGCTGACCACGAATAGCGGCCAGATCAGCCAATCGAGCCAGTTGAGCCAGGTCGGCACCATGGCCATCCAGCTATCCACCCAACCGCCGAACTCGCCGAACACGTAGCTGAGCATGGCGGCGTAGACCAGCAAGTTGACCAGTATCGGCAGAAACACATAGCGACGCAGGCCGCGGCTGTAGACCAGGCGGGTTCCACGGCTCAGCGCCTCGAAGGCAGTCAGCATGTCGTACGTCCTTGGCAGTGGCTGAAAAAAGCGCCCCAACGACAACGGGCCGTCACATAAGACGGCCCGTTCGGGCTGTGCAGACCGCTCGACCCGTCGGGGCGGGCCTATTGACGCCGCTTACGCGGCCAAGGTCAAGAGCCCTTGCTCCGCCGGGTCAATCCGCGACCGAGGCAGATCAGGGCTTGGTCAGCATGTCCTGATCCAGGTCCTCGGGATCGGTGTGGCGAATATCGAGGCCCTTGACCAGGTAAATGACGTACTCGGCCAGGTTATTGGCGTGGTCACCGATGCGCTCCAGGGCGCGCAGAATCCACATGATCCCGAGCACCGGCGAAATGGCCCGGGCATCTTCCATCATGAAGGTCATCAGCGCGCGCATCGCGCTCTTGTATTCGCTATCGACGCGCTCGTCTTCCTGCACCACTTCCAGGGCAAGCTCGGTGTCGAAGCGAGCAAAGGAGGTCAGCGCATCGCGCACCATGCGGCGCACGTGTTCGGAGATGTTGCGCACCTCGACGAAGCCGCGAGTACCATTGTTGCTGTCGACCAGCTCGATGGCGTTGCGCGCGATCTTGCTGGCTTCATCGCCGATACGCTCAAGATCCGAGGCGGCACGAATCACCGCCAGCACCAGGCGCAGGTCGGACGCCGCCGGTTGACGACGGGCCAACACCCGGGTGCACTCGTCGTCGATCTTGATCTGCATGTCGTTGACCGCACGGTCATTGGCGACGACCCGCTCGGCGAGCTTGGAATCGCCATCGAGCAATGCGCTGACGGCGTCCTGGACTTGTTTCTCGACCAGCCCCCCCATGGCCATCAGGTGGGTCTTGAGCTCCTCGAGCTCGTGGTTGAACTGCCGCGAAATATGCTGGCTATGACTATCGCTGGTGATATCCATCTGACTCTCCTGACCGGGACAGGGTCAGCCAACCATGCGCCCGGTAATGTAGTTCTCGGTGCGCCTCAGGCGCGGATGGGTAAACAGGGTGTCGGTGGGGCCGTACTCCACCAGCTCTCCGTTGTGCAGAAAGGCGGTGTAATCCGAGACCCGCGCGGCCTGTTGCATGTTGTGAGTGACCAGCACCAGTGTCAGATGCGACTTCAGGTTGCGAATCAGCTCCTCGATCTTGAGCGTCGAAATCGGATCGAGGGCCGACGCCGGTTCATCGAGCAACAGCACCTCGGGCTCCACGGCGAGGGTTCGGGCGATGACCAGGCGCTGCTGCTGGCCACCCGACAAGGCCCATGCAGAGGCCCGCAAGCGTCCCTTGACCTCATCCCACAACGCCGCCGAGCGCAGCGCCCATTCGACCACGTCGTCGATGCGACGCTTGCTCAACCCCCCTTGCAGGCGCAAGCCGAAGGCGACGTTGTCGTAGATCGACATGGGAAACGGGTTGGGTGCCTGGAACACCATCCCCACCCGTCGCCGCAACTCCGCCACCGACACCCTCGGGTCGTGAATATCGTGGCCCTCGAGAAAGATGCTGCCACTGCGCGTCACGTTCTCGTTGAGGTCGTGCAGACGGTTGAGCGATCTGAGCAGCGTCGACTTGCCGCACCCAGACGGCCCGATAAAGGCCGTGACCCGGTGCCGCGGCACCCTCAGCGTCAGATCCTGAAGCGCCGACTTGTTGCCGTAGGACAGCGCCAACCCTTGGATATCCAGGCTCGATGCCTCCTCGGCGAAGGTCATGATCGCGCCATTGCGCTGCCCCCTTGCCGGGTCGGCGGCAGGGTCCAGCGAAACACGCGGATGACGATCGACTGACTTGGACACTTTCACCTCAGGGACGCGCGTACGCGCCATGACGCGTACGCAGATGATGACGCAGAAATATTGCAGTCAGGTTAAGCACCAGAATGACCAGCACCAAGAGCAGCGCCGTGGCATACACCAGCGGCAAGGCGGCCTGAACATCGCTGGCGTGAAAGGCCGCATCATAGATGTGATACCCCAGATGCATGAACTTGCGCTCCACGTGCAGGTACGGGAACTCACCATCCAATGGCACCTGGGGCGCGAGCTTGGCCACGCCGACGAGCATCAGCGGTGCCACCTCACCGGCGGCCCGGGCCACGGCCAGAATCACCCCGGTCAGCATCGCCGGCGTGGCCATCGGCAAGACCACCCGGGTCAGCGTCTCGAAGCGAGTGGCGCCAAGCGCCAGGGCCCCTTCACGCTGGTGCGCAGGAATTCGCGCCAGTCCTTCTTCGGTGGCGACGATCACCACCGGCAGCGTCAGCAGCGCCAGGGTCAACGAGGCCCACAGCAGGCCACCGGTGCCGAAGGTCGGCGATGGCAGCGTGTCGGCATAGAACAAGCGATCGATACTGCCGCCGATGCCATAGACGAACACGCCAAGACCAAAGACGCCGTAAACGATGGAAGGTACTCCGGCCAGGTTCCTGACCGCGATGCGCACCAGGTGCGTCAGGCGCCCCTGGTGGGCCACCTCATTGAGATAGACCGCCGCCAGAACACCGAAAGGCGTGACCAGCAGCGACATCAGCATCACCATCAGGATGGTGCCGAATATCGCCGGCCAGACTCCCCCGGCGGTGTTGGCGTCGCGTGGCCCCTCGGACAGGAAGTGCCATACCCCGGAGCCCCAGTGGCCAAGCTTGGCGTACCAGGCCATGGCATTGGGGCGCCAGGCCCTGAGCACCTCGTCCAACGGCTGTTCGATACGCCGACCCTGGGCCGATTCCAGGATCAGAGTGGTCCCCGTCATGGCGGCCTGCAACCGGCGAACTTCCGCCTGGGCCTGCGCCAGCGCCGTGTGCTGCGCGGCGTGGTTGGCGGCGGCATCGGACGACGACTCCATCTGGCGCACCAGCGGCAGGATACGCATCTGCGAAATCTCGTCACGCCGCTCACGCAGCCTGTCGATCTCGGCCAGCCTCGTGGTGAGCGTCTGCCAGGCATCGTCACCCACATGGCGCCGGCCATCACCGCGCACGGCGACCAGGCGTCCGAAGAAGCTCCCCCAGCGCCTGCGCTCGAGTGCCACGAGCTCCCCAGGAGTCGCTGTGGCGACGATGGCCGACGACGCTACCCAGGTCCAGACGCCACCGCCGAAGTCGCGGTTGGCGGTGAGAAATCGTGTCTCGTTGGCCGCCTGGTTCTCCAGTGCCCGGGTCTCCACCGCCACGCCTATCACTTCTTGACCATCGTCGAGGGTGACCTGCTCGAGACTCGCCGGCCAGAAGTGGCCGAGTCCGCGGCTGGCCAGCAGTACCAGCAAGGCACCGAGCATCAACAACGACAACGCCACCGCCGCGGCGGATAACCAGGCCCAAGGCCCTTCACCACGACGCCCTTTTCCACGGCGCCCCTTGCCACGGCCCCCTTTGCCGCAGCTAGGCGCCGGGCTTTCGGTATGGCCAGGAATGTTCATGTCTGCGCTCCCAGCCGAGCCAGCCGATTCCCTAGACGCGCGCGCACGGCCTCCGCCAGGGTATTGACCAGAAAGGTAAAGACAAACAGCGCCAGGGCCGCCACCAGCAGCAGTCGATAGTGGTCCCCGCCGGGCCCCGCTTCGGGCAATTCGATGGCGATGCTGGCCGCCAGCGAGCGTAGCCCATCGAGCGGACTCGCCGTCATCAGGGCGGTGTTACCGCTGGCCATCAGCACGATCATGGTTTCCCCCACCGCGCGCCCGGCGCCGATCATCAGCGCCGAGAAGATGCCAGGCAGGGCCACCGGCAGCATCACTCGGGTCAGGGTCTGCCAGCGGGTCGCCCCCATGGCCTGGGCGCCCTCGGCGAGCGTCGTCGGCACTCCGGACAGCGCGTCTTCTGCCAGGGCGTAGATCCCCGGCATTACCGCAAACCCCATCGCCGCCCCCACGACCAGCGCATTGCGCGCCTGCAGGTCGAGGCCATAGCGACTCTCCACGAAGCCTCGCAGATCGCCATCGAACAGCGCCTGTTGCCACAGGGGCGTCACCCACAGGGAGAACGCGGCCAAGGCGATGAGCCAGGGCATCAACCACACGCCGGCCCAGCGCAGCGACAGCCAGCGATGCCAGGCCAGCGGCAGGTAGCCGCGCAGTGCGCCGACAACGAGCACCCCGCAGGGCAACACCACCGCCAGAGACACCACCGATGCCAGGTGTCGCTCTACCCAGGGGCCCAACAGCAAACCGGCAAGAAAGCCCAGTACGACGCTCGGCATGGCTTCCATCAGCTCGAGGGTGGGGCGAACCCGTGCGCGCAGGCGCGGGGACATGAACAGACTCGAGTGAGCCGCCGCCCCCAGCGCCAGAGGGATTGCCACGGCCAGCGCCCAGAAGGCCGCCTCCAGCGTTCCCCAGGCCAGCGGCACCAGGCTGATGTGGGCTTCGCCCCCTGTCTCCAGGCGATGGGGCAGCCAACGATACTCGACCTCGCCACCGGCATACGGTTGCGGCTGCCAGAGCGCGGATAGCTCCAGCCCCGGACCGGCACTGTCCAGCCCTGCGAAAAACAGCGGTACGACCTCGACGACGAGAAAGACGCCGATGGCGACAACCGCCAACAGCACACCGATGCCCCCCGCGGTGATCAGGGCCGTGGCCAGGCGGTCGCGACGCTGGCGGTGCCGATACAGACTTGTCAGGGGAGCGGAGTGAGGCATGAAGGGCGCCGGTGACGTGGAGTTAGCGGAAAATTACGACAACTTCATGACAACTGCATGACAGTCGACCCGACGACGAGGGAACGGTCCGCGCCATTGCCCCCTTACCCGGGTCATCACGGCGACACGTTCTCGCGGTTCTCGACGGGCGACGGGACCGGGGCGATGAAACCCGCGCCGAGCGGGTCAAGGCCGACGGCCCGACGCTGGCGGTTGAGCACCGGTACCGGCAAACCGACGAAGCCTAGCTCGGCCACCACCGCCTGCCCTGTTGGTGACAATACCAGATCGAGAAAGGCCCGTTCAGCCGCGGGGAGCGCCTTGTCCGGGGAGTGGTTGACGTACAGCAACAGATCGCGGGCCATGGGATAACGACCACTGCGCAGCGTCTGGCGACTCGGGCTCACGGCCTGACCGGGATCGCCGATCGCCAGCGTACGGACATCCGACGTCAGGTGATTGAGCCCGGCATAACCGATGCCCCGCGGATCCTCGCCGACCTGGGCCACCACGGCGGCGGAGCCCGGGGAGGCATTGACCGACACGCGAAATTCGCCGTCGCACAGGGCGAGACGACGAAACAGCGCGTGGGTACCCGACACGGCGTTGCGCCCATACAGGTGAATGGGCCCCTCGGGCCACGCGAGGCCCAGCATCTGCCAGCGCGAAATCCCTGCATCGGCACCGCAGCGGCGAGTGTCGGAGAAGATGGCATCGAGCTGGGTGCGACTCAATTCGGTCAAGGGATTGCGCCGATGCACCACCACCGCCAGCGCATCCTGCCCCACCACCAGGGCCGTAGGCTGGTAGCCGTAGCGCCGGCTGAAACCGCGACGCTCGTCATCGAGCATCGGTCGCGACATCGGGCCCAGCAGGGTGGTGCCAGCGATCAGTGCCGGCGGCGCGCTGGCCGACCCACTGGCCTGCAGCTGCAGACGAATGCCCGGCCAGCGTTGCTCGAGATGCTCGCCCCAGCGCAACATCAGTTCGGCCATGGTATCCGACCCGACCGCATTGAGGTTGCCGACGACGCTGTCCGCACTCGCCGGGGCAGCGATCAGCAACAGGCTTGTCAGCAGCATGGTCCGAAGACGATCGAGCAGACCCATGGAACCTCCGAGGGCGGTTGGCGGTCAGCCAAGGTGGTGAAAGAGACGGCGAGATGTATACCATGGGGGCGTGACGAGGCCCATCGCTCCATCGCTCCATTGCCCATGACGCCCGTTACCCCGGCCCACAACAATTAACCACAGGCCAAGCGCCGCCCGACACGAGCATCGCATGAACGCACCCGACGACGTCCCGACCCCGAGCGGCCAGCTGACCCTGAAGCTCGCTGTCACCCGCCAGTACACCAACGCCCACGGCGACATTCCCGCCGGTTGGCTGGTCAGCCAGATGGACCAGGCCGCCGAATGGACCGCCAGCCGCGAGGCCAAGGGCCGCACCGCCACCGTCGCCATCGAGGCGATGGATTTTCTCTGCCCAGTCCGCCAAGGCGCGCTGATCAGCATCTACACCGACGTCCGGGAGATCGGTCATAGCTCGATCAAGATCGACGTCGAAGTGTGGATCCGCACCGCCCAATGCAACGACGATGATGATCCCCACAAGGTCACCGAGGCACGTTTCGTCATGGTTGCCCTCGACGACAACGGTCGCATCCGCGGCGTTCGCCCCTCAGGAAGCGACGGACGCCGCGAGACATGACCCGGTGAGCGGCCCGAGAACGCCTACCGCTCGACCCTGGACCGTCGGTGTCCTCGACGCCAGCGAGACTCGTCGAAGCCCCTCCGGGTGTGGCACCGAAATCGACGGGGCGGGCGGCCAGGGCTGGCCAGAAAGGCCAACCCAGTGGCACCGCCCGGCCCGCTCGCTCAGCGAGCGGGTCCGACGAGATGAGTGGCTTACGAGATGAATGGCTTAGTCGTTGACGAGGCGGTCGCGGGCCTTGAGGTAGGCGAATTCGCCGACATCGGTAAAGGGACGCACCTTGCGCTGGAAGTCGCGATAGGAGGCGTAGATCTTGGCCGAGTCGGGGTCGCTGTCGACCTGGTTTTGCAGCACCTTCAGCGACGACTCATGCAACGCCGCCATGACATCATCGGGGAAGGTCCTGAGCTGAACCCCATGCTCATTGATCAGGGCATCCAGTGCCTCGGCATTGCGCAGGGCAAACTCGCTGATCATGGCCAGGTTGGAGGCACGAGCCGCCTCGGTCACCACCGCCTTGAGATCATCCGGCAGGGCGTTCCAGGCATCCAGATTGACCGTGCCTTCCAGCACAGCACTGGGCTCATTCCAGGCCGAGGTGTAGTAGTAGTCAGCCACCTGATGCAAACCGAAGGCAAGATCGTTGTAGGGACCGACCCAATCGGCCGCATCGAGCACCCCGGTCTGCAGTGAGGTGAATATCTCGCTGCCGGGAATGGTCAAGGTCGTGACACCGATGCCGCTCATCGCCTCACCGGCCAATCCAGGAAGACGAAGCTTGAGCCCCTGCATGTCATCCAGCGACGTGACTTCCTTCTTGAACCAGCCGCCCATCTGGGTGCCGGTGTTGCCCACCGGGAACGGCTTGAGGTTCTGTTTGGCATACAGCTCGTCCCACAATGTCTGGCCATCGCCGTTGTACAGCCAGGCATTGGTCTCGGTGGTGGTCATGCCAAAGGGCACCGCGGTGAAGAACTGCGAAGCCGCGACCTTGCCGCGCCAGTAGTAGGACGCGGAATGCCCCATTTCTGCCGTCCCGGCAGAAACGGCGTCAAACACTTCCATCGCCGGCACCATCTCACCCGCACCGTGAACCCTGATCCGCATGCGACCGCCGGACATCCGTTCGATGCGTTCGGCAAACTCATTGGCGCCGGTGCCGAGTGCGGGAAAGTTCTTCGGCCAGGACGTGACCATGTTCCAGGTGATGGTTTCCTGGGCACTGGCGGTGTTGACGAAGGGGGCGGCGGCTACACCGGCGGCACCGACGCCGGCGGTCTTGAGAAAGGAACGGCGTTCCATGGGGCATGCTCCTGAGGCTTGTTATGTCGTCACCGGGGCGGCCCCGGCGCGTCTTCCATCAGGCAGTATGCGCGAAACAGAAATTAGCCTGCAAGCGGTCCCCCCGTTCCCCTGAACGCCGGCATCGTCGCCAACCTTGCCCGGCTTTCGTCATCGCCCAGGAGCGCATCGGTGGCAGCACCACGGTGCCGTTCGCCGACGCCATTAGAAGACGCGATTCGACAACGCCTGTCGCTGAACGCGAGGAACGGCCCCTGGGCCAGGCTAGTGAGCCACTGGCACCGCCCGGTTTTGGGGCCATGCCTAGGCAGCGGGTGCGTCGAGCCGGTCACCGTCAGGCGAGTCCGGGCCGGCAACGACCCCACCGCCGATGAAACGATAGACAAAAGCCCCCAGGATGGCTCCCAGAATGGGCGCTACCCAGAACAGCCACAGCTGCGATACCGCCCAGCCACCCGCGTACAGCGCCACCGCCGTACTTCGCGCCGGATTCACCGAGGTGTTGGTCACCGGGATGCTGATCAGATGAATAAGGGTCAGACACAGACCAATCGCCACGGGGGCCAGCATCGCTGGAGCACGCGTATCCGTCGCGCCCAGAATGACCACCAGGAACATCGCCGTCATGACCACTTCGGTGACGATCGCTGCGCCCATGGAGTAGCCCCCTGGCGAATGTTCGCCATAGCCGTTGGCGGCGAAGCCGGCCGAGACGTCGAATCCCGCCTGCCCCGATGCAATCACGTACAACACGCCACCTGCCAAGGCGCCACCGCAGACTTGCGCGATGATGTAGCCAGGCAGATGGCGCGCCGGAAAGCGTCCCGCCGCACACAGGCCCAAGGACACCGCGGGATTCAAGTGACAACCGGATATATGGCCGATCGCAAAGGCCATGGTCAGCACAGTGAGGCCAAAGGCCAAGGAAACACCCAGCAACCCTATGCCAACATCGGGAAATGCCGCCGCCAATACCGCACTACCGCAGCCTCCAAGCACCAGCCAGAAGGTGCCTACGAACTCAGCACAATATGTTTTCATCGGACGTTCTCGCTATTCTTCATACCCATAGGGTCCCTTCATTCGCTACAACTGGGCGTCCATCTCGAGTACGGATACATGACACTCTCGACAACCTGATATAACAGCAACCGATCTCGCCTCGAGCGCAAACCGACGAAACCGCTCCACCCCATAAATAGGGGACGATATAAGCCCATGCCGCGGAAAGAAAAGATTCGACATCCCGTCAAAGATAACAATATCGACGAATATTAAAGAATAAGAACGCGCCCCCCTGAATACAACTGTCCCTAGGGGGTACTATCCTCTATCAGCAGAGAAACGTATCGCCTACCCAACTTCATACTTCTAGTATTTATAAATATGCGAAAATGGCAGAATCAGGATCAACAAAAGAACCCAGCGCGTCCATGAAAACGCGTAGCGCCCGGGCCACGGAGGCGAGTTAGCGAAGATGGACGTCTTGTTACGCCGAGAGCCGAGCCCCCTCCTGGCTCACGATCGCTTTGGTCAGCGCGAGCCCGCCCGCGCACCGGGGCACAGACGGTATCCCTTGGCCATCAATAACCGGACGTCGATCAGTTGTCTGTCCGGGGTCCCGGGGAACGGCCGAGCACCATGGACCTGTGGCCTTCGCGTGACGTTGGCGACCAGGAGAAGGCGCGTTTGACGGCCGCAGCGCGGTGCCAAGAGCGCTCGTGCTCAGCGCTCTCGCACGGGCTTTTACAGCGGTGTCAATTTGGCAAAGCCGAGCACCAGCCACTTGTCGCCTTCACCCTCGAAGCTGACGTGGACTCGTGCGCGTTCTCCTTCACCTTCGGCATTGAGAATCACGCCCTCACCGAAGACCGGATGGCTGACCCGCTGACCGAGCGACAGCGCGGGCAGATCGCCACTGGCCGCCACCGAGGTCTGCGCCCAACGCGATGGCGTTGGCCGAGAGGTCACCGGGCGCGAGACCTGGCCGCGCAATCGCACTTCTTCAAGCAGCGACTCGGGCAGCTCACGCAGAAACCGCGAGGGCCGCTGGAAGGTCTCCTTGCCGTGCATGCGGCGGATCTCGGCGTGGGTCAGATAGAGCTTCTGCATGGCGCGGGTGACCCCTACGTAGCAAAGACGACGCTCTTCTTCGAGCCGACCGGGTTCCTCCATCGACATGCGGTGAGGAAACAGGCCTTCTTCGACACCCGCCACGAACACCACCGGAAACTCGAGCCCCTTGGCCGAATGCAGCGTCATCAGCTGGACGCTGTCCTCGAACTCGTCGGCCTCGTGATCGCCGGCGTTGAGCGCCGCCTCGGCCAGAAAGGCCTCGAGCGCCGCCATGCCCTCACCGACTTCCACGTCGTCGATGGTCTCGCCCTGGGCGAAGGCCCGCGCGGCGTTGATCAACTCCTCAAGGTTCTCGACCCGAGCCTGGCCCTTCTCGCCCTTTTCGCTCAGGTGATGGTCGATCAGCCCCGTGCGCTGGTTCACATGAGCGATGATCTCGTGCAGTTCCATGCCTGCCGTATCGTTATCGAGGCCTTCGATCAGATCGGCGAAGGCCGTCACCGCATTGCCCGCTCGGCCCTTCAGGGTGCCATCGGCCAAGGCGTCGTGCAGGGCCTGCCACAGTGACATCTCGGCATGCCGGGCGCGATCGCGCAAAATCTCGACGGTGCGCGTACCGATACCCCGGGCCGGGACATTGACCACTCGCTCGAGCGAGGCATCGTCATCACGGTTAAGCAGCAAGCGCAGGTAGGCCAAGGCATTCTTGATCTCGAGGCGCTCGTAGAACCGTTGGCCGCCGTAGATGCGATAGGGCATGCCCTGGCGGATCAGGGTTTCCTCGATGACGCGCGACTGCGCATTGGAGCGATACAGAATCGCCACATCGCGCCGATTGAAGCCCTCGTCGACCTTGTCCTTGATGGTGTCGACGATGAAGCGAGCCTCGTCCAGGTCGTTGAAGCTGGCATACACCGAAATCGGCTCGCCTCGATCCCCCGCGGTCCACAGTTCCTTGCCCATGCGATCGCTGTTCTGACGGATGAGGGCGTTGGCGGCATCGAGAATGGCACTGGTGGAACGATAATTCTGCTCCAGCCGCACCGTCCGGGTAGCGCTGAACTCGTCTTCGAAGCGACGAATGTTCTCGATCTTCGCCCCGCGCCAGCCATAGATCGACTGATCGTCATCGCCGACCACGGTCATCGGCGTCTTCTGGCCGGTCAGCAACTTCAACCAGGCATACTGCAGCGTATTGGTGTCCTGAAACTCATCGACCAAGACGTGGCCGAACCGCTCCTGGTAATGGGCCAGTAGCGCCGGATTGTCGCGCAACAGCTCCAGGCTCCTGAGCAACAATTCGCCGAAATCGACCAGGCCGCCACGCTCGCAGGTCAGCTGGTAGGCCCCATAGAGCGCCACCATCTGCTCGACATAGTCCTGACTGTCACTGTCATGGCGTTTGACGTCCACCTGGTGCGGCCTGAGCCCTTCTTCCTTGCAGCCGGCAATGAACGACTGCACCTGGCGTGGCGGAAAGTGCTCGTCATCGACACGACTTTCCTTCAGCAGGCGTTTGACCAGGCGAAGCTGGTCATCACTGTCGATGATCTGAAAGTGCTGAGGCAGCCGCGCATCTTGCCAGTGGGTACGCAGCAAGCGGTGGGCAATGGAGTGAAAGGTGCCGACCCAGACGTTGCGTAGCGAGATGCCGAGTAACGCTTCCAGGCGGGTACGCATCTCCCGCGCGGCCTTGTTGGTGAAGGTCACCGCCAGCACGGAGTAGGGCGAAAGCCCTTCGGCCTGCATCAGCCAGGCGATACGATGCACCAGCACCCGTGTCTTGCCGGAGCCGGCACCGGCCAGCACCAGCATATTGCCCTGGGGCGCGCTGACCGCCTCGCGCTGGGCAGGATTCAGCTGGTCAATGATCGCCGTGACGTCGTCCATGGGGGCACCGCTGCAGATCGAAAATGGACGCACAGTCTATCATAGCCACCCTGGATGGATGGCCAGTCAACGACGCCGGTTCAGCGGCGGCTCAGGACTCGTCCGGTTCAGGATAGCGCAGCGGGTTGAGACTCTTCTTCACCGCCTTGAGTTGCTCGGCAAGCTTCGGTCCGCGGGTCTTGGCCACGCCCACGGCAAGCACATCGACCAGCACCAGATGGGCCACTCGCGAGCTCATTGGCGTGTAGATCTCGGTGTCCTCATGAACGTCGATATACAGCGGCAAGTTCACTTCATCGGCCAGCGGGGAGCCGCTCGGACACAGGCCAATGACCGTCGCGCCGGCCTCGCGTGCCAGCTTGACGCTCGCCACCAGGGCGCGCGTGCGGCCCGTCTGGGAAATCGCCACCACCACATCACCATCGTTCAGGGTCACCGCGGACATGTTCTGCATATGCGGATCGGCATAAGCTGCGGTGGATATCTGCAGACGGAAGAACTTGTGCTGGGCGTCGAAGGCGACGGCACCCGAGGCGCCGAAACCGTAGAACTCGACGCGATTGGCCATGGCCAGGGCATTGATGGCCTTGTTCACGGCATCGTTGTCGAGACGATCACGAACCGACAGCAGGGTGCCCACGGTGGAGTCGAAGATGCTGGTCGAAAATTCGGCCACCGAGTCGCTGTCGTTCATCGAGAACTGGGCGAACTGGCTACCGGAGGCCAGCATCTGGGCCATCTTCAGCTTGAAGTCCTGAAAACCACTGCAGCCAAGCGCGCGGCAAAAGCGCACCACGGTGGGCTCGCTCACCTTGGCCTCGGTGGCCAGGTCGACGATGCGCATGTGGATAACTTCTTCCGGGTTGCGGAGCACGAAACGTGCCACCTTCTGCTCGGACCGCCGGAAGTGCTCCATGCGACGTCGCATTTCATCGAACAGCGCGCGACTCACCCAAGGCTCCTTGTACTGGCTAACGTGGTGGCGAAAAGTAATGGCCAAAAAAAGACGTGCGGCAACAACGTGAATGACGACACCACGACGAGCTAAACACGATGCGGCTCGGTGCCGTGACACCCACTTGCCCGGCGCCAGACCGGGACGGCATTCCTTGACGGCCTGCCGACACGGCGACATCGACGTCAGGCATAGGACCGAATGCTATGGCCAGTATGCCCCAAGCCGCCGCGGAATGCGCGTTCCTCGGCACAGCTCGGCCGGCATTCGGATCGACTTGCGGATCGGCGTTCGGACCGCTGCACCGCCCCTCGACCGCCGTCTTCCCCCATCCACTCTCGCCTGGTCGACTCCTCGAGCGACACCCGGCCGGTCGAACACAGCGTTGGCACAGCGTTGCAGGAACGGGACCCTGGCCGTCATCTTTTTGTCAAGTGCGGTATAGTACAAAGTGCAGTGTCGCGCAGCGTCCCAGATGGCGGCACATTCACTGCAAAGGAGATTCGATCATGCGTAATGTCGAACGGTTATCCTCCGTCAAGAGTGAACTCCTCGACATCTTCATGAGCATGGAGGTCGCCGAACACGAGCGACGCTCCCGTACCGCGGCCCAGCGCAATCTGCGTGCTCGCCGCGGCATCGAACTTCATCGGGAATTCAAGCGCCTGTCCGAGGACATCGCCGAACTTCCCGAAGACGCCAACGAAGAAGAAATGCACTAGAAGACGCGCGAAAGGCGCGCGACGTACCGCGCTACCCGGCAAGCGTCCGACCCGGTAAGCCACGATCCTTACCGACCGTTTGCCCGACCAGATTCTCGCGAGCCCCGCCGAGGCGAGGCTCGTCACTTGCTGTCCGCCCGCTGTCTTGCGCGCCCGGACAGCAAAGGCCCGGCTTTCGCCGGGCCTTTGCACTTTTCGCTTTCCCCGCCTCGACGAGGGTGTCGATGCGGACGCCGGGCCTCGATCCCGCCAGGCCCGGGCCAGCCACTACAGGCTGGAGATGAAGACCACCAGAACGCCGATGGGGGCAACGAAGCGAGTCACCACCATCCACAGCGTTTCACCGGCACCCGACAGCCCCAGGTCGGCCGCCACTTCCTTGCGATTCAAGAACCAGGCGGCGAAGACGATGGCACCCAGGCCCGTCAGCGGCAGCATGAACTTGCTGGTCAGCTTGTCGAGCAGGTCGAAGACGCCAAGGCCGAACAGCACCGGATCACTCCACACGTTGAACGACAGCAGCGCCGCGATACCCAATGCCCAGGCGCCGATGCCGGCCACGACGGCGGAGCTGGCGCGACCCAGCGGGGTGCGTTCCTCGACGAACTCCACCACCGGCTCCAGCAAAGAGATCGCCGACGTCAGCGCCGCAAAGGTCAGCAGCAGGAAGAACATCAGACCAAGAATCAGACCGCCTCCCATGTTGCCGAAGGCCAGCGGGAGGGTGACGAAGATCAGGCTCGGGCCGGAGGCCAGGTCCAGGTTGTTGGCAAACACGATGGGGAAGATCGCCAGCCCTGCGCCGAGGGCGATGACGGTATCCATGATCACCACCGTACGTGCGGTCTTGATCAGATCGACCTTCTCGCCGAGGTAGGAGCCGTAGGCCACCATGATGCCCATGCCCAGCGACAGGGTGAAGAAGGCATGGCCGAGTGCGGCCAGCACGGTTTCACCGGTGAGCTTGGTCCAGTCGGGGTTGAACAGGTAGTTCAGCGCCTCGCCGAAGTGGCCGGTGGTCATGCCGTAACCGACCAGCACCACCAGCAGCAGCGCCAATGCCGGCATCAGCACGTTGACCGCGCCTTCCAGGCCCTTGGTCACGCCGCGGGCCACGATGACGATCACCAGGGCCATGAAGATCGAGTGCCACAGCAGCAACAGGCCTGGGTTGGCCAGCATGCCGCTGAACAGAGCGCCAATGCCGTCGGCATCCTGGCCGCTGAAGTCGCCGGTCACGCTGCCGAGGGTGTAGTACAGCGACCAGCCGCCGATCACGCTGTAGAACGACAGGATCAGGAAGGCGCCAATCACACCGGCAACCCCCACCAACAACCAGGCCTGAGACTTGCCGGCCTTGCCGGCAACGGTCGCCATGGCATTGACCGGGTTGCTCTGGCCGCGACGGCCGATCATCCATTCGGTAACCAGAATGGGCAGGCCGATAAAGCCGATACACAGCAGATAGACGAGAACGAAGGCCGCGCCACCGCTCTCGCCCACCATGTAGGGAAACTTCCAGATATTGCCAAGGCCCACGGCGGAGCCAGTAGCCGCGAGAATGAACGAGAAGCGCGAGGACCACTGCGCATGGTTCGTTTTGGACATAAATCACCCGTTGGGTACGTGTCGTTATCGATCGATCGGATGCGATAACGGGTTGTGTTTGTAGTCGCCACGTCCTCGGTAGCCCGGATTGCGGGTCTACCGGTCTTGCAAGGGGTCTGACGGATGTCAGCAGGATCACTGCCGGAACACCACTCTCCCCAGCACCAATTCGCATGCCGGTCGAGCCCGGTGGGTCTTGGCGTAGCGCCACGCCGGATAGGCGAAGACGTCGCCATCTCCCATGGCTAGTGACGATTGACCCGACAAACTAGCCGATGAAGTCCGGAAACACCAGCGGACATTGGTCATAACAGTTGATTCCGTCGTTCGCCAGCAAACGGTTCCAGAGGCGGTAGGGCGACTGTCGCCGCCACTCGCTCATACAACCGTCGCGCCAGCTCTGGAGCCTGTCGGTTATCGGGAGTATGCACAAAGAGGAAAGGGGTTTTCCCCTGTTTTATCCACAGGCTGAGACGGTTTACCCAGGCGCCGAAATAATCCCGATTGACCGCGTTGTCAAGATGTCCGATAAACCGGACCAAAGGAAAATCTCCCGTGGAGATCACGTGTAATGGGCGTTTTGGCTTTTCGGCCTGGGCCTGAACCATCCCGGGATGATTCCCGGCCGGCGTCGAAAATAACGGCCTTACATCAAGCATCACACGATTAACACCATGAGTTATCAACAATCGGTTGAGATCGCGCTCGGCGGTCCTCTTGTGGAAAAATTCACTGTGCCGAACCTCTACGGCACAGGGAATTTCTGCCGGCCAGCGTTCCAGCAGCGTCGCCAGCGCAGGCAACTCGTCGCCGCCAAAGCTGCGCGGTAGCTGGATCATGATCGGCCCCAGACGATCAGACAGCGGACTCAGCGCGGCAAAGAAGCCCTCGAGCTCGGCATCGATATCGACCAGGCGTCGCTCGTGGGTCAGGTACTGCGGCAGTTTGAAGCAGAAACGAAAGCCCTCGTGAGCCTGCCTGGCCCAGGTCGCCACCGTTTTCGCCTGAGGCGCGCCGCTATAAAAGGTGGTATTTCCTTCGACCGCGGAAAACACCCGTGCGTAATCGGCGAGCCAGTCGTCGCGCCTCCCATGCGGGGGATAGAGACTGCCGCGCCAAACCGGGTTTGCCCACATGGGCAGCCCAAGATGCAGCGTCGGCGCCGACCTCGGACCACGAGTCAGGGCCGGCGATCGGGCATCTTGTGACGGCATTGTCGAATCGGTCGGCATCACGGTTCACGCATATGGCAAGCGGGCTTACGAGGATAAGAGCGATAGCCAGCAAGATGCCAGCCGAATGCATGGCCTGGCGCAAATACCACCAGCGCTAGGCCACGCCACAGGCATTTTCAGGCGCGTCCGATCCACCGTTATCGGCATCGCTCAACAGGTGATGCGGTGCGCAATCTCGCTAGCGCCATGGCGGGTAACGGCCATCCACAGCCGGGTCGATACGACGGCGGCTGTGGATAGCTCCTGGCCTCGCCTAGAAGTCGTACTTGGCCGCGAATTGCAGGCGATCCAGATCGAAGTTGTCGCCGTCGACTTCGTCGAGATCGAAACGCTGGTACTCCGCCGACAAGGTGGTATTGGCAAACGGCGACCACATCAGGTTGATGAAGGCACTGTCGTAGCTATCGGTCTCGTTGCCTTCGCCATCGCCATCGAGTTCGGTAACGGCATAGGCCACGCTGGAGCGCAGGTTGTCGGTCCAGAAGTGGCGATAGATCGCCGAGGCGCCCCAGGCTTCCACCAGGTCGAGCTGGCCATCATCGACCTTGGCGTTGGGATAGGCGCCGAGCGCCATGTAGCGTCCCAGGTTGCCGTAGTTGGCCTGCAGGCGAATGTCATCCCGGCCGAAGGTCGGAAAGCGGCCCGTCAAGCTGTAGCCTGCGCCCCAGCGGCTGTCGTCATCCTCGGTGTTATCCAGGCTGAAACGACGCACCACCGTCGACGCCGATACGTGCCCCCAGTCCTGATCGACGTTGACCCGGGCCACCATGTCCGGCGTGTCTTGATCATCGTCTCCATCCTCGGGGTTTTCCACCGCGAACTGCAGGTTGCCCCAGTCCAACGGGTAGGTGTAACGAAGCTGCGTTTGACGCACGAAGATCGAGCTCGACTGGGTGCTGAAGGCATCGATCTCACCCAGGCCATTCAAGTCCATGAAGGTCGACCAGGTCTGGCCGGCGAGCCAGTTGCCCCAGCTCATGTAGGCATGACGCAGGCGCGGCGAGTAGGAGTTCGAGACGAATTCATTGGCCTCGTCATCGGCGCCGTAGAAGTCCGCTTCGATGAAGGTCTTCATCGTATCGCCACCCAGCGGCGTACTGGTGCCAATATTGAAGCGTGACTCCCGGGCGCTGAGGCTGACGCGATTGTCGGCGTCGTCATCGGTGCGACGCAACGAGCCTGCACTCACGATTTCGTTGGCCTTGCCATCGCTGAAACCATTGTCGGACAACGCCGCCTGGGCCTTGATGTAGCCACCGATGGAAACGGTGGTTTCGCCAACCAGAAAGTCCCCGTCGTCGGTGCGCTTGACCACGCTGTCATTGACCTCGGCGACGTCCTCCTGAATCGTCGTCTGCTGGCTGATCAGGGTATCGATCTGGGCTTGCTGTCGCTCGACCACCGCCATCGCGGCTTGTTGTTGCTGCTTGAGCAGTTCGATCTGGGCCTTGAGTGCATTGAGTTCTGCCAGCGAGCCGTTGGCTTGGGCCTGGGCCACCATGGGTAGCATCGCACAAAGCCCCGCCCCCAAAAGCAGCGTTTTCGGTGTCGTGATCTTGCTCATCGCCTTCCCCTTGTTGCGCTCACTTCAGCGTCGAGTGTTGTTCTGAATGCGTGGTGGAGATCGCCATCACAAGCGCTTCGATCGTCGGTGAGATGTCATGGGAGCGATGCAACGACATTCGGCATAGCACCCCCTCGAATGCTCGCCAGTCGTTGTCGATATCGACTCCATCACCAAGCGCTTATCCATTCACTATAGGGAGACTCAGGGCGGAAGGCGTCCGACATATGTGCTTGAAAAAGCAGAAGAATAAGCTGTCCATGCCGCACATTATCTGGAAAAACCCAAGCTTTTGCAGTGGGTTGTCGGCATCGACGTAAGGCAACCACAGAGAACTCGGTCTCGCAGGATCATCGAAAATAGCGTTTTGGCATAGGAAGAAGGAGCCGAAGACGGACGCCCAGAACGTTGTCGTCGGCTGCCATATACAAGAAAGCTCATCGAGGCCAGGGCCTCACCGCCACGGGCGTGGCGGCTGAACGGCTGAACGGCATAGGCTCCACAGGACACAAACCTGGACACGCTATCGCCTGGCCACTACCAGGCGGCGCAAGTCGGGTCGCGTGCCAGCCACCGCCTCGACCGAGAAAGCACCGCTAGCAAGCACCGCTGGAAAGCACCGCTGGAAAGCACCGCTGGAAAGCACCGCTGGAAAGCACCGCTGGAAAGCACCGCTGGAAAGCACCGCTGGAAAGCACCGCTGGAAAGCACCGCTGGAAAGCACCGCTAGAAAGCACCGCTAGAAAGCACTGCTGGAAAGCACCGCTAGATGCCGGCCCACCAGCTGTAACCACGATCCTCCCAGTAACCGCCATTGCCGCGGCCGAGATGGCGAAAGTCCTCGACCAGTTCGATGCGCATGATGTACTTGGCCATCTTGTAGCCCAGTTGACGCTCGGCCCGCAGACGCAAGGGCGCACCGTTGGCCACCGGCAACGCCTCGCCATTCAGCTCGTAGGCCAGCAGGGTCTGGGGATGGTTGGCCTCGATCAGGTCCAGGCTTTCGTAGTAACGATCGGGCCCACCGTACACATTGTCGGCGCAGTGAAAGACGACGAAACGGGCGTTGTCGCTAGGTCGGACACGATCGAGCACATCGGCCAGCACGACGCCCTTCCACTGGCCGATGCAGCTCCATCCTTCGACACAGTCCTGACGCGTAATCTGTGTGCGCGAGGGCAACGCCTTGAGCTCATCGAGGGAAAACGACTGAGGCACCTCGACCTGTCCATCGACCTTCAGCGTCCAACCGAGGAAGTCGTAGTCCGCCAATATCCGATAGGCGCTACTGGTCGGATTGGTGGTGCCATTGGCACGGAAGGTCGGCGCGATCTCGCTGGGTGGGTATTCCCGCGCCAGTGACTGCCGCGAGGCAATCAGGCGATGAGCCTTCTGACTCAAGGCCGAGGTCGCATCGAAAATCGTTTCCATGGTGTCGCTTTGTGACAGGCGATCACAGCCCGCCAGCAAGGCCGTCCCCCCCACGGCCAGGGCACGGGTCAGGAAGCGGCGCCGCCCCCCGTCGTGACCGTGATCATCGTGCGATGTCGAATCACTCATGCTGGCTCTCCTTTTCCGGCGGTAGCGTGTAGCGGCCGGTAATCATCGAACGCAGGTTATTGAAGACCCCGGACACCAAGACCAGAACGATATGCACGAAGAAGAAGGCCACGAGCAAGAGCGCACAGATAAAGTGAAGCGTACGCGCCGACTGACGCCCCCCGAACACATCCAGCAGCCACGGCCAGGCGGCGTCCACGCTGGGTGCCATGGTCAGGCCGGTCAGAACCACCACGGGCAGAATGACGCATAGCACCAGCAAGTAGGTCAGTTTCTGCAGAATGTTGTAGTGGCGGGCTTCGTCGCCACGGGGAAAGCGCAGCAACAGGTGCTCTCGCAAACTGTGGCCAATGGCCTTCCATTCACGGCGCCTCGGTACTAGCCGGCGCCAGAACTGCCCGCTGACGATGAGAGTCACCAGATAGACCGTCATCAAAGGAGCGAAGATCCAGGCGTAGAGGAAATGCCAATGGCGGCCCTTGGCCAAGCTGCGTGGGCCAGGCAAGGTCGCCCAGGCGGGAAATCCTCGGGGCTTGAGGTCCCCCGTGGGACCCGAGGCACCGAGAAACCCTGTCGTATCAAAGCGATAGTCACCGACCTGGGTAATGCCACGCAGGCCGCCATCGACGCTACGCGCCGCCGTCATCGATAGCGCCGGCGCGTCGAAGCTGGAGTCCTTGCCCCAGTAGAGCGCGGGATGGGCATTGAAGATCTGCAGGCCGCTCATCAATAGTCCCACCAGGCAGATCACGGTCACCCAATGCCACACCCGCGTGAACAGCGTATGGCGTTTGATAACCGTCTCGCCGCTGTCCTGGGGCCCTTGGCGCTGTTGTTGTGGAGCTACCATGGTTGACCTCCTGCCGCCCCGTCGACTGATTCGGCTGCGAGCCCGCCCGAGCCCTTTCGCTCGAACAAGGCGCGGCACCGAACATGGGTTCACACCCGTCTCCGCAGTCGCTGGCTTGACCGATACCTTACACACCGCCCGTCAGCCACGATCCCACAGCGCCACGGACAGCCTGGCTGGGGCGTTGAAGCGGGGGCGTTCGTGGCTACGCGACTATGCCGCTCGCGAGGGCGACAGAAAGCGGATGATCATCAGCTCCACCATTTTCAGGCTTGCCTCTCGCGGCAGTAAAGGATCTCGCACGTGCATGATTTTGAAACCGTCGATAAGGCCGACGATCGCTCTCGCCGCCTCCTTGGTGTCCAGCGAGGCGTCGACCACTCCGCGATCCTGGCCGCGCCGTCACCCAACGAACGCCATGCCGATAGCAGCCGCTACCTTCCGACTCGCCTTGAGGGCGACAATGTCGTGAAGAACGCCGCAACTTGCGCCTTTCTCGACTTGCACCTTTCTCGACTTGCGCCTTTCTCGGCGAGATGGCCCACGAAAAAGGCGACACGCCGGCGCAGCTGGCCGTCGCCTGGCTACTGTCTCGCGGCGACGACATCGTCCCGCTGGTCGGGGTGAGTCGGCGTGGACGCCTGGCAGAAAATCTCGCTATCCTCGATATCAAGTTCAGTGCATCAGAGTTAGCGACATTGGAGCCTGTGTTCGCGCCCGGTGCCATCGTCGGCGACCGCTATCCCGAGGCCCTCAAAGGACTCGCCGCCGAGCGACGCAGCGCTCGGCCAACTGGCTCTGACAGACAAGGCTCCCTTGCCTGCCGACGTCCGACGTCCGACCGCGCCTCTCCGCGCCTCGCGCCTGCGGATCTTGTTGCCCTATCGACCGGAGCCTGTATGCCCCGACCGCTGCCCAATCTGACCGACGGGTCCACCGTATCGACGCTGCTGCGACTGGCCTGGCCCATCGTGCTGGCCAACCTGCTGCAGACCGCCTATCAACTGATCGATGCCTTCTGGGTCGGACGGCTTGGCGCCGAGGCCGTCGCGGCGGTGTCGCTGAGTTTTCCGCTGATTTTCCTGCTGGTCTCGGTGGGCATCGGTCTCGCCGTGGCGGGAACGGTGATGGTCGCCCAGCACCAGGGGCGCGGCGACGGCGAGGCAGTCAATCGTATTTCGGCCCAGGCACTGCTCGGCATGATCAGCCTATCGCTGGTACTGGCGACTCTGGGCTATTCGGCGAGTGGCGCAGCGGTGGCCTTTCTCGGCGCCGCTGACGAGGTACAGCCGCTGGCGGCGCTGTACCTGAAGGTCTCGTTTCTCGGCCTGCCATTCATGTTCATCTATGCCGTTTTTCAATCACTGCTGCGCGGGGTCGGCGATGCCCGTACACCACTACTGATCGTCCTCGCCACCGTGGTGCTGAACTTCTTTCTCGATCCACTACTGATCTTCGGCTTGGGCCCGGTGCCCGCCCTGGGCGTCAGTGGCGCCGCCGTGGCCACCGTCATCACCCAGGCGCTATCCGCCATCATCGGCCTGCGCATCCTGTTTTCGGGCCGCTACGGCATCCAGTTGAAGTGCCAGCAGATGCGCCCTGACCCCGCACTGCTCTGGCGTCTGTTCGCCCTCGGTGGGCCGACCGCCGTGGAACAGGGCACCCGGGCGCTGGGGATGATGCTGATGACCACGCTGGTCGCCGGTTTCGGCACCGTTACCCTGGCCGCCTACGGCATCGGTACTCGCATGCTGAGTTTCGTGATCATCCCAGCCCTCGGCCTGTCACAGGCCGCGTCGGCACTGGTCGGGCAGAACATTGGCGCCGGCAAGATCGCGCGGGCCGAACAAACGGCCTACGTCAGCGCCGCAATCGCCCTGGTGGTCCTGACCGCGGTCGGCATCGTAAGCGCCATTTTTGCCGAACCCATCATCGCGGTGTTTGTCCCGGACTCACCCGACGTCATCCGCGAAGGCGCCCTGTTCCTGCGCCTGACCGCGCTGACCTTCGGCCTGATGGGCGCGCAGATCGTCATTGCCGGCGCCTTCCGCGGCGCCGGCGATACCGTGGTGGCCATGGCCATCGCCCTGGTCTCGCTATGGGTACTGCAGTTTCCGCTGGCCTGGATACTCGCCGAACGCACCAACCTGAATGAAGTCGGCATCTGGCTCGCCTACCCGATCCAGAATACCGTCACCGCCGTGCTCGCCTGGCTTTGGTTTCGCAGCGGTCGCTGGAAGCGCCACCAATTGATCGCTCCGCCCACCGAGCCCACCGAGTCTGCGGCCCGTCTGCCGTAACAGGATCACTGGCTCGCGACCTCGCCATGCCACCGCCTCCTGTACACCACAACGGCGCCCAGTGGGCGCCTCGGCCGCGTATCAGGAACACGGGAAATCGTGGCCCACCCAAATTTTATCGTGGTCTATCAGGTAACTGACCGCATCGACATCACGTCCATAGTTCACGCCCGCCAAAACTACCCTTGACCCGCCAGGACGAGGCCCTCGCCGGAACACTGACGTGATTCTCGATTGTCGAGCACGGTGTGCCATGTCCAGTCCCAGAGGACGATACCTTGGGCCGTGGCACTCCCATGCGTTCACGATAAATCAATGAGTTATGAGAACAATAGGGACGAATCTCTATGTTCATCTCACCCGCATGAAACGACGAAGCCCCCACTTATTCCACCGTGACCGATTTGGCCAGATTGCGCGGCTGGTCGACGTCGGTGCCCTTGAGCACCGCGACATGATAGGACAGAAGCTGCAGCGGCAAGGTGTACAGTATCGGCGCCAGCGCTTCGTGGATATGCGGCAGATGCAGCACACGAATGCCCTCGGCAGGCTCGAGCCCGACGTTCTCGTCGGCGAAGACGTAGAGCTCACCGCCACGAGCGCGGACCTCTTGCAGGTTCGACTTGAGCTTGTCCAGAAGCTCGTCGTTGGGCGCCACCGAGACCACCGGCATCTCGCTGTCGACCAGCGCCAGGGGGCCGTGCTTGAGCTCGCCGGCCGGATAGGCCTCGGCGTGGATATAGGAGATTTCCTTGAGCTTCAGCGCGCCTTCCAGGGCGATAGGGAAGTGGGCACCACGGCCCAGGAACAGGGCGTGGTGCTTTTCGGCAAACGCGGTGGAGAGATCTTCGATGGCCGCGTCCAAGCCCAGCACCTCGGCGGTCTGAGCGGGCAGCCGACGCAGCGCCTCGACCAGTTCGGCCTGTTCGTCGTCGGCCATGCCCCGCACCCGGCCCAGCGCCAGGGTGAATAGCATCAGCGCGGTCAACTGGGTGGTGAAGGCCTTGGTCGAGGCGACCCCGATCTCGGGACCGGCCTGGGTCATCAGCGTCAGGTTGGACTCACGCACCAGAGAACTGCCGGGCACGTTACAGATCGCCAGGCTTCCCAGGTAGTTGTCCTGCTGCATCGCAAAGCGCAGCGCCGCCAGGGTATCGGCGGTCTCACCGGACTGGGACAGGGTGACGAACAAGGTTCCTTCGGGTGCTACCACGCGACGGTAGCGGTACTCGGACGCCACTTCGACCTGCACCGGCACGCCGGCATAGCGCTCGAGCCAGTACCGCGCGACCATGCCGGCATGGTAGCTGGTACCACAGGCGACGATGTGAATCTGGCGCACACGCCCAAACAGCTCCTCGGCCTCGGGGCCGAAGCTTTCGACCAGGACCGAACGCTCGCCAAGACGCCCTTCCAGGGCCGCGGCGATGACCGCCGGCTGCTCGTGGATTTCCTTGAGCATGTAGTGACGATAATCGCCCTTGCTGGCGGCGCCATCGCCATGCTCGTAGGTCAGCACTTCACGCTCGACCGGCTCACCCGAGGCGGTGAAAATCTCGATCTTTCCCCCGGCCGTCAAACGCACCACATCCCCTTCCATCAGGTAGATGAAGCGATCGGTCACCTGCAGCAAGGCCAGCGGATCCGAGGCCAGGAAGGCTTCGTCGATACCGACACCGACCACCAGCGGGCTGCCCTTGCGCGCACCGACCACCACATCCGGCTCATCGACGGACATGACCGCCAGCGCGTAGGCGCCATCGAGTCCAGCGACGATCTGGCGAAAGGCGGTCAGCAGATCACCCTGGGCAGCGGATTCACGCTCCAGCAGGTGGGCGATGACCTCGGTGTCGGTCTCCGACTCGAACCCGTAGCCTTGGCCGGAGAGCTCACGACGCAGCGCCTCGTGGTTCTCGATGATGCCGTTATGCACCACGGCCAGGCGCTCGCGTGACTGATGTGGGTGGGCATTGGCCTCGCTCGGCCGTCCGTGGGTCGCCCAGCGGGTGTGGGCGATGCCGCTGGTGCCGGCAAGCGGTTGGCTTTCCAGCCGCTCGCCGAGGGCGGCGACCTTGCCCAGCGCCCGCTGACGCTGAAGACGCCCCGAGGCATCGCGCACCGCCATGCCGGCGGAGTCGTAGCCGCGGTACTCGAGACGCTTCAAGCCCTCGAGCAGGATGTTCTGAACGTTACGCTGGGCCACCGCGGCGACGATGCCACACATAGGGGTCACTCCTTGGAAAGCAATCTTGTTGTCCGCCCCGGCGTTTGCGGGGCGTATCCAGGCCTGGTTCGAGGCGAACGAGGGTGGCCAACCCGAGGGTCAGGCGTCCTTGGTCGGACGCGGCCAATCGGCCTTGGTCACCTGGCGCGCCCGCGTGACCGCCAGGCTATGATCGGCCACGTCGCGACCGATGGTGGAGCCTGCCCCCACTGTCGCACCCTTGCCCACCGTCACCGGCGCGACCAGGGCGCTGTTGGAACCGATGAAGGCGCCGTCGCCGATCTCGGTGCGGTGCTTGTTGGCACCGTCGTAGTTGCAGGTGATGGTGCCCGCGCCGACGTTGACATCACGCCCGAGACGAGCGTCACCGACATAACTCAAGTGATTGATCTTGCTGCCTTCGCCGACCTCGGCGTTCTTGGTTTCAACGAAGTTGCCGACCCGGGCACGAATCGCCAGGCGTGAGCCGGGACGCAGGCGGGCGAAAGGCCCGACGTTGTTATGTCCCGCCAGCACGGCGCCATCGATGACGCTGTGGGAATCGATGACGCTCTCGGCGCCGATGCGACTATTGCGCACCACGCAGTAGGGGCCAATATGCACGCCTTCACCGAGCTCGACGTCGCCTTCAAACACGCAGCCCACGTCGATGGTGACATCATGCCCGCAGGTCAGGCTGCCGCGCACATCCAGGCGCGCCGGGTCCGCCAGCGCCACGCCTTTTTCCATCAGCGCCTCGGCGATATGACTCTGCAAGACGCGCTCGAGCCGCGCCAACTGGGCACGGTTATTGACGCCTTCCACCTCGCTGGCAGTCGCCGGCTGGGCGGTGGCGATGGTGATGCCTTCCGCCGCGGCCATGGCGATCACATCGGTGAGGTAGTACTCGCCCTGAGCATTCTCGGCGGACAACTGCGGCAGCCAGCGTTTGAGCTGGGTGGCCGTCATCGCCATGATCCCGGTGTTGCACTCGGTGACCTCGAGTTCCTCGGCACTGGCATCCTTCTGCTCGACGATGGCGGTCGCTCGCCCTTCGTCGTCACGCAGAATGCGCCCGTAACCACTGGGGTCATCGAGGGTCACGGTGAGCAGGCCCATATGGGCCTCATCGACCTGGGCCAGCAGGTTCGCCAGGGTCTCGCGGCGGATCAAGGGCACGTCACCGTAAAGCACCAGCACCTTGCCCGAGCCAAGGCCATCGAGGGCCTGGGCCACGGCGTGACCGGTGCCCTTCTGCTCGGCCTGGACGGCGAAACGCACGCCGCAGTCGGCGAGGACTTCGCGCACCCGTTCACCACCATGCCCGATCACCACATGGGTGCGCTCGGCATCGAGTCCGCGGGCGGTATCGATCACGTGGCGCACCATGGGCTTGCCGGCCAACCCATGGAGGACCTTGGGCAGGCTGGAGCGCATGCGTGTGCCTTGTCCGGCAGCGAGTATCACCACATCGAGACTCATCGGAATTCCTTGTCGGTGGTCAAATGGATCGAGCTAAACGGTACCCGTGACGAGGGCTGGGCTCTATTCTAGCGAGCCGGAGGCCTCGCTCACCACCGTCAAGCCCAAGGCATCGACTACATCTTCGCCGAAACGTTCGACAAAAGCAGGACTGACCCTGCTATCCCAGCCTTGTCCCTGACTCACCAGCATCAGCACAGGGAGATGTTCGGTGTTCGCCACCTGCATTCCCTCATCCTCCCCCATCACGCTCAAGGCCGTGGCCCAGGCATCGGCCCAGGCATTAGACGGATGCACCACGGTGACCGACGCTAGTCGATGGGTGATCGGGCGCCCCGTACGCGGATCAATGGTGTGCGAGTAGCGCTTGCCGTCTTGCTCGAAATAGTGGCGGTAATCGCCGGAGGTGGCTACCGAGATATCATCCAGACCGACAATGTGTTCGGCGGCCGGGGTGTCGTTGCGCGGCACCTCGACGCCGATTCGCCACAGGCCTGACTCGCCATCGCGGCGCCCCTTGACCTTGACCTCGCCGCCGAGATTGACCAGATAGTTGTCGATCCCCTGACGATCAAGATAGGCCGCCACCTCATCGGTGGCGAACCCCTTGGCGACGCCGGACAGGTCCACGTAAACGTCGCGAGTACGGCGGGCCTGGAGCTTGTCGGTATCGAGCTCCACCGCGTCCATGCCGACCTCGGCCAAGCGTTGCTCCAGCACCGCTTCGTCAGGAATCTCCTGGGGGCGCGCTTCAGGGCCGAAACTCCACAGATTGACCAGGCTGCCGATGGTGACATCGAAGGCGCCTTGGCTAAGCTCATTGACCGACTGGCTGATCGCCAATACTTCCATCAACTCATCGGACAGCGGCTGCCACTCGCCGAGGGGCGCCTGATTGAACGCCGACAGCTCAGAGTCCTCGCGCCAGGTCGACATGGAGGCATCCACCGAGTGCATCTCATCGAGCACCCCTTGTTCGATTTCCTCCAGTTCCCCTGGCGTCACCGGGTCGGCGATGGTGATCTGATAGAAGGTGCCGAAGATGTCACCTTCCAGGGTGACGGGTCCCGTCGAAGGCGCCGGCTCCTCGGTGCAGCCGGTAAGGGTCAGCGCCGAGAACAGCGCCAGGCCAAGCAACGGAACCCGCAAGCGTCGCGAGACGCTCCAGCGACGGGCATGGCGGCGTTCAAGGCGACACTCAGGAAAAAGGGCAAGCATGAACTAGGAGCCTCCGAAAGGACGACGGGTCAGGCGAACAGCCACACCAGGCCAATGCCGAGCAGCACGCGATAGATCACGAAGGGCTGCATGCCGACACGCTTGATGAACGCCAGGAAGAAGTGAATGCAGAGGTAGGCACTGATGCCGGAGAGCAAGGTGCCAAGCGCCAGATCGCCCCAGTGGACATCGACGCCCTGCTGGACGAGGTTGATGGCCTCCAGCCCACCTGCCAGCACGATGACCGGAATCGACAGAAGAAACGAGAAACGCGCCGAACCTTCTCGGCTTAGCCCCAGCATCAACGCCGCCGTCATGGTGATACCGGAGCGCGACGTCCCGGGAATCAGCGCCAGGGCCTGCGACAACCCGATCCACAAGGCATCACGCCAGGTCATGTGGTACTCGGTGCGCGAGCCACGGCAACGCCAGTCGACGACGCCCAGCAGAAGACCGAAGGCAATCAGCCCGAAGGCCAGAATCAGCGGGGAGCGGGCATATTGCTCGATGACATCCTGGAACAAGAGCCCGGCGATCCCCACGGGAACGGTGGCGAGAATCACCCACCAGGCAAGCTTGGCATCTTCATCGCTGCCCTTGCCCGCCACACTCCTGGCCCAGCTCGCCGTCATCCGCGACAGCTCTGCGCGAAAATAGATGACGACGGCGCCCAGGCTACCGATATGCAGGGCCACGTCGAACGCCAGGCCCTGGTCGGGCCAATCGCTGAAGATCGGCACCAGAATCAGGTGAGCCGAGCTCGATACCGGCAAGAATTCTGTGAGCCCCTGTATCAGGGAGAGAACGACAATCTGTAGCCAATCCATGGAACGACCCGTGAGACCTAGGGAGAACGAGGGTAAAAATGCCCGCAAAAGCATACACCCCGAGGGCCCACTTGTCCGCTCTCCCCGCCGGCTTACACACCTCGCCCCCGGTCGCTGCCGAGCCGACCGCGTAGTGCAAGCACGGCGCTAGGCCCCTAGCAGCACCGCGCTGGCGATAGAAAAATAGATGATCACCCCGGAGGCATCGATCAGCGTGGTGACCAGCGGTGCCGAGGCCGTGGCCGGGTCCCAGCCCAGCCGGTCCAGCACGAAGGGCAGGCACATGCCGAGCAGGCTGCCGAACAGCACGATGGCGATCATGCTGACCGCGACCACGGCGGCGACCGCCTCGCCCCCGCGCATGACCCCGATCGGTGCCACCGCCAGTGCCATGGTCAGCCCCAGGGCACCGGCAACCAGCAGCTCGCGACCGAGCAACTTGCTCCAGTCCTTGACGCCCACGTCGCCGGTGGCCATGCCGCGCACCATCAGGGTGGCGGCCTGGGCGCCGGCGTTGCCCCCACTGCCGATCAACAACGGCAGGAAGAACACCAGGGTCACCTGGGCGGCGATGGTGTCCTCGAAATAGGCAATACCGGCCCCGGAGAACAGGTTGCCAAACACCAGCAGCACCAGCCACGTCACCCGCTTGCGATAGAGACTCCACAGCGGGACCCGCGATACGCCGCCTTCGAGCTGCCCGATCGACATCCCCTTGTGGATATCTTCGGTGGCCTCGGACTCGACCACGTCCATAGCGTCATCGTGGGTGACGATACCCACCAGCTTGTCGTCGCCATCGACCACCGGCACGGCCAGCATGTCATAGCGGGCCACCAGCTTGGCCACCTCCTCCTGGGGCGCGTCGACACCGATATCGATCACGTCCTTGATCATCAACTCATCGATCAGGGCCCGGGGCCGCGCCACCATCAATTGACGCAGCGACATGGTGCCCGCCAGGCGCCCCTGGTCGTCGATGACATAGAGCTGGTAGACGGTCTCGGCATCCGGCGCCGTCTGGCGTACCCGCATCATTGCCTTGGCCACGCTCAGCCCCGAGGGGATGGCCACGTAGTCGGTGGTCATCAAGGCTCCGGCGGTGCCCTCTTCATAGCTCGCCAGGCGCCTGAGTTCTTCGCGCTCGCGCCGCGCCATGCGCCTGAGCAACGCCTCCTTGCGGTCATCGCCGAGAGCCTTGAACAGATCGGTCCGTTCATCCGATCCCATCTCTTCGAGAATCCGTACCAGCTGACGGTCGTCCAGCGCCCCGGCGGCCAGGGCCTGAACATCGACCGGCAGGTGGCCGAAGACACTGGCCTGACGCACCACCGGCAGGCAGCCGAGCAGCGCAAGGGCGGTATCGACCTCGTCGTCATCCTCGATCAGCTGTTCGAGGATCTCGGCCAGATCCGCCGAGCGTAGCTCCGGCAGACGCTCGTCGAGCGCGACACGATCGTCCAGCGACCGGATCAAGGCGTGCTTGTGCAGCTCGAGGGTGGGGGACAGGCTCATGAGCGTCTCCTGGCGATACCGTCATCCCGGCGGCGAGCAGGGGCGGTGACACAACAACAAGGGCAGAGGCCGCCATGATGCCACGCTGGACTTGCCGAGAGGAGCTTAATGACCAGAGCTTAATATGAGGGGGCGGCGATGAGAGCCTGACACTCGTCCCTGACAATCAAGGCCTGCGCGACGCTCGCGTGCGTCTGTCCTTCGAGGCCCTCGGTCCCCCGCCGGACCGAGCCTTCGCCCTCGCATATCGACCTCGCCCCAGCCGCGAACTCGAATACCAGCCGCGACCCCGAGCATCCACAACAACGACAACGCCCCCGAATGCGGACATTCGGGGGCGCCTTTTTGCTCGAGCCACTAAGGACTTAGCTCTTGCCGGCCTTCTTGCGCAGCTGATTGATCGTGCGCAGTTGGGCCATGGCCTCGGAAAGCTCGGCCGCGGCACGGGTGTAATCCATCTCCGCGGTCTTGTCTTCCATGGCCTTCAGGGCATGCTTTCGGGCGTCTTCGGCGGCCGCCTCATCCAGATCCGCGGCGCGAACCGCGGTGTCGGCCAGCACGATCACCTTCTCCGGCTGGACTTCGATGAAGCCGCCAGACACGTAGAAGTGATCTTCCTGACCGCCTTCGTGCAGCACGCGAACCGGCCCCGGGGCCAGTTCGGTGAGCAGCGGCGTGTGACCGGCCAGGATGCCGAGATCCCCCATGATGCCAGCCGCCACCACCTGCTCGGCACTACCGGAGTAGACCGAGGTTTCGGCGCTGACGATCTCGCATTGAATGGTTTTCGCCATAATGACGTCTCCCAGGTAGAGGGATTACTTCATCTGGTTAGCTTTCTCGACGGCCTCGTCGATGCTGCCGACCATGTAGAAGGCCTGCTCGGGCAGCTCGTCGTACTCGCCGCCGAGAATGCCCTGGAAGCCACGGATGGTTTCCTTCAGCGACACGTACTTGCCCGGAGAGCCGGTGAAGACCTCGGCGACGAAGAACGGCTGCGACAGGAAGCGCTGGATCTTACGCGCGCGGTACACGGTCTGCTTGTCTTCGTCAGACAGCTCGTCCATGCCCAGGATCGCGATGATGTCCTTGAGCTCCTTGTAGCGCTGCAGAACACCCTGGACACCGCGAGCGGTGTTGTAGTGCTCCTCGCCCACCACCAGCGGATCGAGCTGGCGAGAGGTGGAGTCCAGCGGATCGATGGCCGGGTAGATACCGAGCTCGGCGATCGAACGCGCCAGTACCACGGTGGCGTCCAGGTGCGAGAAGGTGGTCGCCGGCGACGGATCGGTCAAGTCATCCGCGGGCACGTAGACGGCCTGCACAGACGTGATCGAGCCGGTCTTGGTGGAGGTGATACGCTCCTGCAGAACGCCCATCTCCTCGGCCAGGGTCGGCTGATAGCCCACCGCCGACGGCATACGACCCAGCAGCGCGGACACTTCGGTGCCGGCCAGGGTGTAGCGGTAGATGTTGTCGACGAACAGCAGCACGTCACGACCTTCATCGCGGAACTTCTCGGCGATGGTCAGGCCGGTCAGGGCCACGCGCAGACGGTTGCCGGGAGGCTCGTTCATCTGACCGTAGACCAGGGCTACCTTGTCGAGAACATTCGACTCGCTCATCTCGTGATAGAAGTCGTTACCCTCACGGGTACGCTCACCGACACCGGCAAACACCGAGTAACCGCTGTGCTCGGTGGCGATGTTACGGATCAGTTCCATCATGTTGACGGTCTTGCCGACACCGGCGCCGCCGAACAGGCCGACCTTGCCGCCCTTGGCGAACGGGCACACCAGGTCGATGACCTTGATGCCGGTCTCGAGCAGCTCGTTGGTAGCTGCCTGATCGGCATAGCCCGGGGCCTTGCGGTGAATCGGCATGCGCTCGTCTTCACCGATGTCACCGGCTTCGTCGATCGGCTCGCCGAGCACGTTCATGATCCGGCCGAGGGTCGCCTGACCCACGGGCACGGAAATCGCGGCACCGGTATTCTCGGTGACCATGCTGCGCTTGAGACCCTCGGTGGAGCCCATGGCGATGGTCCGCACCACGCCGTCGCCCAGCTGCTGCTGGACTTCGAGGATGGTGTCTTTCTCGGCGACCTTCAGCGCGTCGTAGACCTTGGGCACTTCGTCCCGCGGAAACTCTACGTCAATCACCGCACCGATGATCTGTACGATACGTCCGCTCATCTTGGTTCCTCTCAAATACCTGCAAATGAAACCTGCATGCCGGGAGGGTCGCACCCTCCCCGGCGCTATACGGCGGCGGCGCCACCAACGATTTCGGAGATTTCCTGGGTAATGGCCGCCTGACGGGCCTTGTTGTACACCAGCTCCAGATCGTCGATGAGTTCACCCGCATTGTCGGTCGCGCTTTTCATCGCGATCATGCGTGCCGCCTGCTCGCAAGCCGTGTTCTCTACCACGGACTGATACACCTGCGCTTCGACATAACGCACCAGCAGGCTATCGAGCAGCGCCTTGGCATCCGGCTCATACAGGTAGTCCCAACTGCTGGGACGCGTATTCTCGTCGTCATCCGCCGCATCGTCGGCGTCCACGCTCAGCGGTAACAGCTGACGGACGACCGGCTTCTGCGTCATGGTATTGACGAATTCGTTGTGCACCACGTAAAGACGATCCAGCTCGCCGTTGTCATAGGCGTCGAGCATCACCTTCACGCTACCGATCAGGTCTTCAAGACTCGGTGACTCACCGAGGCCGCTCTTGGCGGCGACCAGGTTGCCACCGTACTTGCGAAAGAAGCTGCCGGCCTTGCTGCCAAGGGCGCAGAAGTCGAGCTCGGCGCCCTTCTCATGCCAAGCCTTGGCATCTTTCACCGCGGCCTTGAACAGATTGACGTTCAGGCCACCGCACAGACCACGGTCGCTGGACACGACGATGAAGCCGACGCGCTTGACGTCACGCTCTTCCAGCCACGGATGCTTGTACTCCGGGGTCGCCTGGGAGAGGTGCCCGACCACGGTACGGATCTGCTTGGCGTAAGGCTGGGTCGCCTTCATCCGTTCCTGGGTCTTGCGCATCTTCGACGCCGCCACCATCTGCATCGCATTGGTGATCTTCTGCGTGTTCTTGATGCTCCCGATCTGGGTGCGAATCTCTTTTCCGACTGCCATGGCGATCTACCTTTGTTCGTGACCCTCAGAGGCTCGTGTCATCCAGACGGCCCGCCGCTGGCGGGCCGCCGGCGATTTACCAGCTCTGAGTGGACTTGAACTTCTCGAGACCCTGCTTCAGACCGCTCTTGATCTCGTCGCTGTAGTCGCCGGACTCGTTGATCTTGTCGATCAGGTCGGCGTGCTCGGCCTTCATGAACTCGTGCAGGGCACGTTCGAAGTCCAGCACCTTCTTGACCTCGACGTCGTCCAGGAAGCCTTCGTTGGCGGCAAACAGCGAAATCGCCATTTCGGCCACCGACATCGGCGAGTACTGGGTCTGCTTCATCAGTTCGGTGACGCGCTGACCGTGCTCGAGCTGCTTGCGGGTGGCTTCGTCCAGATCAGACGCGAACTGGGAGAAGGCCGCCAGCTCACGGTACTGAGCCAGCGCCAGACGCACACTGCCGCCGAGCTTCTTGATGATCTTGGTCTGGGCCGAACCACCGACACGAGACACCGACAGACCGGCGTTGATCGCCGGGCGGATGCCCGAGTTGAACAGGTCGGTCTCGAGGAAGATCTGACCGTCGGTGATCGAGATCACGTTGGTCGGAACGAAGGCAGACACGTCGCCGGCCTGGGTCTCGATGATCGGCAGCGCGGTCAGTGAACCGGTCTTGCCCTTCACTTCACCATTGGTGAACTTCTCGACGTAGTCGGCGTTGACGCGAGCGGCACGCTCGAGCAGACGAGAGTGGAGGTAGAAGACGTCGCCGGGGAAGGCTTCACGACCCGGCGGACGACGCAGCAGCAGCGACACCTGACGGTAGGCTACGGCCTGCTTGGACAGGTCATCATAGACGATCAGGGCGTCTTCACCGCGGTCGCGGAAGTACTCGCCCATGGTGCAGCCGGAGTAGGCCGCGAGGAACTGCATCGGGGCCGGGTCGGCGGCGCCGGCGGCAACCACGATGGTGTGTTCCATGGCGCCGTGCTCTTCGAGCTTGCGCACCACGTTGGCGATGGTCGCCTGCTTCTGACCGATGGCCACGTAGACACAGGTCACGCCGGTGCCTTTCTGGTTGATGATCGCGTCGATGGCGATCGCCGACTTACCGATCTGACGGTCGCCGATGATCAGCTCACGCTGGCCGCGACCGATCGGCACCATGGCGTCGATGGACTTGAAGCCGGTCTGGATCGGCTCGTCGACCGACTGACGGGTGATGACGCCCGGGGCGACCTTTTCCACCGCATCGGTAAGTTCGGTGCCCAGATCGCCCTTGCCATCGATCGGGTTACCGAGGGCGTCGACCACGCGACCGCGCAGTTCGGGGCCCACCGGCACCTCGAGGATGCGGCCGGTGCACTGGGCGGTCATGCCCTCTTCGAGCTGCTGGCAATCCCCCAGTACCACGGCGCCGACGTTGTCGCGCTCGAGGTTCAGGGTCATCCCGAAGATGCCGCCGGGGAACTCGATCATCTCACCGAACATTGCGTCGGCGAGGCCGTGGATCTGCACGATACCGTCGGAGACGCTGACGATCGTGCCCTGATTACGGGCTTCGGATGCGACATCCAGCTTTTCGATACGCTGCTTGATGATGTCGCTGATCTCGGAAGGATTCAGTTGCTGCATGCCATGTCCCTCAGACTCAGGCGGAAAGAGCTTCGTGGAGACGGTTCAATCGACCGCGTACGGAGCCGTCGATGACGGTATCGCCGGTACGCAGGATCACGCCGCCCAGAAGCGAGGAGTCCACCTGAGTGGTAATGGAGATTTCGCGGTTCAGACGCTTGGCCAGTGCACTCGCGAGCGATTGTTCCTGGGCCTCGGCCAGCGGGAAGGCGGACACGATCTCGACGTCCATGCGCTTCTCTTGCTGTGCCTTGAACACCTCGAACTGCTCGGCGATTGCGCCGAACACCGCCAGGCGGCCCTTCTCGCCGACCAGGTGAACGAAGTTCTTGAACTCGTCATTGACCGCGTCACCGCAGACATCAACGACCAGCTGAGACTTCTGCTCGCTGGACAGCTTGGGATTGCCGAGCACACGGGTGCGCATGTCGTCGTTGGCGACCACCTGCGCGACCCGGGAAAACATGCCGGACCAGTCGTCAAGCGCGTCCTTGGCCACGGCGTGCTCGAAGGCCGCCTTAGCGTAAGGACGTGCGATAGTTGACGTTTCCGCCATGGGGCACCTCCTCAGAGCTCTTTGGCGAGTTTGTCGACGATGGCAGCGTGCTGCTTCTCATCGATGGAGGATTCCAGGATTCGCTCGGCTCCGAGCACCGCAAGACGCGATACCTGCGCACGCAGCTCTTCCTTGGCGCGGTTCACTTCCTGCTCGATCTCGGACTTGGCCTTGGCGATCATGCGTTCGCCTTCCAGGCGGGCATCTTCGCGGGCCTGCTCGAGCTTCTGGTTGGCCTGCTTCTGGGCCTGCTCCAGGATCTCGGCTGCCTCTTGCTTGCTCTTGCGCAGGGTCTCGTTGGCCTCTTCTTCGGCCACCTCGAGATCACGCGCCGCACGGCTGGCAGCATCCAAGCCATCGGCGATCTTCTTCTGGCGTTCCTGCAGCGCTTGCATGACCGGCGGCCATATAAACTTCATGCAGAACCAGACGAAGAACGCAAAGGCGATAGCCTGGCCGACTAGTGTTAGGTTCAGGTTCACGCCAGCACCTCTCGCGTTACGGGTTTGGGGTTAACGGGGCGACGGCTCTTGCGAGCGCCGGTCATTAACCGACAAACGGGTTAGCGAAGGTGAAGAACAGCGCGATACCTACACCGATCATGGTCACGGCGTCGAGCAGACCGGCGACGATGAACATCTTGACCTGCAGCATCGGGATCATTTCCGGCTGACGCGCGGCGCCTTCCAGGAACTTGCCGCCGAGGATACCGAAGCCGATGGCGGTGCCGAGGGCACCCAGGCCGATCAGCAGGGACACGGCGATGGCGGTCATACCCAGAACTTGTGCTTCCATGGTGGTCTCTCCAGTTTTCGTTTAATGGTTAAGGGTTAGTGGGTTAAGGGTGTGCTTTTGGGACTTCGGGCGAGCCCGGCGGTCAGTGTTTCTCGACCGCCATGCTCAGATAGACGATGGTCAGCATCATGAAGATGAAGGCCTGCAGGGTGATGACCAGAATGTGGAACACGCCCCAGGCAAAGTGCAGCGGCAGCTGCCACAGACCGATCATGGCGATCAGGATGAAGATCAGCTCACCGGCGTAGAGGTTACCGAACAGTCGCAGCGCCAGAGAGATCGGCTTGGCCAGCAGGGTCACGGTCTCGAGCAGGAAGTTGACCGGGATGAACAGCGCCTGGACCAGCTTGTTGGGCGAATTGAACGGGTGCAGGGTCAGCTCGCCGATGAAGCCGGAGAAGCCCTTCTCGCGAATGGTGTAGAAGATGATCAGGCCGAATACGGACAGCGCCATGCCGATGGTAGCGTTGACGTCGGTGGTGGGCACGACCTTGAAGTAGACGTGAGCCGGGTCAGCGCCGAACATGGCACCGATCTTGGCCGCCAGCAGCGGCAGGAAGTCCACCGGCACCAGGTCCATCAGGTTCATCAGGAAGACCCAGCAGAAGATCGTCAGCGCCAGGGGCGCGATCAGCCGGCTCTTGCCATGAAAGGTGTCCTTGACCGAGTTGTCGACGAACTCGACCATCAGCTCGACGAAGTTCTGCAGCGCACCGGGCACGCCCGTGGTCGCGGTGTTGGCGGCCTTCTTGAACAGCCAGATGAACAGCAGACCGAGGCCAATGGACCAGCCCAGGGTGTCCAGATGCACGGCCCAGAACCCCATGTCGGAGGCTTCCTGCGCGGAATGCGCGATCGACCAGCCGTTATCGGGATGAAGCCCGAAGGTCAGGTTCTGCAGATGGTGCTGGATATACTCCGTCGGAGTCGGGTTATTGCCTGCCATGTCTGCCTCGTTTTTAGGTGTGCGACGGTCGCTTCACAAGCCAGGGACCCAGCCAGTGAGCGAACAGCGTCACCACGTAAGCGCCAAAGAAAAAAGTGGGGTTTGAGGGAGGCACTGCGATGAACACGCAGGTGAACAGTGCCGCCGTCAAACCGAACTTTCCGGCTTCTGCCCGATAAAAACTGTTGACGATGGCCTTGGAGTAACGCGCGCCCTGAAAGCGAAACACGCGCCAGGCGAAGAAGGCATTGGGCAGAAAGGCCACCAAGCCGCCAAGCGCTGCCGAAGAGGCTCCCGCTGCGCCGGAGAAAAGGGCACCGATAACGCTCATCAGCGCTACCACACCCAGTTGCGCCAGCAACAGTCGCTGCACTTGGGGTCGCTCGATCCTGGCCGCCAAGGCTCTCTCCCGCCGCGCTGACTTTGCGCGAACTCACCGATCCATCGTTTGTTGCTCGCCGGCGGCAGACCACCAGCAGACTCCGGCGCGATTATAGGGAAGGCCCGTTGCCGCTTCAACCGAATGTGGGACGATTTGTCGACACTTGGCGCAAGCTTACAACCAAATGCGCAGAACATGCCGCGAAGTTACTTAGCCACCTAAAGGGTTTACTACGCCGCTTCGAGCCTCATCTGTCACGTATCGGCGACACTGAATCGAGTGTTCAGCGAATATGAGTCAAGATCCCGTCCAGTTCATCGAGGCTCGAATACTGGATCGTTACCTTGCCCTTGCCGGCCTTGCCATGCTGAATCTTGACCGGGGCGCCGAGCACATCGGCCAGGCGCGACTCGAGACGGGCCACGTCCTGACTGGGCGCCGCCTTGGCGGCCTTGGGCTTGGTCGACGCTAGCTGCTTCACCAGCGCTTCAGTGGCGCGCACGGTCAGGTCCTTGTTGACCACCTCGTGGGCCGCCTTGCGCTGTTTAGCCGCAGGCAAGGACAGCAAGGCCCGAGCATGGCCCATGTCCAGATCGCCGCGTTCGAGCAGGGTCTGGACCTCGGGGTCCAGCGCCAGCAGACGCAGCAGATTGGTGACCTGGGCCCGCGAGCGGCCCACCGCATCGGCGACCTGCTGCTGGGTCAGCTCGAACTCGTCGAGCAGCCGCTTCAAGGCCATGGCCTCTTCGACCGGATTGAGGTTTTCACGCTGGATGTTCTCGATCAGCGCCAGGGCCAGGGCGACCTCATCGGTGACTTCGCGGATCACCGCTGGGATGACGTCGAGTTCGGCCAGCTGAGAGGCACGCCAGCGCCGTTCGCCGGCGATGATCTCGTAGCGATCGGGGCCGATCGGGCGCACCACGATGGGCTGCATGACGCCCTGAGCACGGATCGAATCGGCCAGCTCCTCCAGCGCCTCGGGCTGGATGTCACGCCGCGGTTGATAGCGACCGCGGCTCAACTGACCAAGCGGCAGGCGCTCGAGGCGTTCCTCGGCGACCGCCGCCGGTGGAGTCTGGGCCTCACCGCCTTCGTCGAGTGACGCCTCATCGAACTGGGCATCGACCCCAGGCAGATCCAGGCTCTCGCGGCGACGGGCGCCGGCACCGATCAAGGCATCCAGGCCACGTCCCAGAGCGCGTTTACGCGTCATCGACAATCCCTCTCACTAAGCGGTGTACCGCGCGACTGTGTAGGCGATAGGCGGGCCCAGCTGTGGCGATGCCGCTCGCACCAGCCATCGGCGGCGCCCTCGCAATGCTATAACGACAACCGGCGAATCAATTCCTTGGCCAGCACGCGGTGGGCCTGGCTGCCGCGGGAGAAGCGGGCATACTTGGTCACCGGCAGACCATGGCTCGGCGCCTCGGCCACCCTCACGTTGCGCGGAATGGTGGTCTTGAGCAAGGCATCACCGAAGTAGTCACGCAACTGCTTGCTGACGTCCCGAGTGAGGCTGTTACGGGCATCGAACATGGTGCGCAGGATGCCATAGATCTCCAGCGTCGGGTTCACGCTGTCCTTGATCTGCTCGACGGTATCGAGCAGTGCCGACAGGCCTTCCAGGGCATAGAACTCGCACTGCAGCGGGATCAGTACGCCGTTGGCGGCGGTCAAGGCATTCACGGTCAGCATGTTGAGCGACGGAGGGCAGTCGATCATCACCACGTCGTATTCCGACGCGACTTCCTCGAGGGCCCGGGCCAGGCTGCGTTCACGCCCCTCGGTGCGGTCGAGCAGCTCGACCTCCGCGGCGGTCAGGTCGCCGTTGCCCGGCAACAGCGAGTAACCGGCCTCGGGGCAGTCGAGGATGACTTCCACCGGGCGCTTGTCACCGAGGATGACGTCCAGGACGCTGCCATCGAGCTCGTGCTTGTCGATGCCGCTGCCCATGGTCGCATGGCCCTGGGGATCCAGGTCGACCAACAGCACGCGACGATCGAGGGCGGCCAGGCTCGCGGCCAGATTGACGGCGGAAGTGGTCTTGCCGACTCCACCCTTCTGGTTGGTCAAGGCGATGATTTTGGTCACGGCGTCATCCTTGCTTGAGAAATCTCGGGTGGCTCCGATGCGTGGAACCAGCCTGCTTGAACCAAGGCCCCTGGACGCGAACCACCCACCGCCTCGCGGTTCACCCTCGCCCCATTCAGTGAGCGCTGGTCTCGGCGCTTCGTTCCAGCATAACCAGTTCTCGTGCGCTTGACTCGAAGGGCACGCTCAACGCATGACGCGCGAGCTGATGCACATCGCCGCCCAGCAGCTTGAGCTCATCATCCACCGCAGGCCCCTTCATCGCCAGCCACTGGCCGTCGTCGGCCACCAGGGGACGAGTCAGGTCGACGAAGTCCTTGAGGCTGGCGAAGGCCCTGGAGATGACCTGATCGAAGCCCCCTGCAGGCGCCTCGAAGGCCTCCACCCGAGCCTGGATCGGCGTCACATTGGCAAGCCCTAACTCCATCACCGCCTGGCGTTGAAAGCGAACCTTCTTGCCGTTGCTGTCGAGCAGGGTGACGTCGAGCTCCGGCGCCAGAATCGCCAGTACCAGGCCGGGTAGCCCCGGCCCCGCGCCCACATCGAGCACTCTCGGCCCGCTCACGAAGGGCAGCACCGAAGCGCTGTCCAAGAGGTGGCGGGAGACCATGTCAATGGGCTCACGTACCGCGGTGAGGTTATAGGCGCGGTTCCACTTGTGCAACAGACCGACCAGGGCCAATAGGCGCTCACGCTGGCTAGGTTCCGGCGTGATGGCGAGTTGCCCAAGGCCCTGGTCGAGACGCTGCGCGACGGCGCTCAGGTTCGGCAGACTCATGCGCTGGCCGCCCGAGAGCTGTCGAGCAAACGGCGTTTTTTTAAATGAATCAACAAGATAGAAACCGCTGCGGGGGTCACCCCGGAGATCCGCCCGGCATGGGCCAGGGTCTCGGGACGGGCCTCACTGAGCTTCTGGCGAATCTCGTTGGAGAGTCCTTCGACCGTCGCGTAGTCGAGATCGGCCGGTAAGGCGGTGCCTTCGTGGCGCTTGAGCTTGTCGATCTCGGCCTGCTGACGATCGATGTAGCCCTGGTACTTGGCCTGGATCTGCACCTGCTCGGCGACGCTGTCATCGTCCACGGCGTCGCCGTTGAGGCTGGCCACGTCGGCATAACCAAGTTCGGGGCGCTTGAGCAGGTCCATCAGATTGTATTCTCGGGCCAGCGGCTGTCCGGTGCTGGCCTCGAGGCGAGTGGCGGCTTCGCTGCCGGGCTGCACCCAGGTGGCCTTGAGGCGGGCACTCTCCTGCTCGACCGCCTCACGCTTGGCGGCAAACCGAGACCAGCGCTGATCGTCGACCAGGCCCAGCTGGCGGCCGTGCTCGGTCAAGCGCATGTCGGCGTTGTCCTCGCGCAGCAGCAGGCGATATTCGGCCCGGGAGGTGAACATGCGATAGGGCTCCTTGGTACCCAGCGTGATCAGGTCATCGACCAGGACACCGAGATACGCCTCGTCGCGACGCGGGCACCAGGCCTCGAGCGCGCGAGCCCGGCGCGCGGCATTGAGACCGGCGAGCAGGCCCTGGGCCCCGGCCTCTTCGTAGCCGGTGGTGCCGTTGATCTGTCCGGCGAAGAACAGGTTGTGGATAAACTTGGTTTCCAGCGAGTGCTTCAGATCGCGAGGATCGAAGAAGTCGTACTCGATGGCATAGCCCGGCCGCGTGATGTGCGCACGCTCGAGGCCCTCGATGGAGCGCACGACCTGAAGCTGCACGTCGAAGGGCAGCGAGGTCGAAATACCATTGGGGTATAGCTCGTGAGTATCGAGGCCTTCTGGCTCGATAAACACCTGGTGGCTGGCCTTGTCGGCAAAGCGATGGACCTTGTCCTCGATGGACGGGCAGTAGCGCGGGCCGACGCCTTCGATGACACCGGAGAACATCGGCGAGCGGTCGAGATTATTGAAGATGATCTCGTGGGTACGCTCGTTGGTGTGGGCGATGTGGCAGCTGACCTGGCGCGGGTGCATGTCCCGGTTGCCGACATACGACATCACCGGTACCGGGGTGTCGCCCGGCTGTTCCTCGAGGCGTGAGAAATCCACGCTCTTGGCATCGATCCGCGGCGGGGTCCCGGTCTTCAGCCGGTCGACCCGGAAGGGCAGTGCCCGCAGACGCTCGGCCAGGGCGTTGGACGGCGGATCGCCGGCGCGCCCCCCGCGGCTCTTGTCGAGACCGATGTGGATCACGCCACCGAGAAAGGTTCCGGTACACAACACCACGCATTCGGCCATGAACCGAATGCCGGTTTCGGTGACCACGCCACGCACGCTGTCGCCATCGACGACGAGATCACCGGCGGCCTGCTGGAAGATTGTCAGGTTGGCCTGATGTTCCAGCATCGAACGGATAGCGGCCTTGTAGCGAACCCGATCCGCTTGGGCTCGGGTCGCCCGTACCGCGGGCCCCTTGCGAGCGTTGAGCACGCGAAACTGAATCCCACCGAGATCCGTGGCCAGGCCCATGGCACCGCCGAGGGCGTCGATTTCCTTGACCAGATGGCTCTTGCCGATCCCACCGATGGCGGGATTGCAGGACATCTGGCCGAGGGTCTCGATGTTGTGGGTCAGCAGCAGGGTCTGGCAACCCATGCGGGCAGAGGCCAGGGCGGCTTCCGTTCCGGCATGGCCACCGCCGATGACGATGACGTCAAAGCGGTCGGGATACTCCAAGGTTCACCTCGTTCGGCGTCTCGGCGCCGGTGCAAATGCAAAAAGGGCTAAAAAGTAGCCGGGCAGTATAAACCCTCCTGTGGGTAAACGTCAGGGTTTTCCACACCCGCAATGCCACTGCCTCGGTTCGTCATAGACCTATAAAAAAATAAGAGAAGTAAGTTAGAAGTTCTGTTGTTGTAGTGACTATTGGTGTGGACAAAAACCGTGGATAAGGCGATTAAACGCATAAAAATCAAAAAACTATATTGTTGACCAGTGCAAGGACAAGAGGCGTACTGGCTGCGGACGAGTTGCCCGGAGCCTGTGGACCAATGGGGCGGTTGTTCACAGCCTCGGGACTCCACCGGTTATCCACCGAGCCTAGGTGCAGTTGTCACCGCGACGGTGAACAAGTCCTCGATCACCGCGATAGGCCCGCCACGACGGCCTTTGCACTGAATCGCGATTTTTTTTGTCCACAGCCCAAAAAAGGCCCTGTCGATAACTTCGACAGGGCCTGGGGGGAACGAATTTGGCGAGATCTCACGATGATTAGGAGCAGTGGAGGCTTGTTGGTCGCGCCCGGACCTCCAACGAAAACCCCCGAGCGATGCGGACATCACTCGGGGGCGTCGGTTCGCGGCCTGCGGCGATGACGCGCTCGAACACGCGACACGCTTGTGTCGGCGCGCCGAGGCGGCATTGACCCGGCGTGCGGGGTCGGGCCGTTAGTGCTTGAGCACCCGCGACAGGAAGCTCTGGGTACGCTCGTTCTGGGGATTGTCGAATACCGCCTCCGGCTTGCCCTCTTCGACGATCTCGCCCTTGTGGATGTAGATCACCCGGTCGGCCACTTCCCGCGCGAAGCCCATCTCGTGGGTGACGATCATCATCGTCATGCCTTCCTTGGCCAGCTCTCGCATGGCGTCGAGTACCTCGCCGATCATTTCCGGGTCGAGGGCCGAGGTGGGCTCATCGAACAGCATCAGCCGCGGTTCCATGGCCAGCGCCCGGGCCAGCGCCACACGCTGCTGCTGGCCGCCGGAGAGCTGTGTGGGCAGCTTGTCGGCCTGATCCTGGATGCCGACGCGATCGAGCAGGCGTTCGGCCGACTCGGTCGCGTCATGGCGGCTGACACCGCGGACCTTCATCGGTGCCAGGGTAACGTTGTCGCGTACGCTCAGGTGCGGGAACAGATTGAACTGCTGAAACACCATGCCGACTTCGGTGCGAATGGTCTGCAGCTCGCGGCTGGCCTTGCCGTAGGGCTTGAGGTCATTGCCATCGACACGCAGCTCGCCCTGCTGGAACTCTTCCAGGCCGTTGACGCAGCGAATCAGGGTCGACTTGCCCGAGCCGCTGGCGCCGATGATGACCACGACTTCGCCGTGGGCGACCTCCAGGTCGATGTTCTTGAGGACGTGCAGAGAGCCGAAGTGCTTGTTGAGGCCGCGCAGCCGAACGATAGGCTCGCCGTCGGTGTTCTCGGGAGTGGGGGTAGCGTTGGTCATGTCACGTCTTCCGCGATGATGTGCCGAGGATGAGGAGAGTGGTGTCGAGGCTATCCACTGGGGTCATTGGCCCACCAGGCCCTTGCGTTCGAGCATGCGCAGGAGGAAGGACAGTGACAGGGTGATCACCAGGTAGAGCACGGCGACCATCAGGTACACCTCCAGGGCATTGAACGTGGTGGCGATGTAGATCTGCCCCTGACGGACCAGCTCGCCGACGCCGATCACCGCGAACAGGGAGGTGTCCTTGATGCTGATGATGGCCTGGTTACCCAGCGATGGGATCATGCGGCGAAGGGCCTGGGGCCAGATCACGTGCTTGAAGGTCTGGTAGCGCGAGAGACCGAGCGACAGGCCGGCTTCACGCTGTCCGCGCTCGATGGACTGCACGCCGCCGCGCACGATTTCCGAGATGTAGGCGCCGGAGTTCACCGCGATGGCGGCGATACCGGCGGTGATGGGATCGATGGAGGTGCCGATGACGCTGGGTAACCCGTAGAAGATGAATAGCACCTGAACCAGGACCGGGGTTCCGCGGAAGATCTCGATGTAGGCCACGGCAGGAACGCGCAACCAGGCGGTGCGGGAAATGCGCAGCAGGCCAAACAGGATGCCGATGAGAAAGCCGATGGCGAGGCCGCCGAAGGAGATCAGCAGAGTGTAGGGAATGCCGGTCAGCAGCTGCGGGATGGAGGACAGCGCCGCCGACCAGTCGAATTGAAAATTGACGTCCACGAAGGGTCTCCGTCGATACGGTTGGGGGAGAAAGGAACAGGGACGCAACGCAACGGGGCCGGATCATTGATCCGACCCCGTATAGGTCAGCGGCCTGCAATCACTCGCTGGCGGCGCCGAACCACTTAGCGTGGATCTCGTCGTAGGTGCCGTCTTCCTTCATCGCGGCCAGGGCTTCGTTGACCGGCTCGACCCACTCGCTGTCCTTGACGAAGACGATGCCGTACTGCTGGCCTTCGTAGAGCGGGCCGACGACCTTGACCTTGCCTTCGCCACGGGTCTGAGAGAAGTAGCCGACGTTGGGGGCGTCATAGAAGGCGGCATCGACGCTACCGCCGAGCAGGGCCATGTACATGTCGCTGGTACCCGGGTACGGAGTGATCTCCGCGTCTTCGCCGAGGTTTTCCTGGAGGTAGTCGTAGCTGGTGGAGCCGATCTTGGTGCCGATGCGCATGCCGGCCAGATCGTCCACGCTCTGAACGCCTTCTTCATCGGCCTTGACCAGGATCTGCAGGCCGCTGTCGTAGTACGGATCGGAGAAGTCGACGATCTCCGCGCGTTCATCGGTAATGGTGATGCCGGCAATGGCGATATCGACGTTGCCGGTCTGCACGGCGGGGATGATGCCGTTGAAGTCCATGGTGCGCAGGTCGTATTCGAAGCCGGCACGCTCGGCCAGCGCGGCAATGATTTCCATGTCGAAACCGACCATCTCGCCGGTTTCCTGGTCCATCATTTCAAACGGCACGAAGCTCGGGTCGGTGGCGACGGTCAGCTTGCCATCCTGGGCCTGGGCGGTACCCACACCGGCGAATGCGATGGCGGTGGCCAGGGCTGCGGAGCAAAAAACGCTTTTCATGATTTTCCCCAGTTAACATTATTGTGAAATCCCCGACTACCATGGCGAGTCGTGCCAAGGCGGTCAAGTTGATGCCTGGCCGCTGCGCCAACGCTGGGCGTCGTCAGACGATGCGGTTTGGCACCTCTGGCAGGGGGTAATCACGCCGACGCCCCACCACAGGAGCAACTGTGTGGGGCGTCGCGGGGGCCGTATTCGGTCGTGATGCCGGCGGCTGGGGATGGCTCGAGGGGAGCGGACAGGGAGGACCAGTCAAGCGTCCTTGGACAGCGTGATTGAGCAAGGCTCATGCCACGCTCAGGCGATCCACCGCAGGCAATCCTTCGTAGCGTTAGACCATGAAGGAGGCGCCGCAGCCACAGGTGGTGGTGGCATTGGGGTTCTGCACCAGAAAGCGAGCGCCGGCCAGGCCTTCTTCGTAGTCGATGGTGGACCCGACCAGGTATTGATAGGACAGCGGATCGATGACCAGGGAAACGTCGCCGAAGGCGATCTCGGTGTCGTCCTCGTCGATGGCTTCGGCCATGTCGAAACCGTACTGGAAGCCGGAACAGCCGCCGCCGGTCACGTAGACACGCAGGGCGATCTGACTCGCGCCCTCGTCTGCCATCAGCGCCGAGAGTCGGCGACGAGCGTTGTCGGACAGCAGCAGTGGAGTGGGAACGAAGGATTCTGCACTGCTCATGAACGTGCTCCCGGGAAATGGTGAATGTGCCGGTAAACGGCGATCGACCCATCATTATCCGCAATCCCGAGCGTAAGGGTCAACTTTTTAGCAACGACGCGTCGAACACGGAGTACGGCGCAGCCCAAGGGGGCTGCGCCGTGGCGGCGCCTGATTCAGGGCATGATCGCGGGGGCATCGAGTCCGGCGGTCTCGGCGAAACCGAACATCAGATTGAGGTTATGCACCGCCTGGCCGGAGGCGCCCTTGACCAGGTTGTCGATGACCGATAGCACGACCACCGTCGCATCGTTGCCGGGGCGATGAATGGCGATACGGCACATATTGGAGCCCTTGACGCTGCGGGTTTCGGGGTGGCTCCCCGTGGGCATGACGTCGACGAAGGGCTCGTCGGCGAAACGCTTCTCGAACAGCGCCTGAAGATCGCCGACGTCGCCTGTCAGCTGGCCATAGAGGCTCGCGTGGATGCCGCGGATCATCGGTGTCAGGTGGGGCACGAAGGTCAGCCCCACCGGGTGGCCGGCCGCGTCGCCGAGGCCTTGGCGAATCTCCGGCAGGTGGCGGTGGCCCGAGGCGCCGTAGGCCTTGAATGACTCGCTCGCTTCGGCCAACAGCGACGCCACCTTGGCGCCGCGTCCGGCGCCGGTGACCCCGGACTTGCAGTCGGCGATCAACCGGGTGTCATCGATCAGGCCGGCTTCCAGCAGGGGCAGGAAGCCGAGTTGAACGGCGGTCGGGTAGCAGCCCGGCACCGCGACAAGGCGCGCATTGCGGATGCGTTCGCGGTTGACTTCGGGCAGGCCATAGACCGCTTCCCCGAGAAGCTCCGGCGCGCCGTGGGGCTGGGCGTACCACTGGGCCCACTCCTCGGCATCGCGCAGGCGGAAGTCCGCCGACAGGTCGATGACCCGAGTGCCACGCTCGAGCAGATCGCCGGCCAAGGCGTGAGCGACCCCGTGGGGGGTGGCGAAGAACACCGCGTCGCAGCGGCCGAGGCGGCCGGCGTCGGGTTCACTGAAGCGCAGTTCGTCATAGTGTCCGCGCAGGTTGGGGTACAGCTCGCTGACCGCGAGGCCGGCCTCGCTTCGCGAGGTGATCGCCTCGACCTCGACGTCGGGGTGCTGTGCCAGCAGCCTGAGCAGCTCGACGCCGGTGTAGCCCGTTCCGCCAACGATTCCAACCTTGATCACGTGACGCTCCTTACAGCAGTGACTGTCGTTCGATGTGAATCTCGCAAGGGATAGTCGACGAGCAATGACTCGTGACATCCGCACGCCCGTTTGCCGCCGTTTGTGTGAGCGGGCAGTGGGTCAGCCGTGCCCAACTATGATACACAAGAGGAAGCCGTCCGGCCTGGCGTCTTCGACGTTGGTGTCGGAGGCAAGGATCCGCTCTTTCAAGGAATGTCGCTCTTGTCGCGCTTCAGCTTACCGGACTTCAGTCTCGACGGGTTTCGTCGTCAGCTGGCCAACGTCGATGCCCTGCCGCAGTTGTGCGTGCTGGGGGTCTTGTCGGGGCTGATCACGGGCACGCTGATGGTGGTCTTCCGCCTGCTGCTGCTGCTCGGTGGACTGGCGTTGATGCCGGACGGTGATCCCGAGGCGTTCGAGCGCCTGGCGACGCCGCTGCGCATGGTTCTGCCGCTGATCGCGGTCAGCGTGATCGGCGTGGTGCTGTGGCGCCAGCCACTGGCCTCGCGCAAGATCGGCGTCAGTCACGTCATCGAACGTCTGACCTATCACCAGGGGCGTTTTCCGCTGCGCAACTGGATCAACCAGTGGTGGGTCGGCGTGGTGTCGGTGGTCGGTGGCCTGTCGGCGGGGCGTGAGGGACCGGCGATTCACCTCGGGGCGGCGGCCTCCAGCGGCCTTGGCGAACTGCTCCGGTTGCCGCATAACAGCCTGCGGGTGCTGGTGGCCTGCGGCACCGCCGCCGGTATCTCGGCGTCGTTCAATACCCCCATTGCCGGGGTCATCTTCGCCATGGAAGTGGTGATGATGGAGTACACCATCGTCGGCTTCATGCCGGTCATCCTGGCCTCGTGCATGGGCGCCCTGATTTCCCAACTGGTGTACGGCGCCGATCCCGCCTTCCCGGTACCCGATCTGGCCATGAGCTCGCTGTTCAACATCTACTGGATCGCGGTGATGGCCTTCGGCATCGGGTTGCTGGCGGGCCTGTTCATCCATATCTCGCGTAGCGAGCGAGTCGCCGATCTGCCCCTGTGGCTGCGCCTTGGCATGGTCGGCATCCTCGCCGCCGGACTAGCCTGGTGCTACCCCCAGGTCCAGGGGATCGGCTACGACAGCCTATCCGATGCCCTGTTCGGCAACCTCACGCTCGACGTGCTCGTCGCACTGATGATTGGCAAGCTGGTGCTCACCGCCTTTACCGTGGCCTGTGGTGTCCCGGTCAGTATCATTGGCCCGGTGCTGGTGGTCGGCTCGGCGGCGGGGGCGTTGGCGGGACTGGCCGGGGGGTGGCTGTGGCCGGACAAGGCCGCCGATCCCGGCCTCTATGCCATGATCGGCATGGCGGCGATGATGGGCGCCGTGTTGCAGGCGCCGCTGGCGGCGTTGATGGCCTTGCTCGAGCTGACCCACCACCCGCATATTCTGTTACCCGGCATGTTGGCGGTGGTGGTGGCGGGGCTCACCTCGCGTCAGCTGTGTCGTTGCGATGGCTTCTTCATCAGCGTCAAGCGTCATGGCCTGCACCCCCTGCAGCAGCCCTTGATGCAGGCGCTATCGCGGGTCTCGGTACCGGCGGTCATGGAGCGCAGCCTGGTGCGGACCAAGCGGCGAGTGACCCATGAACAGGCGCGGGGCCTGCTCGAGGCCAACCCGGTATGGATCGTCATCGAGCGTTCTTCCGATGACAAGCCGACGCTGGCGCTGAAGGCCGCCGATCTGGCGCGCTGGATGCTCGAGCATGATGCCAGTGGCCGGCCGATCGCCCAGCGCGAGGACGAGTCTGACGAGGACCCGGCGGCGGGGGCAGACCGCGAGGGTGAGCCCGGCAGTGGTTTTGAAGATGGCGACGTTGGCGGTGCCGCGGCGACGCCTTCAGCCGCGGCCGTCGTGGAGCCGGCGGATGACGCCAAGGCGGCACCGTTGCTGGATCTGTTGGAGATTCCAGGGCAGCGCATGGACCTGGCGCCGATTCATCTTCAGGCGACCCTGTCCGAGGCATTTACCACGCTCAATGAGAGCAAGGTGGATGGGCTCTATGTGGAGCACGGTTATCGACCGAAGCAGAAGCGAATTTCCGGTATCATCACCCGGGAAGCCATCGAGCGTTACTACCGCTTTTCTGATTCATCCACAGCCTGAGGAGTCGCTATGTATCTGTGGATAAAGGCCTTCCATCTGATCGCCGTGGTCACCTGGTTTGCCGCCATGTTCTATCTGCCGCGTCTGTACGTGTACCACGCCATGGCCCGCGATAAGGGCGAGTATGCCAGCATGGACACCTTCCGGGTGATGGAGCGCAAGCTCTATCGCGGCATCATGACCCCGTCGATGGTGGCGGTGCTGGTGCTGGGGGCGGTGCTGGCGTGGCTCAACCCGGCCTGGATGCAGCAAGGCTGGATGCATGCCAAGCTGACCCTGGTGGTCTTGCTGGTGGCCTACCATCACGTTTGCCTCATCTACTTGAAGCAACTGGCCGAGGATCGTTGCAAGCGTAGCGCCACTTATTTTCGTATCTTCAACGAGTTACCCGTATTGGCGCTGGTGGCGATCGTGGTGCTCGTGGTGGTGAAGCCATTTTGAACCATGACGAGGACAACGAGGTCTCGCGTCATCTGCCGACGGTGCTGGTGCTGGCCGGGCACGACCCGACCGGTGGCGCAGGCCTGATCGCCGATGCCGAGAGCGTGGCGGCCTGTGGTGGCTGGGCATTGACCGTGCCGACGGCATTAACTGTGCAGAACTGTCACGACGTTATCGCTGTCTCATCGGTATCGGGCAGCGCCATTCGGCAGGCTGCCGGGGCGCTGCGTGACATGCCGCTGGAGGCGATAAAGATCGGACTGATCGCGGATCTCGAGGCACTCGATGCGGTGGTCGATGTGGTGCGCCAACGCCCGGGGGTACCGGTGGTCGCCGATCCGGTGCTGCGTGCGGGGGGCGGTTGCGAGTTGGCCACCCAGGAGCTGATCGATGCCTATTGCGAGCGGCTGTTGCCGCTGGTGGATATTCTGACACCCAATCGTCAGGAATTGGCACGCCTTGCCGGCACCGATTACGGTGATGACACCGAGCGCGCGGTCAGCCTGATGCGCCAGGGCTGCCAGGCGCTGCTGGTGACCGGCACCGATACCCCGCTTGAGCGGGTGCCGGCGGATCGCGTCGAGCATATCCTGCATGCCCCGGACGTGGACCGGCAGTGGTCGTGGCCGCGGCTCCCCGGGCAGTTTCATGGCTCCGGCTGTACCCTGGCATCGGCGTTGGCGACGCGACTGGCGGTGGGCGAGTCTCTGGTGGCGGCCTGTGAGCAGGCCCAGGTCTTCACTTGGCAGGCCTTGGCCCATGGCTGGGATTCGGGCGTTGGCCAGCGTTTGCCGCGTCGTTTGTGGCGATTGCCACCCGCGAGCTTCGCGCTGCACGAGGTCAAGGTATGATGGCCGATCGCGCTACTGGTGGCAGGGTCGCCGATGGCGCATCAGAGGATGCTGTGACCACCGGGTTATCCCAGCCCCTCCACAGAGTTATCCACAGTCTTGTGGCCAGATTCACGTCGACGCACGAGGCGTCGACCAAGGACATCACATTTTGGGCAAAGAGGTTGCCATGACCACATCCGCTGAGCTCTTCGAGCAGGCCTGCCGCCATATTCCCGGCGGCGTCAATTCGCCGGTGCGTGCCTTCAAGGGACTGCATCGTCCTCCGGTGTTCATGGAGCGAGCCCAAGGCGCCTATCTGTTCGATGTCGAGGGCAAGCGCTACGTCGACTATGTGGGGTCCTGGGGGCCGATGATCACTGGCCATGCCGATCCCGATGTCCTGGGGGCGGTGCGTGAGCGTCTCGACAAGGGCTTGTCATTTGGGACGCCCACCGCGATCGAGACCACCATGGCAGAGCTGATCTGCGAGATCATGCCGAGCATCGAGATGGTGCGCATGGTCAATTCCGGGACCGAGGCGACCATGTCGGCGATTCGACTGGCGCGGGGCTACACCGGACGCGACAAGATCGTGAAGTTCGAGGGTGATTACCACGGGCATACCGACTCGCTGCTGGTCAAGGCCGGTTCCGGCGCTCTGACCCACGGGGAGCCCAACTCGCCCGGGGTGCCGGCGTCCCTGGCCGAGCACACCATTACCCTGTCTCACAATGATATCGACGCCGTCGAGCAGTGCTTCGATGAGATCGGCAGCCAGATCGCCTGCATCATCGTCGAGCCGGTGGCCGGCAACATGAACTGCATTCCGCCCTCGCCAGGCTTTCTCGAGTCGCTGCGCAAGGTCTGCGACCGCCATCAGAGCCTGCTGGTGTTCGATGAAGTGATGACCGGTTTTCGCGTCGCGCTTGGCGGTGCCCAGGCCCACTACGGCATCACGCCGGACCTGACCTGTCTGGGCAAGATCGTCGGTGGCGGCATGCCGGTCGGCGCTTTCGGTGGCAGCCAGGAGATCATGAGTCAGTTGTCGCCCTTGGGCCCGGTGTATCAGGCCGGCACCCTGTCGGGGAATCCCTTGGCCATGAGTGCCGGGGTGGCCCTGCTTGGCAAATTGCGTCAGCCGGGCTTTCATGATGCGCTGGCCCAGCGTGTCGACACGCTATGCAATGGGTTGGAAGCTCGTGCCCGGGCGGCCGGTATCGATATGATCACCCAGCGCGCCGGCGGCATGTTCGGGGTCTTCTTCACCGGCCAGAGTCGCGTCGACAACTTCGCCCAGGCCACGGCCTGTGACGCCGACGCCTTTAGACGTTTCTTCAGCGCCATGCTCGAGCGCGGCGTGTACCTGGCGCCTTCGGCTTACGAAGCCGGTTTCATGTCCAGCGCCCACACGCCGGAAGACATTCAGTTCACCCTGGACGCCGCGGAGCAGGCCTTCGCCCAGATGAAGCCCCAGGCCTGAAGGAGACAACCATGAACGGCATTGACGCCTCGCCCCAGGATACCAGCGTAGACGCCACGAGCCTCGACGAACTCGTCGATGCGCTGGCGGCCTACCATGCCGAGCCGCTTCCCGGCGGTGAAACGCCGGATGCTCTGGCGGTGCTCAAGCAACGCATCGAGGACGAGGCGGCCACCTGCCGGGGCCTAGTCTCCGGCGAGGAAGACCTCGACCGCCTGGCCAGCCTGACCGAGTGGCTCGGTCAGGAAGTGGAACGGCTGGCGCCGATCATCGAGGTGCGCGGTGATCGTCTGCGGCCGAGCCGCTGGTACATGGATTACGCGGATGTGCGCTTGAGCGATAACGGTCGTCTGGTCATTACCCAGTCCGCCGCCCACGATCCCGTCCCGTTCGATTACCCGGAGCTGGCCGACCCCGGCCATGACCTGGCGAGTCTGCGAGTGGAGCTCGAGCTGCGCGGTGAGATGACGCTGTCGCATCAGGCGCTCGATGGCTATCTCAGACGCAGCGGCGACTATGAGCTGGCCCGAGTGCTGACGCTGCTCCAGGTGGTCGAAGCCATGGCGGGCATGCGTCGCGTGCTGCAGCGGCGCCGGGCCGGCAGTGAAGGGCCGCGGCCGGCGGTGATGGCGGAAACGATGAATGCGTTTCGCCGCTATCTGCAGTTGGCCGAGCGCCACGCCGAGTTCCGCTTTCCGCCGCTGGTGATTGGGGTCGGCGTTTCCGGCAGCGGCAAGAGCCGTTTTACCCGGACTCTGGTCGGTCGACTCGGCGCGGTTCGGCTGAGTTCAGATAACCAGCGCCTGGCGCTGCACGGATTCGATCCACAGGACCTCGATGCGCCGATGCCTGTGGATATCTATACCCGCGAGGCCACGGACAAGACCTATCGTCGCCTCGCGGCCTGTGCCGGCATTCTGCTCGACGCCGGTTTCATGGTCTGTGTCGACGGGACCTTTCTCGAGCGTGAGCAGCGTGAACTGTTGCGCTGGCAGGCCGAGGCACGTGGATTGCCGGTATTGCTGGTCAGCTTCGAGGCCGATGACGAAACGTTGCGCAGGCGGATCAGCAAGCGCGCGCTGCGCAATGACCGTGACGAGTCACTGAGCCTGGCGGTGCTGGCGGCTCAGCAGGATGCCTTCGAAGACTTCAATGACGAAGAACGCCTGCATCTCGTGCGCCTGGACAGCACCGCCGACAACGCGGCAGAGACCTTGGCGAGCCTGATTGAGGAACATATTCGGGTGCTGTAGCGGAAAGCTGGCGCGGCCAGAGGGAAGCGCCAGTAGTATCCATGGCCTCGATGGCCAGTGAACAACACAGGGGCAAGATCACCTGAGCGAGGGCGACAGCGTTGTTCAGGAGGACACCACGGGGAGTGAACCGGGCGCGCTCGATTCACTCCCCGCCGCGTCAGGCCAGCGACGAAACCGTCGTCTTAGCGCGAACTGGCCGGATGGCGTGGGGGCGGAGCACCGAGATTCTGGCGTGCCCAGTTGACCGCCTGCAGGCGGTTGCTGACGCGGATCTTCTTGAACACGTTATACAGGTGCGACTTGACGGTATGCTCACTGACGCACAACCTTTCGGCGATCTCCATGTTCGAGGCCCCTGAGCCGAGCAGGCCGATGATCTCCATTTCGCGCTGAGTCAGGCCGCAGGCCGGGCGATAGGCATTCAGCTGCTGACGGCGGGAGAACTCGATCAATCGGGTCATCAACGAGCGCGACATCCACAGGTCGTCGGTGGCGAAGAGCTTTTCGATGCCTTTGCAGATGCGCTCGAGACTGTCCTGACGATAGAACACGCCGCGCAGGTGCATGAACGACAGCACTTCCAGGGCGTGTTCTTCATCGCGCAGATTAAAGGCGGTCAGCAACAGGGTCGGGTGGCGTGCCCCCATGTCCTGCCAGTGCTGCATGGCGCTGTCATCGACGTGATCGGCGTCCATCAGGATCAGGGTCGCGACCTCGCCGTCGACGTCAATGGTCTCGGTCGGGGCGGCGATGGAGACGGGGCAATGGAATTGCTCCTTGATATAGTTGATGAACAGCAGCGACTGGGGATTGTGGTCAGTCACCAGCACTATATGTCCAGCGGCGTTATTCATCGTGTGCATCTCCATTCATCCACCGGCGCGAGAGCAACGCGGATGGTGTGACCAAGGGCGACTTTTTTGCATGCCTGGTTCTCGCGCCTGGTGCTCCTTGGCGATGTTGAACTGGCACTTTCCAACGGACTTTGGTCCAAGGGAGTAAGGGGCAGTATGGAGCTTTTTGAAGCAGTTTGTAAGCTTCTGTAACTCCTGCACAGTCGCGCTGAGCGAAAAACTAGTCCTTTGAATTAGCTTAATCAGCCGATAGACGCAACACAAATCGACGCTTTGGGGGGAATTATTTTGTTGTTTTGCGCATCCCTGTCGTGCCGCCGATGCCACGGTGGGGGACCCAAGCTGACGACGGCCCGGGCCACTGTGCCGGGGCGGTGTCAGCCGCGGAGCCTGAGCGGCGATAGGTCTCGCTGACTAGCATCGGCCCCCACCCCGTCAGTTGTCGTTTATCCATCACCGTCAGGAGCAAGTCCCCATGGCGCATCTCGAAGAACTCGTTCTGGCTAGTGGAAATGCCGGAAAGCTAAAAGAATTCAATGCTCTGCTATCTCCACTGGGAATGCGAGTCAGTGCACAGTCGGCCCATGGCGTGGGAGAGGTGGAAGAGACGGGGCTGACCTTCGTGGAAAATGCCTTGCTCAAGGCGAGAGAAGCCAGTCGCGTCAGTGGCTTGCCGGCGCTGGCCGATGACTCGGGGCTGGCGGTGGATGTGCTGGGCGGTCAGCCGGGCATCTACTCGGCTCGCTACGCCGGCGAGCCGCGTAGCGATGAGCGCAACAATGCCAAGCTTCTTAAGGCCCTGCGCGAGACGCCCGAGGGCCAGCGCAGGGCACGCTACTGGTGTGTGCTGGTACTGTTGCGTCACGCCGAGGATCCGGTGCCGGTGATCGTTCAAAAGAGCTGGTGCGGAGAGATCCTGGCCCACCCTCGTGGCGAGGGGGGCTTCGGCTATGATCCGCTGTTCTGGGTGCCCGAGCATGGCATGAGCGCGGCACAGATGAGTGGCGACGAGAAGAATCGTCTCAGTCACCGCGGTCGGGCGTTGCAGGCGTTGCTCGAGGAGCTCGATGTGGATGGCGCGGGGGCTAGGGGCGAAGGCATTGGTGCAAGCCCCCGGGGGCACACAGATGCCGTGCGCCTCGGCAACGGCGAGGCATCATGAGCGGAGTCCCCCTGGCGCTCTACGTGCATGTGCCCTGGTGTGTGCGCAAGTGCCCGTATTGCGACTTCAATTCCCATGGCGTGGGGCGTGGCGCGAGCCTGCCCGAAGCGGCCTACCTTGACGCCCTGATCGGCGATCTGGAGGCCGACCTGGGCCATGCCGACGGGCGTGAGCTGATCAGCATCTTCATCGGCGGGGGCACCCCGAGCCTGATGTCCGGCGACTTCTATCGGCGCCTGCTGGCGGCGGTCGCGAGCCGTTTACCCTTTGCCGACGATATCGAGATCACCCTGGAGGCCAACCCGGGGACCCTGGAGCGGGGGCGCTTCGCTGCCTATCGTAGTGCCGGCATCAATCGGCTGTCGCTCGGGGTCCAGAGCTTTCACGCCGAGCAGCTGGCGGCATTGGGGCGCATCCACAGCGGTGATGATGCCCTGGCCGCCTTCCGCGAGGCGCGCGAGGCGGGCTTTGATAATGTCAATCTCGACCTGATGCACGGACTACCGGGACAGACCCCTGAGTTGGCACTCGCCGACCTGGACAGGGCGCTGGAGCTCGCCCCGGAGCACTTGTCCTGGTATCAGCTGACGCTTGAACCCAACACCGAGTTTCACACTCACCCCCCTAGCCTGCCCGCGGAAGAGACGCTGTGGGACATCCAGGACCTGGGCCACGAGAGACTCCAGACCGCCGGCTTCGAGCGCTATGAGATATCCGCCTATGCGCGTCCTCGGCGTCGCGCTCGGCACAACCTGAATTACTGGTCCTTCGGGGATTACCTGGGCATCGGCGCCGGCGCCCATGGCAAGCTGAGCCGGCCCGGTGAGCGAGGACTCACTATCGAGCGACGTTGGAAGACACGTCAACCCGACGCGTATCTGCGGCGAACGAATGACCCGCGCGGCTTCGTGGCGGGTGCTCGCGGCGTCGACGAGGAGGCGCTGGTGCTGGAGTTCGCCATGAACGCCCTGAGGCTGGTCGATGGCGTGCCGATGTCGGTCTGGGAGGCGCATACCGGCCGGCCGTTGTCGCAACTCGGCGACCGGCTGGCTGAGGCCCGGGAAAAAGGACTTGTTGTGCAAGATGGCACAAGGCTTCAAGCTTCCCCCCAAGGTCTATTATTCTTGAACGACCTCTTGGTGCTGCTCGATGACGCTTGAGCAGCCCAACTTGACTTAGCATGGAAGGAGACGTTGATAAATGAGCCGTACCACACGACTGATTGCCCCGCTGGCCGCCGCTGTCATCTTGGCCGGTTGCTCCACGACGGATCCGTATACGGGCCAGACCGACCGCAATAACACCGGTATCGGTGCCGGTATCGGTGCCGCCGTGGGTGCCGCGGCCGGTGCCCTCAGTGGCGACGGTGCCACCAGCCGTCGTGACCGCGCCCTGATCGGCGCCGCCGCTGGCGCCGCCGTTGGGGGTGGCGTGGGGGTCTACATGGACCGTCAGGAAGAGCAACTGCGCGAGAGCATGCAGGGCACCGGCATCGGCGTAGAGCGCCAGGGCGACAACATCGTCCTCAACATGCCGAGCAGCGTGACCTTCGGCTTCGACTCCAGCGAGCTGACCGGATCCGCCACCAGTGCCCTCAACGATGTGGCCAATGTCCTGACCCAGTATCCTGAGACTCGCGTCAACATCGCCGGTCATACCGACTCGACCGGTGAGGCGGGCTACAACCAGCAACTCTCCGAGCGTCGTGCCCAGGCCGTGGGTAGCTTCCTCGGTGGTCGTGGCGTGGCGTCCTCGCGCCTGGTGGTGTCCGGTTATGGCGAAAACCAGCCGATTGCCAGCAACAACACCGAAGCCGGCCGCGCCGAGAACCGTCGCGTAGAGATCACCCTGACCCCCACCGGCCAGGGCTGATCCTTGCCGGGGCGACGGTGTTCGTCGCCCCGGGTTGCACCCTTGACCCGCCACCGCAGAGTGGCGGGTTTTTCGTCTGTGCTGGTTGAATCCTGAGCCATGACGGCTAGGCTTTGGGTGGTCCCAGCCTCTTCTCTTGTGTCCCCGTGGTGGCCCGGTCGACCCGTCGGACCATGACAAGTGACGCCCTCTCGAGTGATCGCTACGCGCCATGCTTTCTTACCAGCACGCCTATCATGCCGGCAATTTCGCCGACGTTCACAAGCATCTCTGTGTCCACGCCGTTATCGACCATCTGTTACGTAAAAAATCAGCCATTACGTTTATCGATACCCATGCCGGGCGCGGCCACTATGCCCTGGACGCCGACGAGACGGCTCGGCTGATGGAGTACCGCGAAGGCGTCGCGCGGCTGTGGGACGCTCGGGAGCGGTTGTCCGCTGAGCCCCTGCTGGCGGATTGGCTTGCGGCGATTGCGTCGCTGCAGCCCGGGCGACGCCTGGAGCGCTACCCGGGTTCCCCCTGGTGGCTCGGCGCTAGGGTGAGGCGCCAGGACCGCCTGAGTCTGTTCGAGTTGCACCCGGGCGAGCATCGCCATCTCGCCGATCAGTCGGTGGTGCCGGCGGGGCTCGAGGGAAATCTGCGACACACCCACGGCGATGGCTTGGCCGGCCTGATGAAGATCCTGCCGGTGGCCACACCTCGGCTATGCGTGCTGATAGACCCGAGTTTCGAGCGCAAGGACGAATATGCCGAGGTGGTCGACACCCTCGTCGAGGCGCTGCACAAGGTCCGTCATGCCGTGGTGATGCTGTGGTACCCGCTGTTGCCGGCCGGGCGTCACCAGGCCATGCTCGATCGGCTTGCCGCCAGCGGCATGCGCAAGATATGGCGCAGTGAAGTGCGGCGCGAATCGCCCGCACAGTCGAGCCATGGCATGTACGGCAGTGGCATGCTGGTGATCAACCCTCCCTGGGGGCTGCAGGAGCGCCTCGACGGAGCCATCACGCACTGGTTGCCGCTGCTCGGCGATAGGGCTCGTCACCACGCGGAGTGGCTGGTAGGGGAGTAGTGCCCCCTGGCAGGACAGCGTCCCGCCAGGTACGAGCGTCTGGCGCTGGCCCAGGACAGCGACGTCGAGTGCCCGCCCCGGGAGCCCGACGGAGGACCCTCTGCCAGACCCACCGCCAGACCTGCCAGGGCGAGGCGCCTATCGCCGGATGCCATGGATCCGTCCTCGCCGCCGGCATATCACTATGCTGACGTCGGGAGCTATGTCGACATCAGGGGCTATGCCGACATCTGGCCCAGCGGGGCGATCATGCCCACTCCTCGGCTGGCGGGCGGGGCTCGTGGCAGCGGCACCAGATGCTCGGCGGGTCAGGGAGCCTGTCGGAACAGCAGACGAAAGCCCACCGGCGACGTGCGCGTAATGGCCTCGAGGCCGGCCAATTCCTGCAGCTTGTCGACGCCGGCCTCGATGCCCAGGGCCTCGGTGGTGATCCAGAGGGGCGCGTCGGCCGACACCAGCCACCGTTCTTCGCTCAGGCGAGCGATGAACAGCTCGGCGGCGTTCTCGACGGAGTTCTGCCCCAGCTGCAAGGTAGTGCCTACCTGGGCCGTCAGGGTGTCTCCGGGGGTCAGCTTCGTGAAGTCATCGGGGGCCACCTGGGCGCGGACGGTGATCGTCGGCGTGGCACCGAAGACATGTTCCAGCATGCGTTCATCGCGTATCTCGATGCCGCTGTCCACCGAGTTCGGGGCGATCTCGATCGTTACCTGACCGTCGTCGTCGATACTCCCGGACAGATTGTTGAAGCGGTGGGTCTCGCCGGCGACATGATTCTTGATCGAGCCAAACCACAGCGTCGAGGCGTCGGTAACCAGTTGCCAGTCGGCGGATGCGGTGAGCGAGTAGCCGCTCACCGCAACGAGTACAGCAGTCAGGAAGGGTTTCATGGTGTTCTCCGCACTCAGAGCAGGGGCCCCAGGGCGAGGGCCGCGACCCTAAGTATAGTTTGGTGTGACGCTGTGCCGGCAACTTCTTGCGTCACATCGGTCGAGAGAGGGCGCGCGGCGACTCGGTGCAGTTGGGGGCGTACCGGTCGCGGTGGCGATCGCCAAGCGCTCGGCAAGATTGGACAAGCGCTCGGCAAGACTGGACAAGCGCTCGGCAAGATTGGCCAAGTGTGGCCAGTTGGCGGGACGGTAACTACGCTTAGGGCTCTCAATATCGAGACAAGCGATGGGCACAGGAGAGGGCCAGATGATTCGACCGCACGTGGCCAGTGTACTGGTGGACGATCAGTCTCGCGCCGAGGCGTTCTATGTCGGAACGCTCGGCCTCGCCAAGGCCGCCGATATTGCCATCGGCGAGGGGCGCTGGCTGACCGTACAGGGGGGCGATGGGCAAGGCGTCGAGCTGCTGCTGGAACCGACGGGCTACGACTTCGCGCGAGACTACCAGCGCGCGCTGTACGTTCATGGCGTCCCGGCCATGTCATTGCGCTGCGATGACCTGAATGCCGAGGTCGAACGCCTGACGGGGCTCGGCGTCTGCTTCCGCGGTGAACCGACGCCGGGGAGCCAGTCCGCTCCGGCGACCGCCATCGTCGAAGACGGCTGCGGCAATCTGATCATGCTCGTCGAGGGCTGACGGCGGTAGATGATGACATGGCGGCAAGGGCCGGTTCCTGGGCTCGCTCGGTCGGCTGTCTGCGGGTGATGCGTCAAGCGTGGCACCCAAGGCCCTTCGCCCGTCATCCCCATGCGCGATGCTCGCCAGACCGCCCCGCTCGGGGCGACCAGGCCCCGGGTGGCTCTATCAGCTGTTCTGTCGGGTGCTCTCACAGGTTCGGTGTCAGGTTTCTCGTGGTCTCGCGACCAAGCCCCATTCCCTTGCCCGCGCTGCTGCGGCGAGGGTGGCTCGGGGATCGGTCCAGCATGGTCGCGGGTAGCGAAACATCCGACATTCTTCAATGGGTAAGCCGGCATGACAGAACTCAAAATCGATATCATCTCCGACGTGGTGTGTCCCTGGTGCATCGTCGGTTTTCGACGCCTCACCGAAGCGCTGGAGCGGCTCGATGGCATCGAGGCCCAGATTCACTGGCATCCGTTTGAGCTCAACCCGGGGATGCCCGAGGGCGGCCAGCACCTCGGCGAGCACATGGTGCAGAAGTACGCCAGCACTCCGGAACAGAGCCGCCAGGCGCGAGACCGGCTGGCCCAGTTCGGCGCGGAGCTCGGGTTCGCGTTCGACTACTTCGACGACATGCGCATCTACAACACCCGGCCGGCCCACACGCTGTTGCATGCGTTGGCCGGCGACGAGCGCCAGACGGCACTCAAGCTTGCGCTATTCGCAGCCTACTTCCAGCGTCGAGCGGACCTCGACGACCCGGAAGTGCTCATCACCGCCGCCCGTGAGGCGGGGATCGAGCGGGGGGAGGCCGAGCGCTTGCTCGCCGACGATGGCCTGAGCGCCGAGGTGGTTAAGGCCGAACAGCGTTGGCTCGATGCGGGGATACGGGGTGTACCGGCCTTTGTCGTCAATGATGCGTATCTGATCAGCGGGGCCCAGGACGTGACCACCTTGGTCAGGACGCTCGGCAGTATCGCCGCAGAGGCCGAGGTGGCAACGGCCGAGTCGAGATAGCGATTCGCCCAGCCGAAGTCGTGAGTCGCGCGCCCTCTGGTCGATGACGGTGGGGCGGGTGCGCCTCTGAGCCCGGCGGCCAGGGACGGACGCTTGCGTGTGGTGGCTGCGCGGTCAGGCCGCCTACCCTTGGTGTCGGATTATTTGCCGATACAGAAGCTACCGAAGATCTCACCGAGCAGGTCATCGGCGCTGAACTCACCGGTGATCTCGCCCAGTGCCTGCTGGGCATCGCGCAGGTCCTCGGCCAGCAGTTCACCGGCGCCGTGGCCCCTGAGTTGGGCCTCGCCGTTATCCAGCGCGACACGCGCTCGATCGAGGGCATCGAGGTGGCGGCGGCGGGCCGAGAAGCGTCCCTCGGTGGTGGACTGAAAGCCCATCACCGCCTTGAGGTGCTCACGCAAGTTATCCACACCGTCTCCGGTGCGAGCCGAAAGCCGCACCGTGGGAGTGGCTGTGGACAAGTCCAGTCCACTGGCCTCCTCGTTCTGGTCGACCTTGTTGCGTACCAGGGACAAGCGAGAGGGATCCGGCAGGCGGGCGACGAATTCCGGCCAGATGGCCATCGGGTCGGTGGCCTCGGTGGTGGTGGCGTCGACCAGTAGCAGCACCCTGTCGGCTCTCTCGATCTCGTTCCAGGCCCGGGCCACACCGATTTTCTCCACCGCGTCCGGGGTATCGCGCAGGCCCGCGGTATCAATGATGTGCAGCGGCATCCCATCGAGATGGATGTGCTCACGCAGCACATCCCGGGTGGTGCCCTCGATCTCTGTGACGATCGCCGTGTCCTGTTCGGTCAAGGCATTGAGCAAGCTCGACTTGCCGGCGTTGGGGCGCCCCGCAATCACCACGCTCATGCCTTCGCGCATCAGGGCGCCCTGGGCCGCGCTGGCGCGCACCTTGGCCAGGTCGTCCATCAATCCGTCCAGCTTGCCAGCGACGTGGCCATCGGCGAGAAAGTCGATCTCTTCCTCGGGGAAGTCGATGGCGGCTTCAACATAGATGCGCAGCTCGATGAGTCCCTGCACCAGAGTCTGGACCCGGGTCGAGAACTCGCCTTGCAGCGAGCGCAAGGCGTTCTCGGCGGCGCCGCGGGAGCTGGCCTCGATCAGGTCGGCGATGGCCTCGGCCTGGGCCAGGTCCAACTTGTCATTCAAGAAGGCGCGCTCGGAAAATTCCCCGGGCTTGGCCAGGCGTGCGCCGAGCGCCACGCAGCGTTCCAGCAGCATGTCCATGATCACTGGTCCGCCATGGCCCTGGAGCTCGAGGACGTCTTCGCCGGTGAAGGAGTGGGGGCCGCGGAAGAAGAGGGCGATGCCCTCATCGATAATATTGCTGACGCCCTTGAAGGGGCCGTAGTGGGCCTGGCGAGGCCCGGGGCATTGGCCCAGCATGGCATCGGCGATAGCGGCACAGGCCGGGCCTGAGACGCGAATGATGCCGACCCCGCCGCGCCCCGGAGGCGTGGCCAGGGCGGCGATGCTGTCCTGGGTGTAGAGTCGCTCTGTCATCGCGGTGTCCTGTGAGGGCGGGCCTGGCCATTGTCTGCAGACGCGCGCCGGGTGACTAGCTCAAAACCACAGAACCCCCGCAAGGGCGGGGGTTCTGGTCGATCAAGGGCGGAGGATTACTTGGTTCGCATGCCCTTGCCGACGTTGGGATCTTCTTCGATCTTGCGGGTGATCAGGTACTGCTGGATGATCGAGATGCAGTTGTTGCACACCCAGTAGATGACCAGACCGGCCGGGAACCACAGGAAGAAGAACGTGAAGACGATGGGCAGGAACTTCATGATCTTCGCCTGCATCGGGTCCGGCGGCGTCGGGTTGAGCGACTGCTGCACGAACATCGATGCGCCCATCAGAATCGGCAGGATGAAGAACGGATCCTTCACCGACAGATCCTGAATCCAGAACATGAAGGGCGCGTGGCGCAGTTCAACCGACTCCAGCAGCATCCAGTACAGGGCGATGAACACCGGCATCTGCACCACGATGGGCAGACAGCCGCCCAGAGGATTGATCTTCTCCTTCTGGTAGAACTTCATCATTTCCTGGGACATCTTCTGGCGATCGTCGCCGAAGCGCTCCTTCAGGCGCTGCATCTCCGGGCCGAGCTTGCGCATCCTGGCCATGGACTTGTAGGCCTTGGCGGACAGCGGCCACAACGCGGTCTTGACCATGATGGTCAGCAGCACGATGGACCAGCCCCAGTTGCCGATCAGGCTGTGGATATGATCCAGCAGCCAGAACAGCGGGTTGGCAATGAACCACAGCCAGCCGAAATCGACCGTCAGTTCCAGGTTGGGGGCGACCGCCTCGAGGCGTTCCTGGATCTTCGGTCCCATGTAAAGCGTCGCACCCACGCTGGCGTCGGCACCCGGGGCCACGGTCTGGCTCTGGCCCGCCACGGCGGCGACATTGCGATCGCTGGAATCGGTGGCCGCGTAGTAGAGGTTCTGCTGCTGTTGCGGCGGCACCCAGGCCGAGGTGAAGTAATGCTGGATCATGGCGACCCAGCCGCCTTCCACTTCACGGTTGGGGAAGTTGCCGGCCTGGATGTCCTCGAAGTCGATCTTCTCGTAGCGACTCTCCGGTGAGGAGTAGGCGGCGCCAAGGAAGGAGCGCATGCCCATCTTCGGTCCGGTGGACGGGTCCGGGTTGTTATCACGCACGAGCTGGCCAATAAAGCGGGCGGAGACCGGCTCCTCCCCCTTGTTGGCCAGGTAGTAGGCGACGTCCACCGCGTAATCATCGCGCTTGAAAGTAAAGCGCTTGATGATGTCGACGCCATTGACCGAGGCCGTCATGTCGACCTGAACGCTGTCCTGACCATCGGCGAGGCGATACTCGGTCTTCTCGGGGGCAAAGCCGATGCGACCCGAGTTGCCGTCAAGCTGCAGGCCGGAGCGGGCGACGTAGCTCAGGGTGCTGTTGTTGGCCAGCAGCACATAGGGACGGTCGCCGTCCTGGCTCATCAGGTGTTGCGGCAGCGCGGCGTAGACGATGTCACCGCCCTGAGGGTCGATGCGCACATCCAGCACGTCGGTGACCACGGCCACCAGGTCACGGCTGTTGGCGGCGGCCGGCTCGGCGGCGGTGTCGCCCGGCATCTCGCTGCCGACAGCGTCGGGGCTGCTGGGCGCGGCAAGGCCCTGGGAGGCATCGTCGCGCTGATCCGACGAGGCGTTGCTGGTGATCGCCGGCGCCTCGGGGGTGCTCGGGGTCTGCCCGTAATCCTGGTTCCACTGCACCATGATCAGGTAGGCGAGCACCGCCAGGGGGATCAGCAGGAGTAGTCGTTTTACGTCCATGAGGGGTCTGCCCGATGGGAAGTGAACAATCCAGTGGCGCCTTGCAGGACGCCTACGTGAGATACACGAAAGCCTGCCAGAGGCAGGCTAGGTTCCGTACGCAGACGTGCTGCGAAAAGAGAGGTGGCGTCGCTGAAATCGATCGATTCGATCATCGTGCCATGCTCCGATAGCGGCGCACTCGGCCCGTCGGGCTTAGCCGCGACGAACGGTCGCACTCGGAGTCCGGGAGGTCTGCACAGAGCGAGAGGGGCGATTCGACTTCTCGGCCTCACGCTCAAGGCGGCGCCACATGCCGAACAATTGACGATGCACGGTATCGTTATCGACCTCGTTAACACCACGTCTGGCCAGCAAGACGATATCCACCGCAGGAAGTCGATGCTGGGAATGGCGTACGGATTCGCGGGCCAGTCGCTTCAGACGGTTGCGATCCACGGCCCGGCGTACGTTTTTCTTGCTGAAGACAAGGCCCAGCCGCGGGTGCCCCACATCGTTCGGGGTCGCCAGCGCCATCAGGCCTTTGCCATGGACCTTGAACACCGCCGAGTCGAACACGCGACGGTAATCCCCGGCGGTCAGCAAGCGGCATTGCCGGGGGAAGCCCAGACAGGTCATGACAGACCTGCGATCAGGCGCTCAGGCGCTTGCGGCCTTTGGCACGGCGACGTGCCAGTACGGCGCGGCCGTTCTTGGTGGCCATGCGAGCACGGAAGCCGTGCACGCGCTTGCGCTTGAGAACGCTCGGTTGGAATGTGCGCTTCATAACTTGTTAATCCCACAGTGGTTTTCGGAACGGATATTGAATCAGATAGACATCCAGAGGCGCCGGGAATCCGCTGGGCCCCCGGGGGTGTTCGGCTCAAGACCGGACATTTTAGTGATTTCAACCCCCGGACGCAATTGCTCTCGATGAATCGATGCAGAATCTTTTCCGTCGCCGGGCCCGCCAACCGCCCCCGACAGTGTCAGGACGCGGTGGACAACTCGGTCGATGACGCTGCCGGGCATGTCTCGCCCTCCGGCCTCGCCTTCAATAACTACTAATTAGTTCTTTTTAAACATGCTGTTATTATTACTGGGGATATCATTTGTGGATAACTGGTCAAGTTACATCCATTTCAGTATGTTGCACTGCAAACAGAGGTGTGGAGAAGTTCTTGGCCGATAGTGTGCAGCCGTGGGATGAGGTGTGTATAACTGGGCATCTTGTCCACCGCGACGAAACGACACCCAGACTGTCCCCACGCTCCGGCCCCTGTGAACAACGGGTTGTCCACAGCGTCTACGGATCCTGGAATCGTGTGGATAACCCTGTGCTTCGACGATACAATGTGCGGTCGTTCTTCCAACCAAGGTAGCTCGTGTGTCGCTCGCTCTCTGGCAACAGTGTCTGGAAACCCTTCAGGACGAGTTGAATTCTCAGCAGTTCAACACCTGGATTCGTCCGCTGCAGGCGGAGGAGGGGGACTCCAACCAGCTTAAACTCCTGGCCCCCAACCGCTTCGTGCGTGACTGGGTCAGTGACAAGTACGCCAAGCGCATCAGTGAACTGATGCGTGAGCTGGCCCCGGCCAAGCCGCCCAAGGTGGTGCTGACCGTGGGCAGTCGTCGTGCCGCCGCCACGGCGGCACCGCAGACTCGTGAACTGGGTGACCCGGTCTCGGCTGCGCCGCGGGCACCGGCGGTGCGCACCCCTCCCCGCGGCGATCTGCCCGATGAGCACGAGATCGATCGGATGCGCGAGGAAGCCAGCGATAACACCAGATCGGCCACCGGTGAACGCCAGGTTCAGGTCGAGGGCAGCCTCAAGCACAAGAGCAACCTGAACCCGACCTTTACGTTTGAAACCTTTGTCGAAGGCAAGTCGAATCAGCTGGCCCGGGCCGCCTCGCGTCAGGTGTCCGAGAATCCTGGTGGCGCCTATAACCCGCTGTTTCTCTATGGTGGTGTCGGCCTGGGCAAGACCCACCTGATGCACGCGGTGGGCAACGCACTCGCCGGTCGTCGCGAGAATGCTCGGGTGGTGTACCTGCACTCCGAGCGTTTCGTTGCCGATATGGTCAAGGCGCTGCAGCTCAACGCGATCAATGACTTCAAGCGCTTCTATCGTAGCGTCGACGCCCTGTTGATCGATGACATCCAGTTCTTCGCCGGCAAGGAGCGCTCCCAGGAAGAGTTCTTTCACACCTTCAATGCGCTGCTCGAGGGTGGCCAGCAGATGATCCTGACCTCGGATCGTTATCCCAAGGAAATCAGCGGCGTTGAAGAGCGCCTCAAGTCGCGTTTCGGCTGGGGGCTGACGGTGGCCATCGAACCACCGGAACTCGAGACCCGGGTCGCGATCCTGATGAAGAAGGCCGACCAGTCGAAGGTCGATCTGCCCCATGACGCGGCTTTCTTTATCGCCCAGAAGATTCGCTCCAACGTCCGCGAGCTGGAGGGCGCGCTGAAGAAGGTCATCGCCGACTCCCACTTCATGGGCAAGCCGATTACCCAGGACTTCATCCGCGAATCGCTCAAGGATCTGCTGGCCCTTCAGGATAAGCAGGTCGGGGTGGATAACATCCAGCGTACCGTGGCGGAGTACTACAAGATCAAACTGGCGGACCTTCTGTCCAAGCGCCGTTCGCGTTCGGTGGCCCGACCGCGCCAGGTCGCCATGGCATTGGCCAAGGAACTGACCAATCACAGTCTTCCGGAGATCGGCGACGCCTTCGGCGGTCGCGATCACACCACCGTGTTGCATGCCTGCCGCAAGGTGCTGGCGCTCCAGGAAGAGAGCGCCGATATTCGTGAAGACTACAAGAACCTGCTACGGCTGTTGACCAGCTAAGCGTCGTGCGTCATCGACCGCTCGGATCAATCGTCTCAATCTCTCCAGGACAAGAAGTGGAGCCGACATGAAATTTTCCATCTCCCGAGAAGCCCTGCTGCGGCCGCTGACGCTGGTTGCAGGCGTCGTGGAGCGCCGCCAGACCCTGCCTGTGCTTTCCAACGTGTTGATTCAGGTCGATCAGGACCAGGTCTCGTTGACCGGCACCGACCTGGAGGTCGAACTGGTCGGGCGCACCGTGGCGAGCCACGTCGAGGAAGCCGGGGCGATCACCGTGCCGGCGCGCAAGCTGATGGACATCTGCAAGTCGCTGCCGGACCAGTCCGAGCTGCACTTGTCCCTCGAGGACGGACGGGCGGTGCTGCGTAGCGCGCGCTCGCGGTTCACCCTGTCGACCCTGCCGGTCGCGGAGTTTCCCAATATCGAGGATGGCCAGAGCAGCGTCGAGCTCGCGATGCCGCGGGGAACCCTGAAGCACTTGATCGACTCCACGTCCTTCGCCATGGCGCAACAGGACGTTCGCTACTACTTAAACGGCCTGCTGCTGGAGTTCGCGCCGAACCTGGTGCGTACCGTGGCGACCGATGGACACCGTCTGGCCGTGTGCTCACGCCCGGTCGAGATTCCTGTCGAGACCAATCAGAAGCTGATCGTGCCGCGCAAGGGCGTGCTCGAACTGGTGCGCCTGCTGGATGACTCCGAGGAGCCCGTCAGCCTGACTCTCGGCACGACCCATGTGCGCGCCCATACCGGTGACTTTACCTTTACCTCGAAGTTGGTCGACGGCAAGTTCCCCGATTACGAGCGAGTGGTGCCCCGGGGCGGCGACAAGGTCTTCATCGCCGAACGGGCCGAGCTGCGCCAGGTGCTGTCGCGTACTGCGATCCTGTCCAACGAGAAGTATCGGGGCGTTCGCCTGCATCTGGAAGAGGGCAACCTCAAGGTCATGGCCAACAACCCCGAGCAGGAAGAGGCCGAAGAGAACATCGCGATCGAGTACAGCGGAGCGGCGATGGAGATCGGCTTCAACGTTGGCTATCTGGTCGACGTACTCAGCGTACTGGACGAAGACCGCGTGCAGATGACCCTCGGCGACCCCAACAGCAGTGCGCTGATGGAAGAACCCGGTGGCGGCGACGCCCTGTATGTCGTCATGCCGATGCGGCTGTGATAGCCGCATTCTTATCGCTCTAAGGGTCGTTCATGGCGCTTGACCGGCTGATGTTTCAGGGTCTGAGAAATCTTCAGGCCCTTGATATTGCTCCCTGTTCTCGCATCAACCTGATCACCGGAGCGAATGGCAGCGGCAAGACCAGCCTGCTCGAGGGCATCCATGTACTGGGCATGGGCCGGTCTTTTCGTGCGCGTCGCCTGAGTCAGGTGATGGCCCATGAGGGCGATGGCCTGACCCTGCACGGTCGGCTCGACGGCGATCCTCCGACCGCCATCGGCCTGCGCCGGCGCCGCGCAGACAGCGAGATGACCCTGCGTATTGGTGGCGAACGTGTCGAGCGGATTTCTCAGCTGGTCGAGACCCTTCCCCTGCAGTTGATCAACCCGGACGCCTTTCGCTTATTGGAGGGCTCCCCGGCGGGACGTCGCGAGTTTCTCGATTGGGGGGTGTTTCACGTGAAACATGGCTTCATCGACGCCTGGCGGCGTTTTCGGCGCGCGCTGAAACATCGGAATGCCCTCCTCAGACATGGTAGAATGCACGATGCTTCGCTGGACGTTTGGGAGCATGAGCTGGTGCAGTGGGGCGAACGACTCGATGTCATGCGTCACGAGTGGGTCGAGGCCTTTCAGCCGGTGTTCGATGACACCCTGGCGGGCTTGATCCGGCTGCCGGGGTTGAGGCTGCGGTATACACGGGGATGGGACCGACAGCGACACCTCGCCGAGGTGCTGCGTCAGGGGCGCGATACCGATCGCCAGATGGGGTTCACTCAACAGGGGCCTCAGCGAGCCGACCTCGGCATTCGCTTTAACAAGCGGCCTGCGATAGACGTGCTTTCACGAGGACAGCAAAAGCTCGTCGTGAGCGCACTGAAGTTGGCCCAGGGACGACTGCTCGAGCAGGTGACGGGGCGGACTTGCCTCTATCTGATCGATGACCTGCCCGCTGAACTCGACCGTGAACATCGCGCGGTCTTTTGCCAGTGGCTGGAACGGATGCAGTGCCAGGCCTTTATCACCAGCGTGGATCACGAGGTGCTGGCCGACCTGTGGCAAGCCGACACCCCCATCGCGATGTTTCATGTGAAACAGGGTAGCGATGGGGAGGGGCAACTGCAGGCAATAGACAGACAGACTTCACGACGGAGTGGTCAATGAGCGAACAGGCTTACGACTCATCGAGCATCAAGGTACTGAAAGGCCTGGATGCCGTACGCAAGCGGCCCGGGATGTACATCGGCGATACCGATGATGGTACCGGCCTACACCATATGGTGTTCGAACTGGTGGACAACTCCATCGATGAAGCCCTCGCTGGCCATTGCAGCGAAATCAAGGTCATCATCCATACGGACGAGTCGATCACCGTCAGCGACAACGGTCGCGGGATTCCTACCGATATCCACGAGGAGGAAGGCGTCTCGGCGGCCGAGGTCATCATGACCGTGCTTCACGCCGGCGGCAAGTTCGATGACAACTCCTACAAGGTGTCCGGCGGTCTTCATGGCGTCGGCGTCTCGGTGGTCAACGCTCTTTCCGAAGAGCTCAAGCTGACCATCTGGCGTGCCGGTCAGGTGCATGAGCAAATCTACCGTCACGGCGTGCCACAGGCGCCCTTGGGCGTGGTCGGCCAGACCGAGAAGTCCGGTTCCCGTGTGCACTTTCGTCCGTCGCCGAACACCTTTGCCAATATCGAGTTCCACTACGATATCCTGGCCAAGCGGCTGCGTGAGCTGTCGTTCCTCAACTCCGGCGTTGCCATTCGCTTGTTCGATGAGCGTAGCGCCAAGGAAGAGCTGTTTCACTACGACGGTGGCCTCAAGGCCTTCGTCGACCACCTGAACACCAACAAGACGGTGCTCAACCCCGTATTCCACTTCAACGCTGAGCGCGAGGATGGGGTGGCGGTGGAAGTGGCGATGCAGTGGAACGACACCTTCTCCGAGAACATCTTCTGCTACACGAACAACATTCCCCAGCGCGATGGTGGTACCCACCTGGCCGGCTTTCGTGCCGCCCTGACGAGGACCCTGAACCACTATATCGAGGCCGAGGGACTGCTCAAGAAGACCAAGGTGAACACCTCCGGCGATGACGCTCGCGAGGGTCTCACCGCGATCATCTCGGTCAAGGTACCGGACCCGAAGTTCTCTTCCCAGACCAAGGACAAGCTGGTCTCGTCCGAGGTAAAAACTGCGGTAGAACAAGAGCTTGGGAGGCTTTTCTCCGAGTATCTCGTCGAGAAGCCGAACGAGGCCAAGGCGATCGTCAACAAGATGCTCGACGCCGCCCGTGCCCGTGAGGCCGCGCGCAAGGCCCGGGACATGACGCGGCGCAAGGGAGCACTCGATATCGCGGGTCTGCCGGGGAAGTTGGCCGACTGCCAGGAAAAGGACCCAAGCCTATCGGAACTGTACCTGGTAGAGGGTGACTCGGCCGGCGGCAGTGCCAAGCAGGGCCGCGATCGCCGCACCCAGGCGATCCTGCCGCTCAAGGGCAAGATTCTCAACGTCGAGAAGGCGCGCTTCGACAAGATGCTGTCGTCTGCCGAGGTCGGCACCCTGATCACTGCGCTGGGCTGTGGCATCGGCCGGGAGGAGTTCAACCCGGACAAGCTGCGCTATCACTCGATCATCATCATGACCGATGCCGACGTCGACGGGTCGCATATCCGCACCTTGCTGCTGACCTTCTTCTTCCGTCAGATGGCGCCGTTGATCGAACGTGGCCACGTGTTTATCGCCCAGCCGCCGCTTTACAAGATCAAGCGTGGCAAGCAGGAGAGCTACCTCAAGGACGAGCAGGCGATGGTCGATTACCTGACCGCGACGGCTCTTGATGGCGGCCGGCTGTGTGTCAACGCCGATGCCCCCGGTATCGCCGGTGCCCAGCTGGAATCGTTGGTCAATCAGTACCGCGACGTAATGAAGCGTATCGATCGCCTGTCCCGCGTCTACCCCAACGAGGTGTTGCGCAAGATCGTCCATGCCGCCCAACTGGACGGTGAGCGGAGTCTACTCGACCGCGGCACCATGCAGAACTGGATCGACCATCTGCAGAAGGAGATGGACGACCTGGTGGCCTACGAAGGTGGTCCGCGTTATACCTTTTCGCTGCATGAAGACCCCGAGCGCGGCTTCTTCCTCCCGGCGGTCACGTTGATCGCCCATGGGGTTACCACCGACTACGTATGGGGTGTGGACTTCTTCACCAGCGCCGACTATCGCGCCATCGCGGGGCTCGGCGAGACCCTGGACGGGTTGCTGGAAGAGGGCGCCTATATCGCTCGTGGCGAGCGCTCAAAACCCGTCAACACCTTCTATGAGGCCCTCGACTGGCTGATGGCGGAGGCCCAGCGAGGCCTGTCCATTCAGCGCTACAAGGGTCTTGGCGAGATGAACCCGGATCAACTGTGGGAAACCACGATGGATCCGAACACCCGCCGCATGCTGCGCGTCACCATCGAGGACGCCGTAGCGGCGGACATGATGTTCAATACCCTGATGGGCGATGAGGTAGAGCCACGTCGCGACTTTATCGAGCGCTACGCTCTGGTCGCCAACCTCGACGTCTAGCGTCATCGTCACACTGTCGCCGAGATGTTTCACGTGAAACATCTCGGCGAAGCGACGATCTGCAGGCCCCGGTCCATGAGCATTGCTCTGGCCGGGGCCTTTTTGTGGTCGCGGAATCAAACCGTCGGGGGATGGGGCGAGAGACGTCGTCGCGTGGAGTGGTTCGTCTCGTCGCTCTCCCTCGGGGCGAGGAAGAGGGTGAGGTCGGTCGATATGGGCTGCCGGTCGGCAATGTTTCACGTGAAACGGCCGACGCCTGCATCGACCAGGCCGTCCCCGACGCAGGACAGACGGTGCCAGAGCGATGCCACACCCCTGGCCGACCGGCCTCTCCTGGCGGCAATCGGGATCTGTGCGGGCGGTAACATCAATCGATGCCGCAGCGCAGTAGGCTCGCCGTTGCAGTACTCGGTGAGGCATGTTTCACGTGAAACATGGGGCCGACGCCCGCCTCAGGATGATCCGGTAAGCGGGCTGCCGGTGGTCCAAAGGCGTCGGGGAAGAATCCGCGAAGCGTCTCCCGAAAGAAAGTGACTGCGCGGATGCTTCGTAGCCGGCGGGCGGAGCGTGGCCACGCGCGCCTCCTGACGTGTCAATAAGGAAAGAACATCGACGTAATGTCGAGTGGATTGGTGTCGCCAGTCTCGTCGGGATGACACGACAGCAGCGTTTCGCCTGCATTGATATCCGTTGTTGAGCGCACATCCGGCGGCGCTCCCTGCATCTGTTGCTGTCGTACTTTGTTGATTTTTATGACTTTAATCAATAATGTCGAAGGGGGTGTGCGAGAGATCAACGATGTTTCACGTGAAACATCGCCTGGCGGCTACGAACCATATTGACGGTTAGATTGCGGCTGGCTGGCTGGCTGGCTGGCTGGCTGGCTGGCTGGACGGACGCGCCGAGAGCGTGCATTTTTGGGACGGCTGGTGGCGCAGGTAGGTGGGTGTTTTCATCGGCCCCGTCTTTAGCAGATAAAGAAGCGCACGACGATTCGCACATCCAGTATTGGTGCGATGGTTATAGGCATCTTCGCAACGGTGTTTGCTTTAGCCCTTGCCGATCTTCCCGTAGAGGGCGGTGTTGGACAGCGGGGCGGGGCTCTTATCCCTAGTGGTGAAGTCCTCTCCCTAGGGGCGGGAGCTCAGTCTGGAACCGATAGGCATGCCGACGGTGCATGATGAAGAGTCTCCATACCCTAATGATTTATCACATATAATATTGAACTAATGGCACGTGCCGCGTGTGCTACGCTGGATGTTTCACGTGAAACATTCGGTCGAGAATGGGCGTCGTACGAGTGGCCGGCGCCTGTCGGCGTCCCCTTTCCACAAGGCAAAGCTGTCTGGCGATTGTTGGTTCACGGTCGCAACACGCGATGCCGTGCAATACCTCGCCATTGATCCTTTCCCGGCCCCTGTTGTGTGTTCGGCTGCGCCGGCGGGCGGCCCCCTCCTTCCCCGCGCCGTAAGCAACGAACGTCAACAGTAACTGGGCCACATCGGCACGTGCCACGGACGACCATTGCGGCAGGCTCGGTATCCACTCGACTGTTATTTCTAGGGTTGAGTAGCCCGCACCGGACGATCTCGCCCGATGCTTGGCGTCTTTCAGGGGGGCGTCGGCGAAGGCGGGGGAGGAGATATCGCGATGTTTCACGTGAAACGTTGTCGCGGGAGCCAGCAGTGGGTGGCGCACACTGCGTTCGGTCCCCAGCGCCACAGCAGCTGGCGGCTGCCTTCGACATCTCTTGGTTGGTATTTCTGGCGTTGGAGAAGGGGCTCTCGCAGCTGACGATCCCGCCCGATGCCATGGCGTCTGTCAGGCGGGCCGTCGGTAAAGGCGGGGGAGTGGGACATCGCGATGTTTCACGTGGAACATTGCCGCGGGAGCCAGCAGTGGGTGGCGCACACTGCGTTCGGTCCCCAGCGCCACAGCAGCTGGCGGCTTCCTTCGTCATCCCGTGGTTGGTATTTCTGGCGTTGGAGAAGGGGGCTCTCGCAGCTGACGATCCCGCCCGATGCCATGGCGTCTGTCAGGCGGGCCGTCGGCAAAGGCGGGCCGTCGGCAAAGGCGGGGGAGAGGGGGCATCGCGATGTTTCACGTGGAACATTGCCGCGAGAGCCAGTTGTGAGCGCCTGCCTTGTTGCCGGGCAGGGCTTGATGGCGGGGGCTTGTGGCCGGTGGTGTCGAGCGACGAGACAAGGGCGTTATGGGCGATGAGGCGTGTCGCTGCGGCCTTCTGGTGCTCCGGCGCTCCGGTGCTCCGGCGCTTAGTGGGCCAGGAGCCAGTCGACGAACTCAGCCAGGTCATCGAAGACCGGCGTCGCGGATCGGGCGTCCAGGAACTCGGGGTACTTGGCGAGGGTGCGCTCGCCCTTGCCGGTTCGTACCAAGGCCGTACGGCAGCCGGCGGCACGACCGGCATCGACGTCCCGCAAGCTGTCGCCGACCATCCAGGTGCCCTCCAGGCTGTCGAGGTGGAGCTCACGGCGCACGTCGATCAGCAGGCCTGGGAGCGGCTTGCGGCAGTCACAGCCGTCCTCGCTGATGTGCGGGCAGTAGGCGATGTGATCGATGCGACCTCCCTCCGTCTCGACCAATGCGCTCATTACTTCATGCATGGCGGCGAGGGTCGTCTCGTCGTAGTAGCCTCGGGCGATGCCGGACTGGTTCGTGGCGACGGCCACGCGCCAGCCGGCACGTGTGAGACGGGCGATGGCGGAAATGGCGGTGGGGTAGGGAATCCACTCGTCGAGGGACTTCACGTAGTCATCGGAGTCGTGATTGATGACACCGTCGCGATCGAGGATGACGAGTTTGTGGGCCATGACGGTACGGTACCTTGGCAGAAAGGAAGGCGGAGTCACCCCAGTGTAGGGGGGTGTTTCACGTGAAACAATCCAGCCGGTCTCCTCCTCGCTGAGGGAAGGCGTGGCGCCGAGCCCTCACGCTGGGGGCTGATGCCTGGCGGATGTTCCCGTGCTGACGGCTCGGTCTGCGGAGGCGGGCGCAGCCGCGCGGGTAGCGATGGCAAGGTCCGCTATGGGCGGGACCCTTAGGCCTGCGGCAGGTGTGAGGCGATATGATCGATCAGAGCGTTCACCCGCCGCGGCGTCGTGGCTCGGGCCGGCGTGATGGCGTAGACCGCGATCTGTGGGAGCCGCCAGTCGCCGAGAACTTCGACGAGACGGCCGCTCTCCAGGGCGTCGAGGACGATGGCTCGAGCACTATGAACGAATCCCAGCCCCGCCTCGGCGGCCAGCGTCAGCGCATGTCCGTAGTTGGCCCTAAGGGGGCCATCGACGGGTACCGAGACCTGCTCGCCATCCTTGGCGAAGACCCAGCGCTGCGCGCCGTGGAATCGGGTGTAGTGCAGGCAGGCATGATCGAGCAGGTCCAGCGGGTGCGTCGGCGTTCCATGGCGTTGCAGGTAGTCGGGCGAAGCGACGACGATTCTCGTGTCGCTGGCGATGCGGCGCGCCACCAAACGAGAGTCATCGAGGCGCCCGATGCGTATCGCCAGGTCGAAGCCGTCGCCGACGATATCGCTGAACCCATCATCGAAGATGGCATTGATGCGGATATTGGGGTGCTGGGAGAGAAAGTCAGCCAAGTGAGGTGCGATATGCAGGCGTGCGTAGTTCACCGGCAGTGAGATTCGAATCTCGCCCCCCAGATCCTGGTGGCGATCGCTAAGGTGATCCCCTGCGCAGGCGATGGCGTCGACGGCGGGCGACACTCGGGATAGGTATTCGCTGCCCTCCGCCGTTAACCTGACGGCCCTCGTGGTGCGGTGCAATAAACGCACGCCGAGACGCCGCTCGAGGGAGTCGAGCCGACGACTGATGGCGCCACTGGTGATGTTGAGACGCTCCGCTGCGAGGCGTAATGATCGATGCCTGGCGACCTCGGCGAAGGCCACTATGTCATCGAGGCTAATGCCGTTGAGATAGGCCAAGGGAGATTCCTCACTGGTGTCGGCTCAGGTGTATCGAGCCAGGTGTATCGAGCCAGGTGTATCGACCCAGGTGTCAGCTGAACGATGCGATGCCCGGGCGCCCGGCCGGGGGCTCGGACGAGGGCGCTCCTCTCCTGGGCCGCTAAGGAGGTGCGCCGCGTCACCGCTGGAAGCCAGTATTGCGCCACGCGCAAGACTGAGTCCAGGCCGCGTCGCTGGCTCGAGAAGACCGATCGCCCCAAGCTTGCCTCTATCAGGGACGTCGACCCTTCTCGTCGACCCTTTACGTAGACCAGAGCCCGCGAAGGCAGCCGCCGACCGGCGGCCCTTCGTTTCGCCACTCGATCACATCGATGGGGACCACCATGAATCATAGCGACAGTGATATCACCGCAAGGCACGTCACCGAGGACACGGCTGCTGCCGGGGATGGCGAGCGCCACGAGCGGCCCCATTGGGCCTACTATTCTGAGGGCTTGGGGCTCGATCAGTTGATTCGCAGGACCCCTGCCCGACGCGCGCTCAGGGCGTCGGAGGTGCGTGTGAAGGTCGCCGCGGCGGCGATCAACTATCGTGACGTGGCGCTGGCCAGGGGCGAATATCTGAGCGCGATGCCTCGGCCCTTCATACCCCTCTCCGAGGGCGCGGGTAGGGTGGAGGAGGTGGCCGCGGATGTGGTCGATCTGGCGCCAGGGGATGCGGTGCTTGGCCACTACACGTCGGCATGGATCGCCGGCGGGTTCAAGACCTCCTTCCATGCCAGCAAGATCGGCGGCCCACTCGACGGATGGCTGGCCGAGGAGATTATCCTCCCTCGTGAAGCCTTGCTCGGCGTGCCCCCAGGGTGGTCGTTGGAAGAGGCCGCGAGTCTGGCGATATCCGGCGTGACGGCCTGGAAGGCGCTGATGGGTGATGCCAGCGACCAGGCACTGCACACTGCGTTGACAGGGCGGTACGTGCTGATCGAGGGAACCGGTAACGTCTCGCTTCAGGCATTGACGTTGGCCGCATCGGCAGACGCCCGTCCGGTGGTGCTTACCTCGCGCCCCCAATTTGGCGACGAGCTAAGGCGGCTAGGGGCCCATGCGGTGATAGGGCCCGGCAGCCTCGATCAGCGGCGCCAGGCTATTCTCGATGCCACGGAGGGGCGGGGTCTTGACCTGGCGGTCGACGTGGTTGGCGGCGACACCCTGATATCGCTGCTGTTGCCCCTGATGGCGGTGAGGGGGCGTGTGGCCGTCGTCGGCTTTCTCGATGGCGGCCATGTTCACGGTGATCTGGTGGGGCCCATGCTCAGGGGGCTGTTGCGACTGGAGGGTGTTAGCGTGGGAAGTCGCAGCGATTTCGAGGCATTGCTGGCTCACATGCAGCGGCATGACCTGCGACCGCGTATCGCCGCACGTTTCGCACCGGAGCGTATCCGTGACGCGCTGACGCACCGCCCCGAGTCCCTCGGCAAGACGGTGGTGGTGATGGATACCGAGCTTGCCTCGAGCCGTGTCTGAGGACTCGCTCCGCGAAATCGGGCTGGGGCTGGGTTCGGGCTTAGGCTGGGATCGGGCTTCGGCTTAAGCGTCGCGCGCCTTGGCCTCCCATGTTTCACGTGAAACACGCACGCGGGCGAGGGGGGGGGCAGCGGCGACGGTATCACGAGCGGAACCCGCATTAACAAAAAAAGAAAGAGGCCGATCCTGAGATCGGCCTCTTTTGCTTTTCTTTCTTTAGCGCTTCGCTTTCTTTAGTGCTTCGCTTTGCCCCCGTGCCCCCGGCATCGTGTCTGGAGGCCTCTTCCCTTGGACCGGTCGTCGGCGGTTCTTGACGATGGCCCAGGGGAGAGGGGAGGGCGGCCGGGCAGCTACTGCTGCAGCTCGGCAATATCGGCGATTTCCAGGAACAGGGCCTGAAGGCTCGCCAGCAGGGCCAGACGGTTGGCGCGCACGGCGCTGTCGTCGGCCATCACCATGACCTGGTCGAAGAAGGCGTCGACCGGCGCTCGGAGGCTAGCCAGAACGTCCAGCGCGTCGCTGTAGGATGCGCTTTGAAACAGCGGCGCCACCTGTTGCTGGCAGCGCGCAACGGCCTCGTGCAGCGTCGCCTCGGCCTGCTCGTTGAGCAGGCCCGCGTCCACGGCGGTACTGCCGTCATGCGCCTGCTTGGCCAGGATGTTGGAGACGCGCTTGTTGGCGGCGGCCAGGGCGGCGGCCTCGTCGCGTCCGGCGAAGTGGCTGACGGCGCGCAGGCGGCGGGCGAAGTCCAGCGGCTGGGTGACCGGGCGCGCGCGAACGGCGAGATACACCTCGGCGCCGATGCCCTCGTCCAGCGCCCAGGCGCGGAAGCGGTCGAGCATATAGCCGAGCACGTCCTCGACCAGACCGTCGACCTTGGGCAGGCCCTTGCCCTTGGTCTGGTGTTGCGCCACGGCAAGCTCGAGCAACTCACGCAGGTCGAGCGCCAGTTCGCCCTTGATCATGATGTTGAGCACGCCGATGGCCGCACGGCGTAGGGCGAAGGGGTCCTTGGTGCCGCTGGGACGCTGGCCGATGCCGAAGATGCCGGTCAGGGTATCGAGGCGGTCGGCGATGGCCAGGGCCTGGCCGGTGCGGGTCGTCGGGATGGCGTCGCTGGCGAAGCGCGGCAGATACTGCTCTTCGATGGCCTGTGCGACCTCGGCATCCTCGCCGTCGTGCTCGGCGTAGTAGCGGCCCATGGTGCCCTGCAGTTCGGGGAATTCGAGCACCATTTCGGTGACCAGATCGCACTTGGCGAGCTCGGCGGCGCGCCGCGCCTTGGCCTCATCGCCATCGGTCTGGGCGACGATGTGCGCGGCCACGGCGGCATTACGTGCGGCCTTGTCGGCCAGGCTGCCAAGCTGCTTCTGGAACACGACACTGCCGAGCTCGGCGATACGCTCGGCCAGCGTGCGACGACGATCGGTCTCGTAGAAGAAGGCGGCGTCGGCCAGGCGTGGGCGGATGACCTTCTCGTTGCCCGAAATGACCTGTTCCGGCTCCTTGCTGTCGATGTTCGAGATGGTGATGAAGGCCGGCTTCAGCTTGCCCTCGCCATCCAGCAGGTGGAAGTACTTCTGGTTGGCCTTCATCGAGGAAATCAGACACTCGGCGGGGACCTCGAGGAAGCGCTCATCGAAACTGCCGGTGAGGGCCACGGGCCATTCGACCAGTCCGCTGACCTCTACCAGCAGGTCTTCGTCGATCACCGCGTCGGCGTCCATCAGTTCGGCCTCGGCGAGGACCTGCTCACGGATGCGTTCACGGCGAACATCACGGTCGGCCAGCACCCAGGCGTTTTCCAGCGCCGCCAGGTAGTCATCGGCATGGCTCAGTTCGATGGCATCGGGGGCGTGGAAGCGGTGGCCACGAGTGGTGCGACCGGCCTCGAGGCCAAGCACACTGGCCGCAATGACCGCGTCGCCGTGAAGCGCGACCAGCCAGTGCACCGGGCGCGAGAACTCGATGCGCGAGGCTCCCCAGCGCATGTTCTTCGGCACCGGCAGCGCCGCAATCGCCTTGTCGATGATGCCCGGCAGCAGCGCAGCGACGCTCTCACCTTGCTGCTGTTCGCGGTAGCCAAGCCAGGTGCCCTTGTCGGTTTCCAGGTGGATCAGGTCGTCGACGGCGACGCCACAGGAGCGGGCGAAGCCTTCGGCGGCCTTGGTCGGGACACCATCCTTGAACGCTGCGGTGAGCGCTGGGCCGCGCTTCTCGACGTCGCGGTCCGGCTGCTTGTCGGCCAGGGCCTCGATACGCACGGCGAGGCGGCGCGGCGTGGCGTAGGCCGTCACGCCCTCGAACGCCACCTCGGCGGTCTCGAGGCCACGACGAATGCCTTGGGCAAGGCTATCGGACAGGGCGTCGATGGCGCTCGGCGGAAGTTCTTCGACGCCGAGTTCGACCAGTAGGGGTTGGGCTGCCATGCTCATGCGTCTCCCTGTTCGGCGAGTGATTCGTTGTCCAGCAGTTCGCGCCGCAGGGCCTCCGGCGCCAGCGGGAAGCCGGCGGCCCTGCGCGATTCGAGATAGGCGTTGGCCACGTCGCGGGCCATGGTGCGCACGCGCAAGATGTAGCGCTGGCGCTCGGTCACCGAGATGGCGTGACGGGCATCCAGCAGGTTGAAGGTGTGCGAGGCCTTGAGCACCTGCTCATAGGCCGGCAGTGGCAGCTTGGCCGCAAGCAGCTTCTGGCACTCGCCTTCTTGATGATCGAAGTTGCCGAACAGGGCATCGACGTCGGCGTGCTCGAAGTTGTAGGTCGACTGTTCGACTTCGTTCTGCAGGAACACGTCGCCGTAGGTGACCCGAGAGCCATCGGGGGCCACGGTCCAGATCAGGTCATAGACGCTATCGACGTCCTGCAGATACATGGCGATGCGCTCGAGACCATAGGTCAGCTCACCGGTGACCGGGAAGCATTCGATGCCGCCGGCCTGTTGGAAGTAGGTGAACTGGGTCACCTCCATGCCGTTGAGCCAGATTTCCCAGCCCAGGCCCCAGGCGCCGAGCGTCGGTGACTCCCAGTTGTCTTCAACGAAGCGGATGTCGTGGACCAGCGGGTCGATGCCCAGGCGCTCCAGTGAGCCGAGGTACAGCTCCTGGAAATCGGCCGGCGACGGCTTCATGACCACCTGGAACTGGTAGTAATGCTGCAGGCGGTTGGGGTTCTCGCCGTAGCGGCCGTCGGTCGGCCGGCGCGACGGTTGCACGTAGGCCGAGTTCCAGGATTCAGGGCCGATGGAGCGCAGGAAGGTGGCCGGGTGGAAGGTGCCCGCGCCGACTTCCATGTCCAGAGGCTGCAGGATCACGCAGCCCTGTTCGGCCCAGTACTGTTGCAGGGCCAGGATCAAACCCTGGAAGGTCGCCACGTCTGGCGTCGACTGTGTCATTGGAGAAGCACCGTTGGCCATGAATTCAAGAGCCGTCAAGTATACAATCACAGGCAATTCGGTTATAGGCGCAACGTAAGCCAGGGGAATTCCATGATCGTAGTGACAGGCGGAGCCGGCTTTATCGGCTCGAATCTGGTCAAGGCGCTGAACGAGCGCGGCCGCACCGACGTGCTGGTGGTCGACGACCTCCGTGACGGCACCAAGTTCGTCAATCTCGCCGATCTGACCCTCGGCGATTATATGGACAAGGATGAGTTTCTGGCCCGGGTGAAGGCGCACATGCGCGGCGAGCTGCACCAGCTGCCGCCCATCGAGGCGATCTTCCACGAGGGCGCCTGCTCGGATACCACCGAGTGGGACGGCAAGTTCATGCTCGAGAACAACTTCACCTACTCCAAGGAACTGCTGCACTTCTGCGAGCGCGAGGGCATTCCGTTCCTGTACGCCTCGTCGGCGGCCACCTATGGCGGTAGCGAGGTGTTTGTCGAATCGCCGGAGCACGAGAAGCCGCTCAACGTCTACGGCTACTCCAAGCTGTTGTTTGACCAGTACGTGCGCTCGCGCCAGGCCAGCCTCAAGACCCAGGTGGCCGGGTTTCGTTACTTCAATGTCTATGGGCCGCGCGAGCAGCACAAGGGCAAGATGGCCAGCGTCGCCTATCACAATCACACCCAGGTCGCCGCGGGCAGCGACCTGCGCCTGTTTGGCGCCTACGATGGCTATGCGGCCGGCATGCAGAGCCGCGACTTCGTCTACGTGGGGGATGTGGTCGCGGTCAACCTGTGGTTTCTGGACCATCCCGAGGCCCGCGGCATCTTCAACCTCGGCACCGGGCGCGCCGAGCCGTTCAAGACCATCGGCGAGACGGTGATCGACTACTACGCCAAGGGCAAGATCGACTACATCGACTTCCCCGAGGAGCTCAAGGGGCGCTACCAGAGCTACACCCGTGCCGATATCTCGCGCCTGCGCGAGGTCGGCTACGACAAGGAGTTCTTGAGCGTGGCCGAGGGCGTGCGCGAGTACCTGGAGTGGCTGAATGGCTGATGCCGCCGCGACCGAGGAGACTCGCCTGGGCGGGCAGCGGTTGCTGGTCGTCGGTCCGTCCTGGGTCGGCGACATGGTCATGGCCCAGAGCCTGTTCAAGACGCTGAAACGGGCCGGTGCGGCGCGTGTCGCCGTCGTGGCGCCGGCCTGGTCGCGGCCGATTCTGGAACGCATGAGCGAAGTCGATGAGGTCGTGGAGCTGGTCGTGGGCCACGGTGAATTCGGCTTCGCCGCACGTCGACGCCTGGCTCGTGGGCTGCGCGGACGTTTCGATCGCGCGATCGTGCTGCCGCGCTCATGGAAATCGGCGCTGGTGCCGTTGTTGGCGTGGGTGCCTCGTCGTGTCGGGTTCACCGGAGAGCAGCGCTATGGGCTGCTCAATCAGCGCCGCAAGCTCGACAAGAGCGTCCTCGACCAGACGGTCAAGCGCTTCGTCGCCCTTGGTCTGCCGGAGGCCGCCACCGAGCGCGGTGATTTTGCCCTGCCGCGCCCCGAGCTCAGGCTCGATCCCGACAATCTCGCCCGCTTGCTCGACCAGCACGGCCTCGGCGTGCGCCCGGCCATCGGCATGATGCCCGGGGCGGAGTACGGCCCGGCCAAGCAGTGGCCGCTGGCCTATTTTCATGAACTGGCGGCACGCTTGATCGAGCAAGGTTTCGAGGTGCGCGTGCTGGGTGGGCCCAAGGATCGTGCCGCGGGCGATGAGATCGTGGCCGGGCTCGAGCATGCCCATAACCTGTGTGGCGAGACGCGTCTCGGGGACGCCGTGGACCTGCTCGGCGACTGCGCCCAGGTGGTGACCAACGATTCGGGCCTGATGCACGTGGCGGCCGCCGTCGGCACGCGTATTCAGGCGATCTACGGCTCCTCGAGCCCCGCCTACACGCCACCCTTGACCGACAACGCCGAGATTCACTATCTGGCGCTTTCCTGTTCCCCGTGCTTCGAGCGCACCTGCCCGCTAGGGCATACCAACTGCCTGAATCATATTGCCCCCGAGCGCCTGCTGCGCTCGATCCTGGCAACGGCGTGATGCTCAGGTCGTGAGGCGCCGAGGTGGCCATGGCGTCGCGCCAACGCGATGATCACCGAGTCTCGGCCGCACCTTCGATGCCCCTGGTCCTTGATCTTTCGGCCCCCGCCGCGCTGGCGCGGGGGTCGGAAAGGAAAGGGCGGGAAAGGAAAGGGCCGGAACGAGAAGGGGTGGGGCTCAAGGCTGTTCCGGGCTCACGGGCACCTTCGGTGGTGTTGTGGGTTGTCCGGTTTCGCCTTGAAGTTGAGGCTCCAGGCCCTGCCACAGGCGCTCCTGCAGGGCGGTTTCCTCGCGCATGCGTTCGTTCAAGGCCTCGAGGCCGTAGCGCTTGATCAATGGGGGTTCCTGGGTCAGCAGGGAGACGCCGAGGCCGGCGCGGTGCCAGTCGATGGTGAAGCCCATGGCCTCCAGCACGGTCGGTAGGGTGTCCATGGTGGTGGCGGGGGTCGACACGACACCCGGCTCGAGTTCATCGCCCATCAGCATCAGGGTGTTGGTGCGCGGGCCCTGAATCAGTTGATCCCAGGCCGAGACGCGCATGGTCAGGTGGTCGCTGGCGATCATCACCACGGTGTTGTCGAGGTGACCCGAGCGCTCCAGGCGCTCGATCAGCCGACGGGTGAGCCAGGTCGAGCACTTCACCGCGTAGAGGATATCGACGCCATCGTAGTCGCCCTGGCGCTGCTGACAGGCCTTGGCGGGATAGCCGGCGGGGGCGTGTGCCGACAGGTTCAGGGCGACCAGTCCCCAGGGGCCGGGTTCGTCGTCCAGGCGAGCGACTTCCTCTTCGACCAGATCGAACAGGCTGTCGTCGTAGAGCCCCCAGCTGTTGAGGTACTCCGGATCCTCGAGCCGCGGGGTCAACTGCTCACGGCCGAGCACGCGATCGAAGCCGTGGTCGCGGTAGAACAGCCCCTTGCCGGCGAATTCGGTGCTGGCCCCGCCCATGAACACGAGCTGATAGCCCTGTTCGGACAGCAGGTCGCCGAGACAACGGACGCCGGGGACGACGTGGTGCAGCGGATCGAACTGGCTGTCGTGGAGCAGGCCGGCGGGCATCAGGGGGGTGCCGCACTGGCTGGCGATCATGCCGGCCATGGTCCAGCCGGTGTTGTTCAGTTGGCGAACGTCTTCGAACACCAGGGCATCCTGGCCGAGTTCGCGGATGTCATCGTAGGCGTCGCCGAAGCGGGCCTGGTCGGCGTAGGTGCGCTCGAGGCTCTCCATGTACACCACCAGCAGGTTGGGCGGGCGGCGCGGCGCGTCCAGAATCACCGGGGTCACGTAGTGGCGTTCCAGCCAGGCGCCGGGGTCGGCCACGACCGCGGCACCTCGCTGCCCGAGGCTATAGAACATCGGGTTGCCAACCAGCAGGACGATCGCGAGCCAATGGTCCTTGCGGTGCCAGCGGTAGTCATGGCGAACCAGCCAGGTGTAGGCCGACAGCACCACCCCCATGCCGAGGGTATAGACCACCGCGGCGATGGTCCGACCGCTGCCTCCATGCTCGGCGATACCGGCCTGCAGATGAAAGTAGACTGCGCTCATGTCGACCTTGCCGAAGCTATTGGCCAGGTAGACGTAGATGCCCCAGAAGACCAGCGGTATCAGCGACCAGGGGATGACGCGGACGTAGAGCCTGGGCGGCGGTGGGGCGCCCCAGCCAAGGCGCCAGGCCAGGCCCAGCCAGGCCAGCGCTATCAGCGGCAGGCTCCAGCCGTGCAGGCGGGTGACCATGACCACGGTGTGACCGATGGACAGCCCCAGGATCAGCAGGACGGTCCAGCGTAGCCAGGCGGGGGGATTCACTCGAGACAGGGGCATGGTCATGGCGCCAGAGTGGCCGGTGCGCGTCGCCTGACGGTGCAGCCCGGCCGGTGTAGGGGGCTCGGCGCGTCGTCAGCGGTTGTCGCCGGCGCGCTCGTTCTCGTAAAGTTCGTTCAGCTTTGCATACTTCATGTAGGCATGAAATGCCGTCGTCATGGCCACGGTCATGCCATCCTGGCCCTGCAGGATCCCGCCCTTGAGAATCAACTTGCGCAGCATCGCGGTCAGGGCGTGGACACTGGGGCGCAGCGCGGAGGGCGTGACGCCTCGCTCCTTCATCGCCCAGGCATCACGACTCGACAGCTGATCGATGCGAGTGATCCAGTGTGATAGGTCGCGGTAGGTGAAGTGGCTCAGGTGGGCATCGACATCCACCACCTGCGGGGCCTGCACGGAGGAGTGCGCCTTCTTCGGCAGATAGCCTGAGGTCGTGCGGTTGTAGAGTCGGGTGACGGGGTCTGGATAAAAGCCGGCGGCCCGGATCCAGTGGCGTCCGGCGAAGTTGCGTCGCTTGAAACGATACGCCGTTTGCGCGTCGTCCAGCGGCAGTGCGCGAATGGCCGCCACGGCGTCTGGATCGAGGCGTTCGTCGGCGTCCAGCGCCAGTATCCAGTCATGGCTTGCCTGGGGCACGGCGAAGGCCTTCTGCGGGCCATCGCCCAGATAAGCCTGGTGAATCACTCTGGCGCCCGCGGCTTCGGCCAGGGCGACGGTAGCATCCTGGCTTTTTGAGTCGACGACGATGATCTCGTCGCATACCGGACGTAGCGAGGCGATGGCGTCCTCGATATTGTCCTGCTCGTTGAGCGTGATGATGATGCCGGTTATCGAGGTCATGGCGTCTCGTGCCTGGTGGCAAAGCGGGGGGCGGTGGTGGTCGCTACGGTCGCGAGTCTCTCGGCGGTCGCCTTGGCCGCGGCGCCAAGATCGATGGCAGACATGTCGATCGTATCGGCCCCTTCGGGAGGGTGGAAGGCCAGGCGACGATCTTCGGCGTTACAGGTCTGCCAGCGCAGCGGCGTGGCCGACCGATGCGACGGATAGAAACCGACGGTGATCAGGTCGAGACAGCCTGCCACGTGCAGCGGGCCGGTGGAACCGGCGATCACGGCATCGGCGGCGGCCAGGCTACGAGCGAAGGCGGCCAGGCCCGCTCGGGCGGGCTGGCGGTGGGCCGTTAACCCTTGGCGTCTGAGCGTTTGCGCCAGTGCGTCGGCGCAGGCTTCTTCGCCGGGCCCCGCGGTGAGCACCCAGGTCGGCGCCGGGTGCCCCGCCGCGATCAGCCGGCGGTCGATATCGGCGGCGAACTCGGCGTAGGCCTCGGGGCTGAGGTTGACCGCAGAGCCGCCGCTGCCCGGATGCAGGAACAGCCACAGGCGGTCACCGTCGAGGGCCAGTTCCTCGCTCAGCCGACGTCTCTCGATGTCGCGCCGCGCCGCACCCTCAGGCCAGAAGGGCGGCATCACGGCCTTTCCGGGGGTCAAGCCGAGGGCATCGATGGTGGCGTCGGCCAGGTCCCGATTGTAGGCATACTCGGGCTTTGCCGAGCGCGACCTGCGCTGGGCGATGCGACGGTTGTAGAATAGCTGGGCCCACTTGGTGGCCGGCGCCACCCGCACGGGGATGCCGGCACGCCAGCCAAGCCAGCCGATGCGCGGCGTCGAGAACAGCGTCAACAAGGCATCGAAGGCGCCTGCGCGCAGGTGCCTGAGCAGCTGGCGCTGTTCATTGCGTGGCGCCGCGTCACCCGGATCGAGCACGACCTCATCGATCCACGGGCACTGGCGTGCCAATGGCGCGGTGTAGGAGGGCACCAGCACACTGATGTGCGGAGCCGGCGAGGCCGCCTTGAGCGTGGCGAGAGCCGGCCACGCCAGCATGAAGTCGCCAAGTTTGTCATTGCGCACCACCAGCAGACGGGGTGGCGTGTCTGAGTCCAACGAATGCGTCATCTGGGCTCCGAAAGCCCCGGGACCGGAAAGGAGACCACCTTGAGTCACGCTGAGATGAGCCACAAGGTCATGCATATCTGCCTGTCGGACGGCTGGGGCGGACTGGAAATGTATCCGTCACGGATTATACCGGAGCTTGGCCGTCAGGGGTGGCAGGCCCATGGTCTCGCCATCGCCGGGTCGCGTGTGGCCCGTAGCATGCAGGAGGCCGGTATCGAGCCGATGACCGTGCCCTCGCGGGGAACGGCGCTGCTACGGATCGGGGCGTTGCTCGGCTATCTCAAACAGCACGATATTCGCGTGCTGCACTGCCACAAGTCCAGCGATCTGCGCCTGGCGGCCCTGATCGCGACGCTGCGACCGCGGCTGAGGGTCATCTTCACCGACCATATGGGCGTCACCCGACCGAAGAAGGACCTTTACCATCGCTGGGCCTATGGCCGAGTCAGCCGGGTGCTGTCGATCAGCGAAGCGACGCGCAAGCGCAATGTGAAGGCCTTCCCGCTGCCGGCCGAGCGCATCCAGTGCCTCCATCTCGGTATCGATCCGGCGTCGCTGGCACCGCGGCTCGATGCCGGCGAACGCCGCGCCCTGCGTGCGAGTCTCGGCATTCCCGCCGGTCGGGTGACGCTGGGCGTCGCCGGCCGCCTGACGCCAGGCAAGGGCCAGCGTGTGTTCATCGAAGCCCTGGCCGAGCTCGCCCGGGAGCGACCGGATCTCGACGTTCATGGGGTGATCGTCGGCGGACTCAAGGCCGACGAGGGCAGCCGCGAGGAGTACGTCGCCGAGCTACAGGCGCTGGCCACCGAGCGGGGCCTTGAGCCGCGGATTACCTTCACCGGCTTCCGACGCGATCTGGCGCGGCTGTTCGAGGTGCTGGACGTGGTCTGCGTGCCGTCACGTAATGAAGCCTTCGGGCTCACGGTGATCGAGGCGATGGCGGCGGGCAAGGCCGTGATCGGATCCGCCAGCGGCGCTATCCCCGAGCTGATCGACGCCCATAGCGGCCGATTGGCAGATCCGGAGTCGGCCAGGGAGTGGGCCGCTGCGCTCGAGGAGCTGGCCAGCGACGAAGGCCTGCGTCGCCGCATGGGGGCCAACGCCCGGGAGCGGGTCAAGAAGCACTTTCAGCTGACGTCCCATGTCGAAGGGCTCACGGAAGTCTATCGCAAGGTGAGCCAGGAACGCCGTCCCTAGCACTTGGAGTCGGGGTGGGGCGTCGCTTCCCGGTGTGCGAGCGCTCACTTCGGCGGTTTGGCCACCCGGTCGAAACGATGGCTTGAGCTGCCTGTTTGAAGCTTCATGCCGCGCCGGTGGCGGGGCGGTGGCGCGAGCCGCCAGGGGCTGGGAACAAGAGCTGGAATCAAGGACTGGGAAGCGGGCTAGTCGGACGCGGTCGCGGCGTAGCCGTGGCGTACCGCCTGCATGGCGTCGTCCGCGGCTTCGCTGCTGGCGCAGAACTTGGCGAAGGAGCGGCCGAGCCGATTGAGGTTGGCCTGGCGCCAGGCGTCTTGGCGATGCGGGCGCCCGCGCTCGTTCAAGCGCCCGGTGCTGCGCTCATCCAAGCGCCCGGTGCCTGGCTCATCCAAGCGCCCGGTGCCGCGCTCATCCAAGCGCCCGGTGCCTGGCTCATTCAAGCGCCCGGTACCGCGCTCATCCAAGCGCCCGGTACCGCGCTCATTCAAGCGCCCGGTGCCGCGCTCATCCAAGCGCCCGCCTTCTCGCAGTCGGCAGCGGTCGAAGTCGATCAGCCAGACGCCGTCGTGGTGGTCGATCAGCAGGTTTCGGGCGTTGAGGTCGACGTGGTCGAGGCCATGATCGTGGAAGCGCCGAATGACGCCGCCGACGGTCTCGAGCAGCGCGTCGCTCGCGGTTCCGGCCGCCAGACGCTCGGCCAGGGCCACGGCGGCGGGCAGGCGCTCGGTGATCAGCGCCGCCTCGTAGGTGAGGCCATGGCGGATCACGCCGGCGAGAATTGGTCGTGGCACCGGCAGGCCGGCATCGAACAGCTCGGCGGTCAGGCGCAGTTCGCGAAAGGCGCGGGTGCCCTCGAGTCCCGTCCACACATAGCGTGATGACGACAGACGCGCGATCAGACCGCCCCGGCGGTAGGGCCGGAGCACCCATTCGCGATGGCCCACAGCGACAAACAGGCTCTGGCCGCGCCCCGGCGCCTGGCCGGTGACCAGGCCCTCGTCCTGCCAGAAATCCGGCGCGAGCAGCTCCGGCCCCACCGGCAACATGGGGGGCGTTGTCCGTGCCGACGGCTCGGCGGTTTGTGACGCCGGCGTTTGTGGCTTTGGGCGCGCGTCACATAAACTGTCGGCATCGTATAAAATGCCCACCTTTCCGGATCGATACGTTGCCAACTGCATGAAGCATCCTCTGCCCGCCCATCCTCAGCACATCGGCGTGTTGCGACTCTCCGCCCTCGGCGACGTCTGCAACCTGGTGCCCACCGTGCGTGCCCTGCAGCGCCAATGGCCCGAGGCGAAGATCACCTGGATCATCGGCAAGGGCGAGCACAGTCTACTGGCCGGCATGTCGGGGGTCGAGTTCATCGTCTACGACAAGAGCACCGGCCTTGCCGGCATGCGGGCGCTGTGGCGACGGCTCGCCGATACGCGCTTCGACGTGCTGCTGCACATGCAGCAGGCGCTCAGGGCCAGCGTGCTGTCGCTGGGCCTCAAGGCCGATGTACGGGTCGGTTTCGACCGCGCCCGAGCCAAGGACCGCCAGTACTGGTTCACCCACCGCCAGCTGGTGCCCCGCGAACGGGCCCATGTGCTCGAGTCGTTCATGGATTTTGCCGCCTTGATGGGGGTGGAGGACACCGAACTCGCCTGGGACCTTCCGATTCCCGCGGCCGCGGTGGACGAAGCCCGGCATCTCACCGGCGACGCGGAGTACCTGCTGATCAGCCCCTGCGCCAACCCGCGCCTGCGCAACTTTCGCAACTGGTCCGCCGAAGGCTATGCTGCGCTGGTCGAGCACGCCTACACCCAGTACGGCCTGAAGACGGTGATGACGGGCGGGGGCAGCACCCAGGAGCGCGAGATGGGCCATCGCATTCAAGCGCTGTGTCAGGCTGACGCGGTGATCGACGCCATCGGCGCTACCTCGCTCAAGGGCTTGCTGGCGCTGATCGATCGCGCCCGGGTCGTGATCGCACCGGACTCGGGGCCGGTGCACATGGCCAATGCCATGGGCACGCCGGTGGTGGGGCTCTTCGCCACCACCAACCCCGATCGCGCCGCGCCCTATCGCTGGCGCGATTATGTCGTCAATCGCTACCCCGATGCCGTGCGTGAGTTCCTCCACGAGGATCCGGCGACCGTTACCTGGGGCCGGCGCGTACGTCACCCCGATGCGATGTCGCTGATTCGCTCCGACGACGTAATCGACAAGTTCGACGCACTGCTGGCGGCCACCGCGTCTCCCCATGCCCCTTCCACCGGCCCAACACTCGACAGGGAGTCCCCCGATGAAGCTTGATCTGACCGCGCTGGAGCGCTCCTGCGTGCTGATAGTCGGCGACGTCATGCTCGATCGCTACTGGCACGGCGGCACCTCGCGCATCTCACCGGAGGCCCCGGTCCCGGTCGTGCGCGTCGAGGAGTGCGAAGACCGGCCCGGCGGCGCGGCCAACGTGGCGCTCAACATCGCCTCCCTCGGGGCCCACGCCGCACTCGCCGGCCTGGTCGGTGACGATGACAATGCCGACCGCCTGACCGAGCGCCTCGAGGAAGTGGGGGTGAACACCTACTTCCATCGCACGCCGGGCATCCCCACGATCACCAAGCTACGGGTGATGAGCCGTAACCAGCAGCTTATTCGCCTGGACTTCGAGGACGGCCTGGACAAGGTCGATACCATCGGTCTGGCGCCGAAGCTGTCGGAGGCGCTGGCGCAGTCCGACCTGGTCATCCTGTCCGACTACGGCAAGGGCACCCTGGCTAACGTCGAGATGGTGATCCAGTTGATCCGCGACGCCGGCAAGCGCGTGCTGATCGATCCCAAAGGCACGGACTTCAGTCGCTATCGCGGGGCGAGTGTGATCACCCCGAACCTGGCCGAGTTCGAGGCGGTGGTCGGCCACTGTGCCACCGATGACGAGCTGTCGGCCAAGGCCGAGGCGCTGCGCGCCGAGCTCGAGCTCGAAGCCCTGCTGATCACGCGCAGCGAAAAGGGCATGACCCTGGTGCGCGAAGGCGCCGAACCGCTGCACCTGCCGACCCGGGCACGCGAGGTCTATGACGTCACCGGCGCCGGCGACACCGTGATCGCGGTGCTGGGCTTGGCGCTGGCTGCCGGGCACGGCTTCGCCGAGGCCATGACGCTGTCCAATCTCGCCGCCGGTCTGGTGGTGGCCAAGCCTGGCACAGCGACCCTGTCCATCGCCGAGCTGTACACCGCCCTGCACGGCGACAAGCTGGCGGAATTTGGCGCCATCGACGAGTCGCCGCTGGTGCTGGCGGTGCGCGCGGCGCAGGCTCGCGGCGAGCGCGTGGTCATGACCAACGGTTGCTTCGACATCCTTCACGCCGGCCACGTGGCCTATCTGGAGCACGCCAGGCAACTCGGCGACCGCCTGATCGTGGCGGTCAACGACGATGCTTCCATCGGCCGCCTGAAGGGGCCAAAGCGGCCGATCAACCCGCTCAACCGACGCATGCAGGTACTCGCGGGACTGGCGGCAGTGGACTGGGTCGTGCCCTTTGCCGAGGACACCCCGGCCCGGCTGATCGAGGCGGTTCTGCCCGATATCCTGGTCAAGGGTGGCGACTATCGCCCCGAAGATATCGCCGGCGGCGAAGCGGTGATCGCCGCCGGGGGGGAAGTGAAGGTGCTCGGGTTTGAAGACGGCGTGTCCACCACGGCGATGATCTCGACCATTCTCGATCGCGAGGGCTGATGAGCCGGCATCCCTGGGCCCGCCGGGCCTATTCCACGGCGCTGTGCGCCCTGTCACCGTTGATCTGGCGTCGCGTCTGGCGCGAACAATTGCCTGGGCGCTCGCGAGCGGAGCGCCTCGGCTGCCTGCCGGCGCGGCTCGATGAGCGGCCGCGCCTGTGGCTACATTGCGCCTCGGTGGGGGAGGTGATGGCGGCGCGCGCGCTGATTCGTGAGCTGCGCCTGGCCTATCCCGGGCACTGCCTGGTGGTCAGCACCATGACCGCCACCGGGGCCGAGCGTGTCGCGGCGCTGGTCGATGACGTGCCCGAGGCCGGAGCCGCCGCGCCCCTGGCCCACCTGTTCGTGGCGCTGGACTTCCCCGGCGCCGCCCGGCGCTTCGTCGAGGGGCTCGACCCCTGCATTGCGATCTTCTTCGAGACCGAGCTGTGGCCCAACCTGCTGAGTGCCTGCGCCGAGCGGGCGGTGCCGATCGCCGTGGTCAACGGCCGCCTCTCCGAGCGAGCCTTCGGCGGCTACCGCCGACTCAAGTGGCTAATGGAAGACGCCTTGACCCGGGTCGACTGGCTGGCGGCCAAGTCGCAGGCCGATGCCGAACGCTACATGGCACTCGGCATGAATCCGGACGCTATCCAGGTCGTCGGATCGATGAAATTCGACATGAGCGCCGATGACGCCTCGCTTGAGGTGAGCAAGGGCTTACTCGCGGCCATCGGTCATCGCCCGGTCTGGGTCGCTGGGTCGACCCACGCCGGTGAAGATGAGCAGGTGTTGGCGGCCCACGCCAAGGTGGTGGCGCGGCTGCCCGAGGCGCTGCTGATTCTGGTGCCGCGCCATCCTCAGCGCTTCGAGGCGGTGGCCGCGCTGTGCCGTGACTCGGGCATGCCGACGGTACGGCGCTCCGAAGGGCGCACTCCCAGCGCCCGGGCCGCGATCTACCTGGGCGATTCCATGGGCGAGTTGCAGGCGCTCTATGGCACCGCGGATGTGGCCTTCGTCGGTGGCAGCCTGGTCCCGATCGGCGGTCATAATCTGTTGGAGCCGGCGCTGCTCGGCGTGCCGGTGGTGGCGGGGCCGTACCTGGCGAACTTCGAGGACGTGGCCGCGGTGCTGCGCGAGACCGCCGCCCTGGTCGAGGTCGCCGACGGTGACGAGCTCGCCGAGCGCGTGATTGCCCTGCTCGAGGATCCCGGCCAGCGCGAACGCCTGAGCGACGCCGGACTCGGGGTCATCGAGACGCACCGCGGCGCCCTCGCCGCAACGCTCGCTGGCCTCGCGGCGATGCTCGTCGAGCCTGGCTGAGCAGGCGGTCTCGGGTCACTACCGCCGTTGCGGCGCTCCCTGCCCGCAATGGAACCGCCCCCTTCCCGCGTAGAAACCGCCCCCTGACGCCGCTGCCGATGGAGGGGCGATGTTCTCGCGTCGGGTCTGGTGCTGTGTGTGAGTGCTTACTTCGTCTTGATGGCCTGATATCGCGCATTTATTAGCGTTTGCGTATAAAAATATGGTGCGACAGGCGCGAAAACTCGATAGCCAGACGCACCAGGCCGATCATGCTGACCACCCGCAATGACACCGCGAAACCGTCACCGTCGTAGGCCGGGCCCTGGCGGTCCAGATAGAACAGCACGTTGAGTGAGCCGGGCCATGAACAGCACTTGAATGGCCACCGCCACCAGGAAGACATTGAACGGCGGCAGGGTGAAGCGCCATGGCGCAGGCAGAAGGGGCGGTCGAGTCAGCGCGAGGGCCAGGCCCCGCGCTGGTGATGTCGCGTTCGTCGACGGACCGAGAGTAGAAGCGCCGCGACGTCAGTCGTGCTGCTGGCGCACGCCCTCAGGCGCTGACGTGGCGGCTGACGCCTGAGCTTTCACCCAGCAACAGGATATCGGCGGGGCGCGCGGCGAACAGGCCGTTGGTGACAACGCCGACGATGGCGTTGAGGCGGGCCTCCATGGCGACGGGATCGTCGATCATGAACTCGTAGCAGTCGAGGATCTGATTGCCGTTGTCGGTCACCACGCCCTGGCGGTAGACCGGGTCGGCGCCGAGCTTGACCAACTCGCGGGCGACGTAGGAACGGGCCATGGGGATCACTTCGACCGGCAGCGGGAAGTTGCCCAATCGCTCGACGTGCTTGGAGGCGTCGGCGATGCAGATGAAACGGCTGGCGCAGGCGGCCACGATCTTTTCGCGAGTGAGGGCCGCTCCACCGCCCTTGATCATTTGTAAGTGAGCGTTCACTTCGTCTGCGCCGTCGATATAGACGGGAAGTGTGCCGGTCTCGTTGAGTTCGAAGACATCGATACCGTGGCCCTTTAGACGTTTGGCACTGGCTTCACTGCTGGCCACGGCGCCGCGGAAATCGCCGCGTAACTCGGCTAGCCGGTCGATGAAGCAGTTGGCGGTGGAGCCGGTGCCGATACCGATGACAATGTTGTTGCCGAGCATGGGGCGGACTTCGTCGATGGCGGCGGCTGCGACGGCGTCTTTGAGTTCGTCCTGGGTCATGGGAAGCTCACGCTGAGTATGGGTTCAGGGGGTCGCGCAGGCGGCCATTATAGGCGATAGGGACAAGCGCTGCTGGACGATGGTGGTGACGCAATGCTACCAATAGAGGCTTTTCCCCGCCTTTTACCTCGCTGGACACTAGGATGCTCGAAGCTACCGTCAAGAAGATTCTCCAGGCCCGGGTCTATGAAGCCGCCCGGGAAACGCCCATTTCTGCAGCCCCCATGCTGTCACGGCGTTTCCATAATCAGATTCTGATCAAGCGAGAGGACCTTCAGCCGGTTCATTCCTTCAAGATTCGCGGCGCCTACAACAAGATGGCGCAGTTGACCGAGGAGCAGAAGGCCAAGGGCGTGATCGCCGCTTCGGCGGGTAACCATGCCCAGGGGTTGGCCATGGCGGCCAGGCAGATGGGCGTCAAGGCGACCATCGTGATGCCGCGCATCACGCCGGAGATCAAGGTCTCGGCGGTGCGCGCCCGGGGCGCCAAGGTGATTCTCAAGGGTGACGCCTTTGCCGCCGCTGCCGAGCACGCCCAGGAATTGGTCGAGGCCCACGGCTACACCTATATTCCACCGTTTGACGATATCGACGTGGTCGCCGGTCAAGGCACCGTGGCGATGGAGATTCTGCGTCAGCAGGCCGGACCGATCGACGCGATTTTTGTGCCGGTGGGCGGTGGCGGCCTGATTGCCGGCATGGCCGCCTACATCAAGTACCTGCGACCGGAAATCAAGGTCATCGGTGTCGAGTCCGAAGATAGCGCCTGCCTCAAGGCGGCGCTTGAGGCGGGTGAACGGGTGGTACTCGATCAGGTCGGTGTCTTTGCCGAAGGTGTCGCGGTTGCCCAGATTGGCGAAGTGCCGTTTTCGCTGATGCGTGACCTGGTCGACGAGGTCATCACCGTCAACACCGATGAGATGTGTGCCGCGGTCAAGGACATCTTCGAGGACACCCGGGCGGTGGCCGAGACCTCCGGCGCCCTGTCCCTGGCCGGGTTGAAGAAGTACATCCAGCGCACCGGCGTCGAAGGCCAGACGCTGATTTGCATCAACTCCGGTGCCAACACCAATTTCGACCGCCTGCAGCATATCGCTGAGCGCACCGAGCTCGGCGAGCAGCGTGAAGCGATCCTGGCGGTGACGATTCCCGAACGGCCCGGTAGCTTCAAGAAGTTCTGCCGCACCATCGGCAAGCGCATGGTGACCGAGTTCAACTATCGTTACGCCGACGCGGAGCAGGCCCACATCTTCGTCGGCGTGCAGGTCAAGCCCGGGGGCGAAGACCGCCAGGCGGTGATCGGTAAGCTGATCGAGGCCGGCTACCCGGTGGAGGATCTTACCGACAATGAGCTGGCCAAACTGCACATTCGTCACCTGGGCGGCGGGCGGCCGCAGTCGCATTTTGACGAGCAGGTCTATCGCTTCGAGTTCCCCGAGCGTCCGGGGGCGTTGATGAACTTTTTGACCCACCTGCCCCAGGACTGGAATATCTCGCTGTTTCATTACCGCAACCATGGCGCGGCCTATGGTCGCGTGCTGGTCGGCATGCAGGTGCCGGGGGGCGATCGCACCCATGTCGAGGAGTATTTCGACGAAATTGGCTACCGCTATTGGAAGGAAAGCGACAACCCCGCCTACCAACTGTTCATGGCTTGAGTCGCGCCAGGCGCCTTGATCGGCGTCTCGCCCTGGGGCGTTGTGCGGTCTCAATCACCGCTACCGACATCGGCGGCTTTGCGTGCGTTGGCGATGTGGCATCACGCTGACAAGGCGCGTATCCTCCGCGTGCGAGTACTGACTAACGTGGAGGCGTTGCTTCGGCGGCGTGCTCGAGTCTAATAGTGGCGGAATGATAATTGTCATTCTTGCCTACTGAACCTATAGTCTGTTGCAGCCGTCGCGGCACAACGACAACGCTAAGGAAGCGGCCGGTTCCAGGCCGATTGCAGGGAGTTCTAGATGAAACGTAAGCCCGATCTGGTCATGGCGCTGGTACTGGTGTTTGGTATCGGCGTCGTCGCTACCGGTTATGCCCAGGCGCTAGTGGGAGGCTAGTCTTCCCGCCAAGGGTTTTCTGCCCCAGTGCGCAAGGAGTAGTGAGCAAGGGGTTGTGAGCAAAGCGCTGTGAGCAAAGCGCTCTGCGCCCGGAGCGACCAAGATCACTCGGTATGCACCGAGCCATCACTGGCCGGCCCTCAGGGGCCGGCCAGTGGCGTTTTCAGGGTGGCAAATCCGAACGCCGCGCGCTGCGAAGGAAAGGGGGCGCTAGGGTGAATTCGAGGCTGACACCGAGAGGAGAGATCGAGCGCCGAAACGGGCGGCTGAGTCGCGTCATGCCGCTGGGCTGAGCCCAAGGGCCCTGTCGCCGGCCCTGTTGCTCAGCTGTCACTCGGCTGTCACTCAGGTCGGGCGCACCACGCGCTTGTCGCTGACGATGGCGTCCAGGGGGACGTCCCAGTGAGCCGTCGGCAACCGGGGCACGCCCTGGGCGTCGTGGGCCAGGCCGAACAGGCGCGGACGCGGGCCAGGATTGCCTTGCCTCGGGTGAGCGAAGGCCAGGGTGCGGTCGTAGAAGCCGCCGCCCATGCCGATGCGCTGCCCTTGCTCGTCGAAGCCGACCAGCGGCAGCAGGATCAGGTCCAGCGCCCAGGCCGGCAGGCGTCGGGCGCGATGCGCGCCATGCCGGGTGTCGGGTTCGGCGATGCCGAACCGGTTGGTCACCATGGGGGTGCCGGCGTCATAGCGCACAAACCACAAGGCATTGTTGGTCAATGGCCGTAGCACGGGCAGGTAGGTATCGGCGCCGCGACGCTTGAGCCAGCGAATCAGCGGCGTGGCGTCAATTTCGCCGTCGTTGGGCAGGTAGAGCGCCACGCGACGGGATCGCAGGACTTCCGGGAGGCCCTTCAGGCGACGGCACAGGGCTTGGCTGGCCGCGTGCTGCTGGGGGACAGTGAGCGCTCTCCTGCGGTCTCGCAGCAGCCTTCTCAGCTCGGTGCGAGACAACTGCTCCAGGGCAGGTCGAGGCGTGGAGGGGGGGGGCGACGATGGATCGGCCGTCGGTGAGGCGGTCTTGCGTCCCTCTCGCCCCTCACGTCCCTCTCGTCCGATACAGGACGTGAGTGGCCCGAGCGCTTGCGGTTCGGTCAAGTGCGTCTTGTCCGCTGCGGTGCCCGACTCTTGTTGCGTCGATGCCAGGCGTGAGTGTCTGGAATCGGTCATGTGTAGAGGTTCCCCAGAATGCCGCTGTCGTTCTGGCCCTGAACCCATTGGTTCAAGGTGGGTGGCCGCAGCCGAGCCGTCAGGCTTTCCGTCGCACGGACATGCACACGGGCCCGGCTAGCATTTGGCCCCCTGGGTACTGCGCATAGGCTCGAGGGACTATAACGACTGGCGCACACCCCAGGGAACGCTACACATCCTACCAGAGCGACGGGCCTGCCCAAAGCAGGAAGGCCGCTCGCGCGCGATAGCGGCGTCGCGATGGGCGTGAAAAAGCGCAAGAGGGAGGCCTCGTCCCGGCCGGCGTCGCCTGCCGCAGAGTGCGGCAGGCGGGCATCTGGGGTCACCGAGCCAGGGTCGGCCCAGGCGGGCTGGCGGTGGTAGTGAGCGTGAGTAACGAAGCGGCCATGGCCGCGGGGGGCGGCGGTGCGTGAGTCAGCTCCGCGCTGGCGCATCCGCGAGGGCCTGGCTGAGGCGGTCGTTGAGCGCGCTGATGCTGTCGTCGCTGGCGCGTTTCTCATCACGCAGCTCCAGCAGTTCATTGGCGAGGTTCAGGGCCGCCATGATCGCGACTTTCTCGCGATCGACCACCTTGCCCTGGGCATGGATGCCTTGCAGCGCGCGGTCGAGATAGCGCGCCGCACGCTCAAGGTGGGCCTGCTGGTCCGGCGGGCAGGCGATCGTGTACGAACGCTCGAGCAGGGTAATGTCGGTGGTGTGCCGGGTGGACTCGGTCATGGCTGGCTCCGGGGCGGGCCTCGGGAGGGCGGGCAGACGCAGCGCCCAAGGGCTACGATGCGTTACCATCGGGGGTGTCGAATGCCAGTCACTATAAGAGAGCCCTTATCGGGCGGTCAACGCCGCAGCGCGGTGACACCCGAGGGCCTGAGTCGGATATCACCATGTCGCTGATCAATGAACGTCAGGATTTTTCCACCATCGCCGATACCTTCCTGCTGCATGGCAGCATGCAGTCACCGGCCTTTCTCGATGGGCGCCTGTGCGCCTCGTTGGCGCTGAATGACCTCAGCGCCGAGGCCTGGCTGGAAGACGTCTGTATCACCCTCGGCGTCGAGCAGCCTAAAGATGAGGACAGCGCCGCTCGCCTGCTGGGATGGCGCCGCCAGACTCTGGACGCGCTATCCGCCAGCGAGCTCAACTTCGAGCCGCTCTTGCCTGACGACATGTTCTCGCTGAGCGAGCGTGCCCAGGGCCTGAAGGAATGGACGCTGGGTTTTCTCGAAGTGGTCGGGGATGCCGGGGACGAGCCGCGCAAGGCCTGGTCGGCCGCGCTCAAGGAGGCGATCGATGATCTTGCCGGCCTGGCCCAGATCGATGCCGATATCGACGACAGCGCCGAGAATGAGAACGACCTGTTCGCGCTGACCGAGCATGCCCGCATGGCGGCCATGTTGCTCTACACCGAGCAGCACCCCGGCCAGCCGCAAGTCGAGAAGGTGGATGAGGATCCGCAGCCCACCCACTGAGGCGATCCGGGGCGCCCTGCCCCGGGCCCGCGCACGAAAGCCCAGGCCAGTCATGTCCCGCCTGGGCCCGTTCCAGACAGAGCCCGTTCCAGACAGAGCCCGTTACAGACAGAGCCGGCGACCTTGGCCTACGGTTTTCCAACGGGCTGGCACCGCCCCATCTTCGCTTCTTTCCATCTTCGCCCCTTTCCATCCTGCCATTGTCGCACCGCCCCATCTTCCCATCCTGCCATCGTCGCACCAGAGTGTTGGCTCGGCTCGGCTCGGCTCGGCTTGGCTTGGCTTGGTCGAGCCACCGCGGCAGGCCCCTTGTGTGTGGTACACGCCAACACAGGCATGGCTGCGAGGCCGCTTGTGCGCGCTAGCAAGCCGATTCGTTGCCGAGGCATGGTTGTGAGGCATGGTTGCGAGGCGTTAGCCACTGGCGGGGCCGAGGCCCATGTGCTGGACTATATTGATCACGAAAATGCCCGGCATGACGCCGGCCCGGCCCCGATCGAGGCTAGTGGGGGACACTCCCGCTAGGCCGGTGACACGCCCGGTGTGTTCCGCGTGTCGGGCGCGTCAGTCAAGCCCTGTGGGTACTCTGCCGGCATGCGCGCGCTTAGCGCGACGAAACGCGACCTTTTCTGCTTTTGTGTGGTCTTTCGCCGGGGGCAGGATCACCGATCCCTGTACCTGGATGATCCCCGAGGGCGAGCCTGGCTTCGGCGTTGTCCTTGGCAGCGCCTCGAGCATCGCCGCAACGGGCTGGAACGAATCGATGGCTCAGGGAACGGCAATGGGTCATGGCGTTCAAACTTGCAGGCTTAAAACGAAGCCGGGGTGGCGACGGCGTAACCAGTTTGCCGCCTAAAGGAATAGATATTACGTAATGTATGTTACAGGATACGATATGCAGCAAGAGCAGTCCGATGAAGCGGTGTCGAAAGCGCCCGCGCCCCTTGATGGCGGGGCCCAAACGCCGCTCGAAGGCGGCGAAATGAGGGCTTCGGCAGCGTCTGCCGCAGCGACGGCGACAGCGCGGCGGGTCGATGTGGCTATCGTCGGCGGTGGCCTGGTCGGTGCCAGCCTCGGCGCGGCCTTGGCGCCGGTGATGGCGCGAGAGGGGCTGGAGGTCGCGGTCATCGAGGCTGCTGCGCTGCCGCCGGCAGACGACGCCAGCACCTGGCAGCCGAGCTTCGACGCGCGAGCGAGCGCCATCGCCGCGGGGTCGGCGGCGCATTTCGAGAGCCTCGGGGTGTGGCAGGCGATGGCCGAACAGGCGAGCCCGATCTCGCTGATTCATGTCAGCGAGCGGGGACGCCTGGGAACGACCCGGCTGCGCGCCGATGAACTCGGTGTCGAGGCGCTGGGCTATGTGATTCCCAATGCCTGGATGGGCCGGGTGCTGCATCGCCGACTCGGTCAGCTGGCGCTGGACTGGCACTGTCCGGCGCGGGTGGAAGCCATCGCGCCAATCGCCGGTGGACACCGCCTGAAGCTTTCCGATGGAGAGGTGATCGAGGCCGGGTTGACGGTGCTGGCGGATGGCGGTCGTTCGGGGCTGAAGGAGGCGCTGGGAATCGACAGCCGGGAGGCCCCCTACGACCAGGTGGCACTCATCTGCAATGTCGCGGTCAGCCAGCCTCACCGCGGTGTGGCCTATGAGCGCTTCACGCCACAGGGCCCGATGGCGCTGCTGCCGTTGCCCGGCCAGGCCATGGAACTGGTCTGGACCCACCCGGCAGGGGCCGAGCAGCAACGCCTGGCGCTGTCCGACCGGGCCTTCCTCGACCAGTTGCAAGAGGCCTTCGGTGATCGAGTGGGGGCCTTCCTCAAGGTCGGCAAACGCCATGCCTATCCGCTGTCGTTGATTACGGCCCGGGAGACGGTACGCCCTGGCTTGGCCGTGCTGGGCAATGCCGCCCACGCGCTGCACCCGGTGGCAGGCCAGGGCTTCAACCTCGCCCTGCGGGGCGTCATGGATCTGGTCGAGGCGATCGAGGCCGGCCTCGCCGAGGGGCGAGCCCCGGGAGATCGCGCGACCCTGGCCGACTTCGAGGCCCGCCGCGAGGCGGATCAGCGCAACGTCATTCGCTTCAGCGACGGGCTGATCCGCGTGTTCGGCATCGATCAGCCGCTGCTGTCTCGCGCCCGCGCCGCCGGCCTGATCGGGCTCAATCTGCTGGGGCCGTTGCGACGCTCGTTGGCGCGTCGAGCCATGGGCCGTCAGCGCTAGCCTCGCGATACATTACGTAAATGGCTTTGCCGGGAGTACCAGCGTCGCGCCGATGAGCGTCTCCTCGCCCTTGGCGTCGCGTTGGAGTCGGCCCGCGGTGACGCCAAGGGCAGCGTGAACGGGGCGGGAACGGTACACTTGTCGGTGAGGCAATTGACGCTGGGAAATGGAGCGGGTGACGGACTTGGTGACGCACACGGCGAGACACAACGACAGCAGCAAAGCCACCCTCGACGGCGAGGCGACAGGTACGCCCAGCGCCCATGACGTGGTGGTGGTTGGCATCGGCATGGTCGGGGCCACACTGGCGCTGTTGCTGGCCCGAGAAGGGCTCTCGGTGGCCATGGTCGATGCGCGTCCCGGCCCGCTGTGCTGGGACAGCGTCGGTGAGGGACTGCCGGCACCGCGAGTCAGCGCATTGACGCCGGTGTCCCAGCGACTGCTGCAGGGGCTCGGGGTCTGGCCGACGATCCGCCAGCGCCGCGCCACGCCCTACACCGCGATGCGGGTGTGGGACGCCGAAGGCTCCGGCGAGGTCGGGTTTCGTGCCGATCAGGCCGGAGTGCCGGTGCTGGGCCATATCGTCGAGAATGATGTGGTGCTCGGCGCCATGGAGCGACGCCTGGACGGCCTGGCCGAGGTCGCGCGCTGGTACGGTGGCCGGGTGACCGCTCTCGAGCGGTCGTTACCGTCACCCGGCCAGGGGGCGGGCCTGAACCCGGACGCCGGCGGCGGTTACACCCTGGTGCTGGAAGACGGTCGCCGGCTGACCGCGCCTCTGGTGGTGGCGGCGGATGGCGCACGCTCCCGTCTGCGGGAGCTGGCCGGCATCGTGGCTAGCGAGCGTGATACCGGCCACCATGCGCTGGTCACCACGGTGCACACCGCGAAGCCCCACGGCGATACGGCTCGCCAGGCCTTTCTCGGCAGCGGGCCGTTGGCTTTTCTGCCGCTGACGGTGGCCGGCGACCCCCACCACTGCTCGATCGTCTGGTCGACGTCCCCGCAGGATGCCGAGCGTCTGGCTGGCCTGTCCAGGGAGGGCCTCGGCGACGCCCTGACGCGGGCCTTCGACGGACGCCTGGGGGCGGTGACGGTGCTGGACGAGGCCCGCACCTTTCCCTTGGCCCAGCGCCACGCAGCCACCTATCACCGGCCCGGCCTGGTGCTGGTCGGCGATGCCGCTCACAGCATTCACCCCTTGGCCGGCCAGGGGGTGAACCTTGGGCTGATGGACGCCGCGGTGCTGGCGGAGGAGGTGCTGGCGGCACGCCGGCGCGGCATGGCGCTCGGCGACGATGGCCCGCTGGCGCGCTACGAGCGCCGCCGGCGCGGCGACAACGCCGCCATGTTGGGGCTGATGGACGCTTTTCGTGGTTTGTTCGGTGCCCGGCATCCGGCGTTGACGCTGCTCCGCAACGTCGGGCTTACCGGCGTCGACCGCCTGTCGCCGCTCAAGCACCTGATGATGCAGCAGGCCACCGGCGAGCGCGGGCGCCTGCCGCTATCGTGTCGTTAGGGAAGCGCTGACGAGATATCGAGCACAGCGATTTATGCAGTGCTTCCTTAGGGTATTCGAATTGTCGTGGTACCCGGGCGGGTTAAATGCGCAGGCGAGCCGTGCTCAGGCCAGCGCTTAGCCTGGTAGGTGCAAATGACGAAGGCCCCAATAGCGAGAGAGGCCCGCCCCTTGCGGGGCGGGCCTCTCTCGTTACCGGTACGACCGCGAGCGAAAGCCGTTGGTGCAAATCCCGCCGCTTACCGGTAAGGCCAACTGACCCGGAAGGACGGTGCAGCCTCGGCGACGGCTAGCGCGGGTCGCGCTGGCTGATCACGTTGAGGGCCTTGAGCAGGTTCAGGGCCTCGCCGAGCTGGTAGTCGTCGGCCAGCCGCTCATTGCGCGACATCGCCGTCGCTTCCTCGTCGCCGCCCAGGTGACCTTCGAGATCGGCCTCGCGGACGCGCAGGCCGCTGGTCTCGGCGACTTCCAGGCGGCCACGCACCACCTCGACGTCGGGTTCGATGCCTTGCGCCTGGATCGAGCGCCCATTGGGCGTGTAGTACAGCGCCGTGGTCAGCTTCAGGCCCTCGCCATTGCCGAGCGGCATGATCTGCTGCACCGACCCCTTGCCGAAGCTTTCGGTACCCATCACCACCCCACGGCGCTGGTCCTGCAGCGCACCGGCGACGATCTCCGCGGCGGAGGCGCTGCCGCCGTTGACCAGAATCACCAGGGGCACGTCCGGCGCGGCGGTGCGGCGACTGGCGGAAAAGCTCATCTTGCTGTCGGCCAGGCGTCCATCGGTGTACACGATCAGACCGCTGTCGAGAAACGCATCGGCCACGTCCACGGCGGCCTGCAGCACGCCGCCGGGGTTGTTGCGCAGGTCCAGCACGAGGCCGGACAGCGGGCCGTCTTCGGTGAGCTCAGCGAGGGCCGACAGGACCTGGTCACCGGTGCGGGACTGGAACTGGCTGACCCGCAGGTAGCCGTAGCCCGGCGACAGCAGCTCGCTCTTGACGCTCTCGGTGCGGATGATCTCGCGAGCGAGGGTCACCGTGCGCGGCGCGCCGTCGCCGGCGCTGATGACCGTCAACTCGATAGATGAGCCTGGCTCGCCTCGCATCATGTCCACCGCTTCTTGCAGTGACATGCGGTCGGTCGGTGTCTCGTCGATGCGCAGAATGGCATCCCTGGCACGCAGGCCGGCGCGTTCGGCCGGGGTATCGTCGATCGGGGTAATGACGGTGAGCTGGCCGTCTTCCAGGCCGACCTCGATGCCGATGCCGCCGAATTCGCCTTGAGTGGTTTCGCGCAGACTGTCGTAGGCGTCGCTGTCGAGATAGCTCGAGTGCGGGTCGAGCTCGCTGAGCATGCCGCGCATGGCATTCTTGAGCAGGGTGGCGTCATCCACCTCCTCGACGTAGCCCCGCTTGATACGCTCGAATACCTCCGAGAAGGCCTGGATCTCGGACACCGGCAAGTCGTCGTAGATGCCGGCGGACTGCGCCCCCGCCGTTGCCGGCCAGGCGATGGCGAAGGGCAGCGTCAGGCACAGTAGCAGCGCCGCCGATTGACGTCTCAGGGGCCCGGGAGGAGCGGCTAGGGGGTTGGGCATGCTGACTCCGCGTCGCGTTGGTCAAGGCCTCCAGCATAGCCTGAGGCTGTGAACGTTGAAAATGGTGGCCGCGCTCTGCGGGCGAAAAACCGGCAGTTGCGTTCGATGACCTGTGTCGTGCGTTGTCCTGTGCGGATGGCTCGCGCGCCACTGGCGGTCGGCGGTCGACGATCCGCGTCTAGCGGCGTGCGATCCAGCTTTGCGGGTTGATCGGGTCGCCACGCCGGCGAACCTCGAAATACAGCCCCGGCGTGTCGCGTCCGCCGCTGACACCGACCCGGCCGAGGGGCTGTCCGCTGGCTATTCGGCTGCCCACCGAGACGTCGAATTGTTGCAGATGGGCATACAGCGTCATGACCTGATCGCCGTGGTCGATGATCAGCAGATTGCCGAAGCCGCGCATCCAGTCGGCGAACACGACTCGGCCGGCGTGCACCGCCGCGACGGCGGTGCCGGCAGGGGCCTGGATGAGGATACCGTTCTTGTGCACCCCGCGGGACTGCTGGTAGCGCGACACCATCATGCCCTGCACCGGCCAGGGAAGGTCCCCCCGGGTGCGCTCGATGGCGGTGGAAGGAGGCGGTTCGGAGAGTCGCGCCATGGCCTCCTGGACCTCGCGCAGCACACGCTCGGCATGGGCGCGGTCCTGGTTCAGCGTTTCCAGGCGCGAGGCCTCGCTGTCATAGCGCTGATCCAGATCGGCGACCAGCGTCTGACGCTGGTGAGACTGCTGGGCCAGCGTCTGGCTGCGTTCTTCGAGCTCATCGGCCAGGGTGGTGAGGCGCTCACCGCGTGAGTCGAGCTCGCGGCGGTTGTCCACCAGGCGTCGATCGAGCTCGGCCAGGGCGTCGAGGCGAGCATTGCGCGCCTCGGCAAGCACGTTCAAGTAGGCCTGCATGCGGTCGAGGTGAGCGGGATCGTTCTGATTCAGCAGAAGCTTCAGCTGTGGCGTCGACCCGAGGCGGTAGAGGGCGTCCAGCTGGCGGCCGAGCGCTTCACGTTGGGCGCTGCGTTCTGCCTGCATAGCGGCGCGCCGGTCTTCCAGCTCGGCGACCTGCTGGGCCAGCTCGCGGCGCTCGCCTTGCAACTCGTCCAGCCGCTGGTGCGTGTCGGCAAGCTCTGTCTCGACTTCCCGCAGGGCCGCACTGGCCTCGTCCCGGGCGTCGCCCGTGGTGGCAAGTGACTGGCTCGCGGATTGAATGTCCTGACCGATGGCATCGAGCCGGGCCTGTGCCTCGTTCTCGCTGGGGGCCGCCCAGGCCGCGGTCACGCCACCGGCCCATAGCCCCGAGGCCAGGGCGAGACAGCGGGCAAGGCGCCTCGCCGGGCCGTGACGGCGGCTGTGAGCACGGTCGTGCGCCGGGCGGGGGGGCCGGGTCTGAGCATCCTCGTTCGGCGTGTCACTCAGGCCGCGGCGTGCCCGAAACCCCCGACCCCGGCTGGGCGGGGGCGGGCTGGCTTCAGGCGTGTGACCGGTAGCACTGGCCTGGATAAGGCGGCGAAGGACACTCACGACAGCGAGATCAGCACCTCGCCGGTCATGTCGCTTGGCACCTCCTGGCCCATCATGGTCAGCAGGGTCGGCGCCAGGTCGCACAGGCGGCCGTCGTCCTTGAGGCGGGCGCTTGGCTTGCCGATGTAGATCAGCGGCACCGGGAAGGTGGTGTGGGCGGTCTGGGGGTTGCCCGTCACCGGGTGCACCATCTGCTCGGCGTTGCCGTGGTCGGCGGTGACCAGGCATGAGCCTCCGGCGCGCTCGATGGCCTCGACGACACGGCCGACGCACTTGTCGACCGCCTCGATGGCGGCCTTGGCGGCGTTGAAGTCGCCGGTGTGGCCGACCATGTCACCGTTGGCGTAGTTGCACACGATCAGGTCGAAGCTGCCCGCGTCGATCGCCTCGACCAACCGGTCGGTGAGCTCGAAAGCGCTCATTTCCGGCTTCTCGTCGTAGGTCTTGACGTCCTGGGGGGAGGGCACCAGCAGCCGAGTCTCGCCGTCGAACTCTTCCTCGCGACCGCCGGAAAAGAAGAAGGTCACGTGGGCATACTTCTCGGTCTCGGCGATCCTAAGCTGCGTCAGGCCGCGCTGCTCCATGACCTCGCCCAGGGTATTGTGCAGCTCCACCGGGGGAAAGGCGGACGGCGCCGGGATGTCGGCGGCATACTGGGTCAGCATCACCAGGCCGTCGGCGGCAAGCGTCGGCGTGGCCGAGCGGGTGAAGCCCTGAAAGTCAGGCTCGGTGAAGGCGCGGGTCAGCTCTCGGGCGCGGTCGGCGCGGAAATTGAGAAACAGCGCCGCGTCGCCATCGGCCAGGGGCACGGCCTGGCCGTCGGGACGAATGCTGGTGGCGGCGACGAATTCATCGGTCTCGCCACGCTCGTAGGCGGCCTTGAGGCCTTCCGCGGCGCTGGCGGCGACATGCTCGCCGGCCCCTTCGCTGATCACGCGATAGGCTTTCTCGACGCGGTCCCAGCGGTTGTCACGATCCATGGCGAAATAGCGGCCGATGATCGAGGCAACGAAACCGTTCTCCGCGCCCACCAGATTGGCCAGGGCCGCGTCGGCGCGCTGAATCGAGGCCTCGGCGCTCTTCGGTGCGGTGTCGCGGCCATCGAGGAATCCGTGCAGATAGATCTTCTTGGCGCCGCGTGAAGCGGCCAGCTCGGCCACCGCGATCAGGTGGTCTTCATGGCTGTGCACGCCGCCCGGTGACAGCAGCCCCAGCAGATGAACGGCCTTGCCGGCCGCCACGGCGGCATCGATAGGTGCGGTGAGGGTGGCGTTGGTGGCCAGCTCGCCGTCTTCGATGGCTTTGGTGATGCGGGTGAAGTCCTGATAGACGATGCGCCCGGCGCCGAGGTTCATGTGGCCGACCTCGGAATTGCCCATCTGGCCGTCCGGCAGGCCCACGTAGCGGCCATCGGTATGAATCAGGGTGTGCGGGCGCTGTTGCCACAGCGTGTCCATGTTCGGAGTGTCGGCGGCGACGATGGCGTTGGAGGTCGCGTCCTCGTTGTGGCCGTAGCCATCGAGGATGATCAGCGCCACGGGGCGCGGAGCCTTCGCAGTATCCGGCATTGTTAGGGGCCTCTAGGTCAGAGTGACGTCGCCCGGCATCCTTCTCCCTCGCCTGGTGAGGACCCTGGCATCGCCCTGCCCTCGGGTACGGGGGCGATGCGGTCCTGGCGATACCGGCGCGGCGGGAGAAAGGAGCCTCTTGCCGCGCACGGGATGTCCTGGGGTGTCATGGGTTAACGCTGGTGCCTGGTCGTCCAGGCGCGTCGCGAGTAGGGTCGCGAGTCGCGTCTGCTTGCGGCATCATATCGCACGGCGGCGCCAAGCGTCATTGCTCGCCATCGGCTCCTGGCAGCGTCGGTCGCTTCGGCTGACTTTCGGGGCGGGCTTGACCCGCTCGTTTATGCCATGTCGTGTATACTAGGCGCCCGGAGTGGAACGCTCGCCGCGACCAAGGCCGCGGCGGCCCGACCCGTTATTTCAGCACCCGACGAGAGTTTGCCGACCCCATGATCGATCAGCTGTTCGAATTTGTGCAGAATCACCCGCTTCTGGTGGCCGCCTTTGCTGTGGTGCTGACCGCCTGGCTCATCTACGAACTGCGCAGCGCCAACACCGGCGGCGTCACCGCCAGCGAAGCGACCACGCTGATCAACCGCGAAGATGCGGTAATCGTGGATATTCGCGACAAGAACGACTTCAAGGCGGGCCATATCGCAGGCGCCCGCAACATCCCGCAGAGCAGCATCGACAGCCGTCTCAATGAGCTCGACAAGTTCAAGTCGACGCCCATCATCGTGGTCTGCAAGCATGGCCAGAGCGCCGGTGCCGTTCACGCCAAGCTGGTCAAGGCCGGCTTCGAGCGCGTGCTCAAGCTCAAGGGCGGCATGACCCAGTGGCAGGCCGACAGCTTGCCCGTGGTGAAGAAGTGAGCCACATACGGTAAGCGCTTGAAAGTCAGCGCTCACCAACGCCAAGACCCCTAAATATTCGTCCTTTATCTACATCGACCCAAGGATTTTCTACCATGGCGGAAGACAACAACCAGAACGCCGGCGCCCAGGCGGCCGGAGAGCAGGAGAAGCCGCAACTGCAGTTCTCCCTGCAGCGCATCTACGTCAAGGATATCTCATTCGAGGCGCCCAACTCGCCCAGCGTCTTCGGCCAGCCGTTCAAGCCCAAGGTCGGCCTCGACCTGGACACCCGCAGCGCGAAAGTCGGCGAGGACATGTTCGAGGTCGTCATCAAGGTCACCGCTCAGGTCACCCACAGCGAGTCCGGCACCACCTGCTTCCTGGCCGAGATCGAGCAGGCTGGCCTGTTCCGCATCGCCGGCATCGAAGGCGACCAGTTGGATCACACCCTGGGTGCCTTCTGCCCCAACGTGCTGTTCCCCTATGCCCGCGAGTGCATCGACAACCTGGTCAATCGCGGTGGTTTCCCGCCGCTGATGCTGGCGCCGGTCAACTTCGAGGCGCTCTACGCCCAGAAGAAGCGGCGTGCCGCCGAGCAGGCGCAAGGTGAGCAGGCCCAGGGCGAAGCCGCCTCGGGCGAGCAGGCCCAGACCTCTCACTGATGGCCGTGGCCTTTACCGGTCCTCGCATCCACGTCGCCGCCGCGCTTGTCGCCGGCGGCGACGTCGTTCTGCCAGAGGGGCCGGCGCGTCATGTTGGTCGCGTGTTGCGGCTCAAGGTGGGTGACGCCCTGACCCTGTTCGATGGTCAGGGCTGCGAAGCCGCCGCCGAGCTGGTCGAGGTCGAGCGCAAGCAGGTGATGGCGCGGGTCATCGAGGTCCGCGCCGGGCGCGCCGAATCGACGCTCGCGGTGCACCTCGGCCAGGCGATCTCCAAGGGCGACCGCATGGACTACGCCATCCAGAAATCCGTCGAGCTGGGCGTCGCCGCGATCACGCCGCTGTACACCGAGCACGGTGACGTGCGCCTCAAGGGCGAGCGCGAGGCCAAGAAGCTGGCTCATTGGCAGGCCGTGGCGGTGAGTGCCTGTGAGCAGTGTGGCCGAGCCAGCGTGCCCGTCGTACATGCCCCCATGGTGCTCGGCGACTGGCTCGCCGCCCGCGAGGAGCCCCTACGCCTGGTGCTGCACCCCGGCACCCCGGGCATTCTCGAGCGGGTCGAAAGCGTCACCGCGGCCAGCGTGCTGATCGGCCCCGAGGGCGGGCTTTCGCCTCGCGAGATCGAGGGTGCCGAGGCTGCTGGTTTCGCCGCCCTGACCCTGGGGCCGCGAATCTTGCGTACCGAAACGGCGCCGGTGGTGGCACTGACGCTTCTACAGCAGCGTTTCGGAGACATGTGAGCGCTCACTGACGCTGGCGCCCGGGCGTCTGGCCACGGCACGCTCCTGGCGAGCCCTCAGACCTTCTCCCGACAAGGCCCGCCCCGTGACATGGATTACCGGGCGGGCCTTGTTGGTTGGGCTTCTCCCTGCGTCTGTCTCCGGTGACCTAGCCAGCGGCGCCTGAGCCTGACGCAGACAACGGCGCTATGCCGACCGGCATGGACTTGATCCAGCCGTGCAAGTCGAGATACACCGACCTCTGAGTGTCGACGGTGACCGGTCGACCCCGCTCCACATGACGGTAGTCGCCCAGCGGATAGCGCAGGGTGCTTTCGGCCCCGGCCCTTGCTGCCAGTGATGGCGTCTGCCAGTCCTTGGCCAGCAGCGTTGCCGTATCGATGACGCTTTCCTGCGCGGCAGCGCGCAAGGTGGCGGCGTTATCTTGGGTCCAGATTCGAGTGCACTCGGTACAGATCTGCGGCGTGGCGAAGGATTCTATTCGTCCGGCATACAGCAGCGTCGAGCCCCGGCCCAGCCTGGCCTCCGTTACCAGGCGCAGGCTCGAAAGGTCAGCGCTGAAGCGCAGCCAGGGCTTGATCCACAGCGTGGTTTCGCCATCGGGTGCCAGGCGAAACCCGGCATCGGCGAGGGAGCTTTCGAAGCGCGAGCGATAGAAATCTTGCCAGTCGTAAGCACTCAAGGCCGCACGCAGCGGTTCGACCCGTCGTCGGGCCTCCTCGAGTGCTGCCTGCTCTGCCGCGGTGGGTCCTGTGCCGGCGGCCAGCGCTGAGCCAATCGCCGCCCCCGCGAGGACGCTGCTGGCGCCAGCACCACTGTTGGCGGCCCCCTGGAGGGCACTGCTCATGCCCAGTGAGGCCCGCTCTCCGGCGCGGATCAGGGCATCGCCGTCGAGACGAGACGCGGCGCTTAGCCACCCCAGTTCTGACTCCTCGATACGCAGGCTGGTGCCCTGAGCAAGCGCTTGATTCAGGTCGCCAGTCCGCATCGGAGACAGCGAGCGAGTCGTGGAACAGCCGCTGGCTAGCACCAGCAACAGCAGCGTGGCGAGCAGCCGGTGGGGCGTCGAGAGCGGATGGCTACCCATGCTCAGTTGCTTGACAGGTGGTGGGCGATAAAGGGGGCCAGGGTGATCTGCTGTGACTCATCAAGCGCCTGGTAGAACGCGTTGGTCAGATTGGGGTAGTCCGGGGCCTCGTCCCAATCACCGCTGGCAGGTTTGATAACCTGGGTCGGTTCGAAATAGACCAGGCGGTTGTCGTCCAGGTCGACAACGACGGTGGAAACGCTGGAAAGGGCTACGGGATCACTCGTCGGTATCATGCCGTAGTAGGAGCGAGATGTACCGGCGCTGGATGACAAAATAATCAGCTTGTCGATATTGTAGCGCTGCTTGAGCGGCGTCACGTCTATCTCGAGATACCCCTCTTTCGCTCCACGATTCTTTTCGTAGTCGTTGTAGTTGAACGGCTTTTGTATGGTGACGACAGAAAACCCCTGTTGCTCGAGGTCACTGACGACTCTTTCCTTGAGTCCGTCCATGCTGCTCGCATCCCAGGTGGCGACCTTGGCCTTGAGCTCTTCTGCCATGGCGTTATTGAAGGCAATGTCCAGAAAGCCCTGCTGCCCCACCATCCGGACGCTTGGTGTGGGTGTTTCGTCCATGGCGACGCCGATGGTGTCATTCTTCTCGTTCCAGAAATTCTGGTCCATGGCGACCGGGGGCTGATTCGTTGCGCAGCCGGCCAATAACCCCACGGCGAGCATTGCCAGAAAGCGTAGTCCCCACTGCAGATTGATCATGATAGCGTTCCCTGCCTTTTGATGATTGAATCCCTCTTTAATTCAGAGGGCATGCTGCCAGGAAAATTTACGATAATTGTCGACTATCTAACATCATGAGAAGGCGGGTGTTGTCTTTTTAGCACAAAGTTATTCTTCGTTTTTGGTGGGTGGGTGTTGTTCTCAAATTAAGAGTTTTTAATGCGTTTTTATACGAATATTTTCTTGTAATGGTTCAGGGGACAATATTGTTCATCGCAACCAGTATATTGCCGAGTAGGCGGGGCAGGGGCTTGCGAAGACCTCTCGACAGGTGCCTTTGTCGGGTGGCGTGAAGCGTTGCGCCAGGTCAAGAAGGCAGGCGTTGGTGTCACGAGGCGGGACTGCTCGCCACGGCGCAGAATGGCGAGACGACCTGGTGATGCCGAAGCGCACATGGCGATGATGCGTGTCCGTCGAGGGCGCAACTCAACGCAGCCGGCGGCCCGCGTGGTCGATCGGGTGATGAAGGCGACTAGCCGGAGCGATCGTTCTCTTACGTCGCCGACGTACCCAGCTTGGCCCGGGTGGTGCGATAGACGCTGTCCAGGTGGGCGAGCATGGCGCGCTCGGCGGCGTCCGGGTCGCGGCGCTTCAGCGCCTCGACAATATGCACGTGCTCTCGGTAGCTGTGCTCGATGGCGCCTTCCTGCAGCATTACCTGACGGCGAACCTTCAGGCCGTAGGCGTACAGCTCCTCACAGTAGCCGGCCAGGATCTCGTTGTTGGCGTACTCCGAGATCAGCTTGTGGAAGTTCTGGTCCGACAGCTGGAAGGGCACCGGGGCATGGAACATGTCGGCCTGGGCCTCGAGCAGGCGTTCGAGTTTGCCGATGCCGTCATCATCGATATTGATCGCGGCGCGGCGCGCGATGGCGGCTTCGACCACGATGCGGCTCTCGAACACGCTGTCGATATCGAAGTGGTTGACCTCATGGCTGTCGCCTCGAGCGTGGTAGCGGCGGAAGGCCTTCAGATCTTCGTCGCCGGCGCGAATGCGCGTCTTGCTGCCATGGGACACGCTGATCAGTCCATACCCACCGACCTGAGAGATGGCGCCACGCACGGTTTCCCGGCTGACGCCGAACAGCTGCGCCAGATCGCGCTCGCTGGGCAACTCGTCGCCGTCGCGCAGTAGACCATCCAGAATCATCCCCACCAGCTTGTCGGCCAGAATGTCTTTCTTGGTCTTGTTCTTCAGCGTTTTCTCGAAGGCGAAAGCCGAGCTTTCCATGAGGATTCTCCGTTGCCTGACTGGTATGAATGCTAGACCAGAAGATGAGAATCACCAACATCTGTTTCGACAACTGTCTCTTTTTCTCAGACAAAGGTCTAATTTTTTGCCGATTCAGTTGACTGGTCTGGACTCTACTGCCTAGATCTTACTCCAACTGGTCTGGTAGGCCAACCACTAGACCAGCTAGGCGTCCAGCCGAATGTCGCCAGCGGCATCCTGGCTGGTAGTGCCGAGAGCCCCCCCTCGAAAAAGGGCAACCCAGTTCGCCGCTATAACAACGACACAGGAGAACCTCCATGAAAAAGCGCACGCTCGCCCTCTCCGCCCTGGTGTTGGCCATGGCTTCCAGTGTGGCCCAGGCCGACAAGATCGTCTTCGCCATCGGCGGCCCGCCCGGAAGCTTGCAGGGCCTGACGTCCCAGCACTTCGCCGATGCCTTGCAGGAGCGCCTCGGTGACGCCCATCAGGTCGAGTACTACCACAGCGGCCAACTCGGCGATGAGCGCCAGCTGATTCAGAAGATGCGTCTGGGCACCGTAGACCTGGCGGCGATTTCTTCGATCATGTCGTCGGTGGCGCCGAGCTTTGCCTTGTTCGATATGCCGTTTCTGGTCAAGGATCGCGACCACCTCAAGCGCATCGATGAACAGATCGTGATGACCGATCTGGCCGACGATGCCGAGGACAAGGGCCTGCACATCGTTTCCACCTGGGAGAACGGCTTCCGTCAGATCAGCAATAACGAGCGTCCCATCGATGTGCCCGCGGATCTCGATGGACTGAAGCTGCGTACTCCTCAGAGCGAATGGCGCACCCTGATGTTCAATACCTGGGGCGCCAATCCCACCCCGATGGCGTTTTCCGAGGTCTTCGTGGCGCTGCAGACCGGTGTCGTCGACGGCCAGGAGAACCCGCTCTCCAACATCGATGGCGCCAAGTTCCAGGAGGTCCAGGATTACCTGTCGCTGTCGAATCATGTCTATTCGCCGATCTGGCTGACCGCCGGCTCCAGCGGCTGGGCATCGCTCCCGGAAGAGGTCCAGAGCGCCATCGCGGAAGTCGCCGCCGAGACCCAGACCTGGGCCCTGGCCAAGGGCCTGGAGCTCGACAACGAGCTGGTGTCGACCCTGGAAGAGGGGGGCATGGCGGTGAATAGCGTCGACCGTGCCGCCTTCGTCGAGGCAAGCGCTCCGGTCTACACCGCCTTTGCCGAGAAGGTCGACAACGGCCAGGAACTGGTCGATCGCGCCATGGCGCTGGCCGAGGAGTGAGCGCGATGACCACTCAGACGGGCGCCACGGCGGCGCCCCTCTTAGCGTCGGTCTCAGCGTCGGTCTCAGCGTCGGCTACGGCGTCGCCCTCATCGCCCACCTCCTGCGTGTCGGGATCCCCCAACCATGAGGCTATCTGCATGAATTCCCTGGACCGTCTTCGCGTCCCCCTCGAACGCCTGCTCGAGGTCTTCACCGTCGGCCTGTTGCTGGCGCTGACCGTGATCGTGCTGGCGGCGGTGGCGCTCAGGACCTTCGGTGGGGCGCTTCCCTGGTATGACGAAGTGGCCTCGATCAACCTCGCCTGGCTGAGCTTCTACGGCGCCAGCCTGGCAGCGCTCAAGCGTGCCCATATGGGCTTCCCGGGCCTGGTCGCGAGGGCGCCGGCGGGCCTTAGAAGTGCGCTGTTTGCGGTCTCGGAACTGATCGTCATCGGCTTCTTCCTGGTGGTCGGCTGGTACGGCTATCGGGTCCTCGAGGTACTGGCCTGGGACAGCCTGGTGGCGCTGCCGTCGGTGGGGCTGGACGTCACCCAGTCGGTGATTCCGATCAGCGCAGCGCTATTCATCCTGTGCGAGTTGCTCAGCCTGCCGCTGGCCTGGCGCAAGATGCGCGCCGGCGTCGATAGCGAAGAGGAAGCCATCGAAGAGGCGATTCGCATCGCCGAACAAGATCTCAAGGAGCATCGCACATGACGCTTTTGATCGTGATCGCTGCGCTGTTTGCCCTGGTGTTGATCAATGTGCCCATCGCGGTCGCCATCGGTACCGTCGGTGTTGTCGGCGTGGTGGTCTACATGGGCGTCGATGCCCTGGTCAATGTGCCGCTGACGCTGTTCAACGGCGCCACCAAGTTTCCGCTGATTGCCATTCCACTGTTTATCTTCGCCGGCGCCTTGATGAACACCTCCGGGATCTCCCTGCGCCTGATCAACCTGGTCTCGGCCATGGTCGGCTTCGTGCGCGGTGGGCTTGCGATGGTCAATGTCGGGGTGTCGATGTTCTTCGCCGAAATCTCGGGCTCGGCGGTGGCCGACGTGGCCGCCACCGGTTCGGTACTGATTCCGGAGATGAAGCGGCGCAAGTACGACCCCAATTTCTCGGCGGCCATCACCTCATCGTCGGCGTCGCTGGCGATCATCATCCCGCCGTCATTGTCGATGATTCTCTACGGCGCCATCGCCGATACCTCCATCGTCAAGCTGTTCGTGGCGGGCATCATTCCCGGCATTCTCGGCGGCATCGGCCTGGCGCTGGCCTGCTACTACTACGCGGTGAAGTACGACCTGCCGCGGGAAGAGGCCTTTTCCCTGGCGCGGCTCGGCAAGGCGTTCAAGGAGGCGTTCTGGGCGCTGTTGCTGCCGGTGATCATCCTCGGCGGCATCTTCGGGGGGTTCGTCACCGCGACCGAAGGCGCCGGCATCGCGGTGCTGGCGGCGCTGTTGATCGGTGGCCTGGTCTATCGCGAGCTGAATCTCAAGATTCTCTACCGTGCGGTGATCGAGGGTGTTATCCAGACGGCGGTGGTGATGCTGCTGGTGGCCACGTCCGCGGTGCTTGGCCTGTTTCTGACCGAGATGCAACTGCCCCAGCAACTGGCGCGTGAGATCACCGCCATCACCAGCGACCCCGTCGCGGTGCTGGCGCTGCTCAACATCCTGCTGCTGTTGCTCGGCATGTTCTTGCACGGAGCCGCGGCGATCATTCTGGTGGTTCCCATCGTCATGCCGCTGGTCCAGCAGATCGGCATCGATCCGATTCACTTCGGCCTGATCCTGACCCTGAATCTCGCTATCGGTCAGCAGACCCCGCCGGTGGCCTCGGTGCTGGCGACGTCCTGCTCTATCGCCAAGACCGACATGTGGGCGACCACCAAGGTCAATCTACCGATGATCTTCGTGCTCTTTGTGGTGCTGATGCTGGTGACCTACGTCCCGGCGATCCCGATGAGCCTCGTCAATGTCTTCTACGGCTGATTCAAACCATTACGTAAGGAATCGAACATGAGTGCTAATCGTCCCGTTATCGCCCTGACCCTCGGGGATCCCGCCGGCATCGGTCCGGAACTCGTCGCCAAGCTCTTGGCCGAGAACGACGCCGTCAAGGACACCCATACCGTGCTGATCGGTGATCGCTGGCTGTGGGACGAGGGCCAGCGCGTGGCGGGGACCTCCCTCGAGCTGCCCGAGGTGGCAAGCTTCAGCGAGGCTCGCCAGCATGACTGCCCGGTGTTTCTGGCAATGGACACCGTGTCCCCCGATCAGGTGCGCTACGCCGAGGCCAACGCCGCCGGTGGTGCCTCGGTGCTGGCGGTGCTCGGCCGCTGCATCGAGGCCAACAAGGCTGGCGAGGTCGACGGCATCTGCTTCGCTCCGCTCAACAAGTACGCCATGAAGCTCGGCGGACTGGGCCACGAGGACGAACTGCACTGGTTCGTCGAGAAACTGGGAGTGACGACATTTTTCAGTGAATTCAACACCCTTGGCACTCTGTGGACGTCGCGAATCTCATCGCATATTCCGCTCAAGGACGCCCACAGCTACGTGACGGAAGAGCGCATCATTGCCGCCGCCAGCCTGATCTACGACACCCTGAAGAAGGCCGGTTTCGCCGAGCCTCGGGTCGGGGTGGCGGGCTTCAACCCCCACGCGGGAGAAGGCGGCACCTGTGGTCGCGAGGAAGTCGAGATCATCGCTCCTGCGGTGGAAAAATGCCGGGCTCAGGGCTATCCCATCGTCGGCCCCTATCCTGCCGATACCATCTTCCTCAAGGCCCGCGACGGTGAGCTCGACGCCGTGGTCACGATGTTCCACGACCAGGGCCAGATCGCCATCAAGATGCTCGGCTTCGATCGCGGCGTGACCATCCTCGGCGGCCTGCCGATGCCGGTGGGCTCCCCGGCCCACGGTACCGCCTTCGATATCGCCGGTCAGGGCAAGGCCAACCTGCCCCCGACGCGCAACGCCTTCAACCTGGTCAAGGCCATGTGTTCGCAGTAAATGGGCCTCCATACCGCGTGCTCGACGAGCGCGCCCGGCCGATAGGCGAATAACGATAACGACCTTTAGGAAACTGACACGATGAAGATCACCAAGGTTCGCACCCGCGTATTCGAGTGGAACGGCCACACCGTGGCGCCGCAGGCGCATTTTTGCGCCAACGCCATGGATGAGCTGTGGGACAAGGGCGACTCCATGGGCACCTTTCGCTTTCATGGCTGGACCACGGTCGAGGTGGAGACCGACACCGGCCTCGTTGGACTGGGCAACGTGGCGCTGGCCCCGCGCATCGCCAAGGCCATTATCGATCAGTATCTGGCGCCACTGGTGATGGGGCAGGACCCCTTCGACTACGAGTATCTGTGGCAGCGCATGTACCGCTCGACCCACGCCTGGGGCCGCAAGGGCATCGGCATGGCGGCGATCTCCGGCGTCGATATCGCGATCTGGGATCTGATGGGCAAGGCCGTCGGCAAGCCGGTCTTCAAGCTGCTCGGCGGGCGTACCAAGGAGAAGATTCCCTGCTACGCGTCCAAGCTCTACCGCACCGACCTTGGCGAGATGCAGCGCGAGGCCCAGTCCTATCTCGACCAGGGCTTCAAGGCGATGAAGATGCGCTTCGGCTACGGTCCCAAGGATGGCCCCGACGGCGTGCGCAAGAATCTTGATAGCGTCGCCGCGGTACGCGAAGTCATCGGCGAGGATATCGACCTGATGCTCGAGTGCTACATGGGCTGGAACCTGGAGTACACCAAGCGCATCTTGCCAAAGCTCGAGCGCTTCGAGCCGCGCTGGCTCGAAGAGCCGGTACTGGCCGATGACATCGATGGCTACGCCGAGCTCAATGCGTTGACCAGCATCCCGATCTCCGGCGGTGAACACGAGTTCACCCACTATGGCTTTCGCCAGCTGCTCGAGAAGCGTGCGGTGTCGGTGGTGCAGTACGACACCAACCGGGTCGGCGGCATCACGGCCGCGCGCAAGATCAACGCCATCGCCGAGTCCTTCAGCGTGCCGGTGATTCCCCACGCCGGACAGATGCACAACTATCACCTGACCATGTCGACGCTGGCCTCGCCGATGGCGGAGTTCTTCCCGGTTCACGACGTCGAAATCGGCAACGAGCTGTTCTATTACCTGTTCAAGGGAGATCCCGAGCCGGTCGATGGCTTCCTCGACCTGGACGATGATCAGCCGGGGCTAGGGTTGGAACTCAACGACGCCTATTTCGACCAGTTCACCATCATCGAGTGAGATCGCCATGCGCGTGATTCAGTATTTGCACGAGGGCATGCTGCGGGTGGCCCTGGTCGAAGGCCACGATACCGTGCGCCCGATCCGCGTCGAGGGCGGCCTCTATGCGCTTGCCCAGATCGCCATCGACAGCGACCAGTCGCTCGCGGCGGTTATCGAGATGCGACTCGATGACGAGCTGATCGATTATCAGCCGCTGGTCGACGAGCAGCGCCTGTTACCGCCGCTGACCCACCCCGACGCGGCCCATTGTCTGATCACCGGCACCGGCCTGACCCATCTGGGCAGCGCCGACGCCCGTAGCGCCATGCACGCCAAGCTAGAAGACAGCGACGAGCAGGAACTCACCGACTCGATGCGCATGTTTCGGCTCGGCGTGGAGGGCGGCAAGCCCGAGGACGGTGGTATCGGCACCCAGCCGGAATGGTTCTACAAGGGCGATGGCAGCTGGGTGGTGGCGCCGGAGTCGCCGCTGTCGTCGCCGTCCTTTGCCGAGGATGCCGGGGAAGAGCCGGAGCTGGTCGGACTCTACCTGATCGGCCAGGACGGTCGGCCATGGCGGGTCGGTTTCGCCATCGGCAACGAATTCTCGGACCACGTGACCGAGCGCCATAACTATCTGTGGCTGGCCCACTCCAAGTTGAGGCCCTGCAGCTTCGGTCCCGAACTCGTCATCGGAGAACTGCCCGATCACCTGGAAGGCGTGAGCCGCATTACCCGCCAGGGCGAGACGCGCTGGGAAAAGGCGTTTTTGACCGGCGAAGCGAACATGTCCCACAGCATCGCCAACCTCGAGCACCACCACTTCAAGTACGCGGGCTTCCGTCGCCCCGGCGACGTCCACGTGCACTTCTTCGGCACCGCCACCTTGAGCTTCGCCGATGGCATTCGGGTGGAAGAGGGCGATCGCTTCGAGATCGAATTACCGGCCTTCGGCCGCGCACTGCGCAATCCGCTGACTCAGGAAGAGGGTGCAGGCTCCGACGAGTGTCGGGTCACGGCGATCTGATCGCCAGGTCCGCCTTGCCCGGCTCGGGAAGAGCAGGGCATGGCTACTTCCGCTAGAGGAAAAAATAATGATAAGCCCCTATGTCCGCTCAACTGTCTGTTCGATTGGCCGCGCCGCCACGGCACGCTCCCGGGCCATCGCCGGTATTCCGCAGGGGATGGCCCTCGGCGCCATGCTGCTGCTTGCTCCGTGGTCAGCGTCGGCGGCGACCCAGTTGACCTTCGCTCATACCCATCCGGTGGAGGATGCCCAACATAAGGCTGCCGAGCACTTCGCCGAGCGCGTCGAGGCCGGCAGCAATGGCGAGATCAAGGTGCGCCTCTTTCCGAGCGGCCAACTCGGTAGCGATACCGCCATCGTCTCGGGGGTGCGTAGTGGTACCATCGATATCGCTCTGACCGGCAACCCCTACTACACGGGCCTGGTCGGTGAGCTCAACGTGCTCGATCTCCCATTCTTGTTCGATGATTATGAACACGCCTACGCGGCACTCGATGGCGACGTCGGACAGTCGCTGCTGGACATGCTCGGCCAGCACGACCTCAAGGGGCTGGCGTTCTGGGAAATCGGCTTTCGCAACCTGACCAACTCGCGGCGAGCGGTCGAAACCGCAAGCGATATCGAAGGCCTGAAACTACGCACTACGCCGAACCCGGCGCATATCGCGGCCTTCCAGGCACTCGGGGCCAACCCCACACCCATGCCGTTCACTGAGCTCTTCACTGCGCTCGAGACCCGCACCGTAGATGGCCAGGAGAATCCGGTCAGCCTGATTCGCTCGGCGGCCTTCTATGACGTCCAGGACTACCTGTCGTTGACCGCCCACGCCTACACGGCAGCACCGTTGGTGATGAATCAGGCCAAATTCGAGGGACTCTCGGCCGAGCACCAGCAACTGTTGGTCGATGAGGCCCGGGAGGCGGCACGCTTCGAGCGAGAACTGCTTGCCGAACGCCTGGCCGGAGACCTCGGCTTTCTCAAGGAGCAGGGCATGCAGATCGTCGAGTCGCCGGACCGCGAGTCGATGCGGGAGGTGGTTTCCGGCCCCGTGCTTGCGTCTTTTACCGAGCAGTATGGCAGTGAGCTGATCGATGCCATCGAAGCGGCAAGACCGTCTGCCGAATGAGCGTCGCCTCCTTCGCCTCCTCGCCGGGAGATTGAGCATGCCGTATACGTCAACTTCGTCAGATGGGCTTGGCTGCGTGCTGGAGTCGCTGCGTCAGCGCTTTCTCGATAGCAGTGACGATCGCGATCTGCCGATCATCGATGCCCATCTGCACTTCTGGGACCCGACGTGCAACTACCACCCGTGGCTGTGCGACGAGCCGATGATTGCCTTTCGCTATGGCGATTACAGCGCCATCCGCCGGCCCTTCCTGCCCGGCGACTACCGGGCGCTGTGCACCGCTGAGCATCGAGTCGTCGGTTGCGTCTACATGGAGGCCGAGTGGCATGGCGAGGGCGCAGAAGATGAAGCGGCCTGGATTCACGAGCTGGCGACGACCAGTGGTTGGCCGAACGCGATGATCGCCCAGGCTTGGCTCGACCACGATGATGTCGATGAACAACTGGCCAGGCTTGCCTCTTGGTCACGGGTTCGGGGCGTGCGCCACAAGCCAGCAAGCCTTGCTCGCGAGGACTATCGGCCGGACCACGGACTGGCCGGCTCTCTGACCTGTCCGAACTACTGGCGTGGCGTCGAGGCGCTGGAGCGGCAAGGCTTGATCTTTGAACTGCAGGTGCCGTGGTGGCACCTGCACGAGCTTGTGCCCTTGCTCGAGGCACATCCTCGTGTCGCCGTGGTGATCAACCACGCCGGCGTACCCGGTGACCGCGATCGGGCAACGCTGGCCGGGTGGCGCAGGGCTCTTGGCGAAGTGGCAAGGTTCCCCCAGGTGATGCTCAAGCTGTCGGGTATCGGCCTGCCCGGGGTGCCTTGGCGCATCGAGGACAACCGCGAGCTGATCGCGACGGCTGTCGAGCTGATGGGGCCGGAGCGCTGCATGTTCGCCAGCAACTTCCCGGTCGACAGCCTGGTCACGGACCTCGACGAGCTGTGGACGGCGTTCAAGACCCTCAGCGCCGGCTTGTCGCCGCGAGAGCGTTTGGCGTTGTTCTGTGACAACGCTGTGCGCTGCTATGGCCTGTTGCCGAGTGATGCTTCGCAGGCCCTTGAACCATGATCGGCAAGATGAGGGTCGCTCTTGGCAGGGGGCCGCAGAACGGCAGGTGACGCCTCTTTAAAATGGCAGGTGACGCCTCTTTAAAATGGCAGGTGATGCCTCTTTAAAATGACAGGTGACGCCTCCTCCTCAGGATCTTTAAAACACAAATAAAACAAAGGATTACTCTGATGAAACTCGTATCTCGATGGTTTCGCTCTCGTGCCCTGCTGGCCTGTTTCGGCGTCGGTATCGGCCTGAGTTCTGGTCTTGTTGTCGGTACGGCCCAGGCCGAGGTCAAGGCGCGTATGGGCACTAGTTTGCCCGATACCCACCCCCAGACCCTCGGCGCCAACAAGTTCGCCGAACTCGTCGCCGAGAAAACCGGGGGGGAGGTGACGGTGCAGGTGTTCGCCAATGGCATCCTCGGTAATGACGTCAACATGACCTCGATGCTGCAGGCGGGCACCCTCGATTTCACCGCACCCTCCACCGCGACCCTGGCTAGCCTCAACCCCGACTTCAGCATCATCAGCCTGCCGTTTATGTTCGATGACAGCGCTCATGCCGATGCCGTGCTGGATGGACCGGCGGGACAAGCCCTGCTGGCTAGCCTCGACGACAAGGGCCTCGATGGTCTCGAATTTTGGGAGAACGGGTTCCGTCATATCACCAATAGTCGCCGCCCGGTGACCAGCGTGGAAGACATCGAAGGGCTCAAGATCCGCACCATGCAGAACGAGCTGTACATCGACATGTTTAATGGCCTCGAGGCTAATGCCATTCCCATGCCGGTGAACGAGCTGTTCACGGCGCTGGAGACGCGCACAGTGGATGGCCAGGAAAACCCCTACACCGTGATCGACTCCAAGCGGTTCTTCGAGGTGCAGCGTTACCTATCCCAGACCGCCCATGCCTACGACGCCCAGGTGCTCATCGCTTCGCGGAAATTTATCCAGCGTCTGGATCCTGACCAGCGTGATGCGGTGAGAGAGGCAGCCCGTGAGGCGACGCTGTATCAGCGCGAGGCCAGCCGCGAGCTCAATGACAGCCTGCTGGCCGGGCTTGAAGACAAGATGGAGGTCAACAGTGTGGCGCCGGAGGAGCGTCAGCGCATGCGCGAGCGCTTGGCTCCGGTGATCGAAGCACATCGCTCGGCACTGGACGCGGACTTCGTCGCCAGCTTCGAGCTGGCGCTGTCAGACGCGCGCTAACCCTCAGTCGGTGGTGCCGAGCCCCTGGTGATTCACCCGATCCGCGGCGTCGATGCATTCGGCGCCGCGGTGAGCGAGAGAGGATTCTTGCCATGCCCCATTCGCCTCAACGGCCAACGACCGAGGCCATCGATGCCTCGAAGACGGCGCAAACACAGGCCTCCACGGTACCGACTTCGGAGGCGCCAGACTGGGTTCCGACGACGCTCGACCGCGTGGCCCTGGTGCTGGAGACGTTGCTCAATGCGCTGATGGTCGTGGCTCTGGTGGCCATGAACGCGCTGGTGTTTACCAATGTGGTGCTGCGCTATGGCTTCAACAGCGGTATCTCGGTCAGCGTGGAGTTGTCTCGCTTCCTGTTTGTCTGGGTGACATTTCTTGGTGCCGTGGTGTGTCTGCTGCGCCATGAGCACCTAAGCGTCACTACCTTCACCGATCGTATGCCGGCGCCGGTGCAGGCTCTGATCGGCCGCCTGGTCACGCTGACCATGCTGGGGTGTTGCCTGATGCTGCTCAAGGGTAGCTACGCCCAGACGGTTCTGAACTGGCAAAACCTGTCGCCGATCAGCGGTATTCCGGTGGGAGTCTTCTACCTGGCGGGTCTGGTGGCCGGTGTGCTGATGTCGCTGGTGCTGGTGCTGCGGCTAGTGTCGCCACGGGCGCTGACGGTCACTCCGACAGTGGAGGTGCTGCCATGACGATTGGTCTGTTTCTGGCGTCGTTGCTGGCGTCCATCGGCCTGAGCCTGCCGATCGCTTTCGCCCTGTTGGTCAGCGCCGTGGTGCTGATGCTGCACCTGGACCTGTTCGACTCTCAGATCCTGGCCCAGAACCTGGTCAACGGCGCAGACAGCTATACCTTGCTGGCCATTCCGTTCTTCCTGGTGGCGGGCGAGGTGATGTCCCGTGGCGGACTGTCCAAGCGTATCGTGGTGCTGGCCATGAGCATGGTCGGGCATCGCAAGGGAGGGCTTGGCTTCGTCGCCATCTTCGCCGCCATCGTCATGGCCAGCCTGTCGGGCTCGGCGGTGGCCGATACCGCGGCGCTTGCCAGCATGCTGCTGCCGATGATGCGAGAGGCCGGCTATCCGCTAGGGCGCTCGTCGGGGCTGATGGCAGCCGGTGGCATCATTGCGCCGATCATTCCGCCCTCGATTCCGCTGATCATCATCGGCGTGGCTGGGAGTATCTCGATCACCAAGCTGTTTCTCGCGGGGATCGTGCCGGGCTTGATCATGGGCGTGACGCTGGTGGTGATGTGGCTATTCATGACGCGTAAGGAAGACCTGGTAGTTGCCAAGAAGGCCACGAGCGGCGAGCGTCTTAAGGCCCTGCGCCAGAGCTTCTGGGCGATCATGTTGCCGGTGATCATCATCGGCGGTATCAAGACCGGTATCTTCACGCCCACCGAGGCCGGCGTGGTCGCCGCCGTCTACGCCATTATCGTCTCTACCCTGGTCTATCGTGAACTTAGCCTGGCGCAGCTTTATCAGGTGTTGGTCCAGGCGGCACGCAGCACCGCGGTGGTGATGTTCCTGATCGCCGCGGCAACGGTGGCGTCTTGGCTGATCAGCATCGCCCAACTGCCGCTGATGGTGGCCGATCTGCTGGCGCCGCTGGCCGATGATCCGCGCTTGCTGATGCTGGCGATCATGGCGGTGGTGCTGGTCGTCGGCATGGTGATGGATCTGACGCCGACCATTCTGGTGTTGACCCCTATCCTGATGCCTATCGTCAAGATGGCAGGGATCGACCCTGTCTATTTCGGCATCATGTTTGTGCTCAACTGCGCCATCGGGCTGATCACGCCGCCGGTGGGCAACGTGCTCAACGTCATCACCAGTGTCGGCCAGCTCAAGTTCGAAAAGGCGGTAGCGGGTGTCATGCCCTTCGCCTTGGCCTACGTGGTGATCCTGCTGCTGTTCGTGGCCTTCCCCCAGATCATCACCGCACCGCTGTACTGGATGGTGGGCTCCTGACCCCTGGCCCCCACGCGGGGGCCCGCACCGACTGCTATTGCGAGGCAACCGATGGAACAACCACAAGCGCTGATCGACTGTCACCACCACCTCTGGGCGCTGGATGGCAGCGTGCACTACCCCTGGCTCGAGGACGAGATCCTTGAGGACTTCTTTCTCGGCGACTACTCGGCTTTTCGGCGCCCGTTTCTGGCGACCGACCTCAAGGCCCTGGTGCCAGCAGGCTATCGGCTGGCGGGCAGTGTGCACTGCGAAGCCGAAGCGGCGCGCGCGGCGCCAGAAGTCGAGTCCGACTGGTTGACGGCCCACTCGGCGGCCCACGGGCTGCCGACGGCGCTGGTCGGCTGGGCCGCTTTCGGCACCCCCGACTGTGAGGCCCAACTGGAACGTCAGATGCGCTCGGCACTGTTTCGCGGCGTACGGGCCAAGCCGCGTACCGTACGACACGCCCAGCAATGTGCTGACCTTCATGGCCAGCCCGGCACGCTGCAGGACCCCACCTGGACCCGAGGCCTGCATCTGCTGGCCGAGCGCGAGCTATCCTGGGACCTGCGCGTGCCCGCCTGGCATCTGGAAGACGCTGCCGAGGCCCTGGAGGCGGTACCCGGGCTCGACGTCATCCTCAACCACACGGGGCTGCCCTGGGACCGCAGCGCGGCCGGGTTGGCGCTGTGGCGCCGGGGCATGTGTCGACTGGCTGAAAATCCCAGGGTGGTCGTCAAGCTGTCGGAGCTAGGTAGCCCCATGGCGGCCTGGGACAGGGCGCAGAACATCGAGGTGCTGAGCGAGGCGATCGGCATCTTCGACCCGTCGCGCTGTCTGTTCGCCAGCAACTTCCCGGTGACAGGGCTCAACGCCAGCTACGGCGAATGGCTATGCATGGTGGAAGAGGCCATCGCGGACGCCGCACCCCAAGCCCGCCAGGCGATCCTGCATGACAATGCGGCGCGCTGCTATCGCTTGCCGGTAGACGGCATTGGTGCTTGACGCTCGGGTCCAGCGGCCGCTCATACAGGGTCACGATAGCGTCCACTGGCACGCCTCGGCGTTGTCGAGGCCCGGGTCGACAAGATCGCAGCCAGCGGTGATGAGCTGCCCATTCGTGCCGTACAGGAAGGACGGCTTGGGAAAAACCGGCGCCACGCCATTGGCCTGCTAAGCTCGAAGAGGCACCTTCGCCTCTTGATGCAAGGAATCTGACCATGGCGCGACGCCGCACGGCCAACTTCGGAACTCCGGTTGGCTATTGGATGATGGGGATGAACCTGACGCGGATGATGGTCGAGACGCAGATGGTCATCGCGATGCGTTTGATGGGCATGCAAGGCGCCTGGTCCGTTGCCCCCAACGAGAACGTGCGCATGGTCAGCGAGAAGATGACCGCCTTCGCCCAGTCGATGATGGCCACCCAGCGCGCTGTGATAAGCGGCAAAAGCCCGGATCAGGTGCTCGGTGCGGCCATGCGTCCGCTGAGTCGCAAGACGGCGTCGAACCATCGACGATTGGGCCGTGCGGGGCCTAAGTAGCCTGACTCGACGGTCTGACGGAGGTGACCCGGTGACAGTACGGATCCGACACGAGATGCCGGGCGATGAACCGGCGATCTCGGACGTCACGACGGCGGCGTTCGCAGCGGTGCCCTACAGCGACGGAGCCGAGGCTTCGATCATTGCCGGCTTGCGTGCGGACGGCGATCTCGCCGTGTCTCTGGTCGCCACGGAGGGCTCTCAGATCGTCGGCCACATCGCGTTTTCGCCGGTCACGGTCGGCCAGGAGAAGGACAGCTGGTATGGGCTGGGGCCGGTTGCCGTGAGTCCCGAGCGGCAGCGTCGAGGGGTTGGCCGTCTGTTGATCGAGGCAGGAATCGCGCGGCTCGAATCCCTGGCGGCGAAAGGGTGCGTGTTGGTCGGAGACCCAGCGTTTTACCACCGGTTCGGCTTCGTCGGTGATGGCCGGCTGCGCTATGGGGACCTGCCTCCGGCCTACGTTCAATGGCTCGCCTTCGGCGCCGAGCCTGAGGGTGGCGAAGTGACGTTTCGTCCGGCCTTTGGCGCCTAGCGCCTGATGGTGGCCAGGGGGCTACCACGGTGCTGCCATGGCCTTTGGGGCTGAGCGCTCAGAGGCGCTGCGATGCACTCGGCTGCAGCCTGGCTGACGTCGGACGAGGGTGGCTCGGGTGGCGTGTTCACCAAGGCGGTTTCTTCCCCCGCCCGGCGGCGCCATAATGGGCGCCTTTCCTACCGGGAGCCGACCATGTCCGATACTCGCCGCCGCAGTGGCCCGCCGCCCTCCCGTGATCGCCGAGGCCCTCAGGGCGCCGACCGGCGTTCGGCCAGTCCGCGCCGCCACGCGTCACCCGTGGCCAATGTCGGTGACGTGGCCGATCTGACCGTGGTCACGGTCAATGACACCGGGGCCTTTCTCGACTGGGGACACCCCCGCGACCTGCTGCTGCCCTATGGCGAACAGCGCCTGCGTCCCGTCGAGGGGCGTCGGGTGCTGGTCATGATCACCGAGGATCGTGAAGGCCGGCCGGTGGCCTCTCAGCGCCTGGAGCGGTTTCTCGCCGACACCAGCGACGAGCATCGCGCCGGCGATGAAGTGGCCCTGGTGATCAGCGAGACCACGGATCTTGGCATCAAGGCGGTGGTCGACAGTCGCTGCTGGGGGCTGTTGTACCACGATGACCTGAGCCGCCCGCTGCGCCGTGGCCAGCGCCTGACGGGCTATGTGAAGCGGGTACGTGAGGACGGCCGCCTCGACCTGTCATTGTTGCCGCCAGGCGAGGCCAAGCTCGATGTCGTTGGCGAGCAGGTGCTCAAGGCGCTGCGCGAGTCCGGCGGCTACCTGGGGCTGTCCGACAAGAGCCCGGCACCCGAGATCAAGGCGCGGCTCAAGGTCAGCAAAAACGCCTTCAAGCAGGCCATTGGCCGGCTCTACAAGCGCCGCCTGATCGTCATCGAAGAGGCCGGTATCCGTCTGGCGCCGCGTGAGGGGGCTGCCCAAACCGGCGGCGCCGACTAGTGGCCTTGGTGGCCCGGGTTGCCCTCGGGCATACTGGCGTCATCATTTGACACTGCGGACGACGCCTCGATGAGCAATCGCCCCCTCCGGGTCGGCGTGGTGATGGACCCCATCGCCGAGCTGGCCTACAAGAAGGACACCAGTCTTGCCATGCTGTGGTCGGCCCAGGATCGCGGCTGGCAGCTTTCCTACATGGAGCAGGAAGACCTGTTCCTGCGCGATGGCAAGGCCTACGCCCGCCAGCGCGCGTTGACCGTCCACCGCGATCCAGACCACTGGTTCGATCTGGGCGACAGCGAGGCTCGCCCGCTCGCCGAGCTCGATGTGATCCTGATGCGCAAGGACCCGCCGGTGGATGGCCACTTCCTCAATGCCGTGCACCTGTTGGGCTTCGCCGAGCGGGAGGGCGTGCTGGTGGTCAATCCGACCCGGGCGCTGTTCGAGTGCAATGAAAAACTCTTCGCCCAGCAGTTCCCGCAGTGCTGCGCCCCGACGCTGGTGTCCTGCCGGGACGCCGAGATTCGCGCCTTCCAGGTCGAGCACGGCGATATCATCCTCAAGCCGCTGGATGGCATGGGCGGCAGCGGCATCTTTCATGTCGGGCCCGAGGGCCGCAATCTCGGCGCGGTCATCGAGACCCTGACCGAACGCGGCCAGCGCCAGATCATGGTTCAGCGCTATCTGCCGGAGATCAAGGACGGCGATACCCGCATCCTGCTGGTCGATGGCGAGCCGGTGCCCTTTGGTCTGGCGCGGATCCCTTCCGCCGGCGAGACACGCGGCAATCTGGCCGCCGGTGGGCGCGGCGTCAGCCGTGAATTGACCGACCGCGACTATTGGCTGGTCGAGCAGGTCAAGCCGATGGTGAAGGACAAGGGCCTGATGTTCGTCGGCCTCGATGTTATCGGTGACTACATCACCGAGATCAACGTCACGAGCCCCACCTGCGTGCGCGAGATCGACGACCAGCGCGGCACCGACATCGCCGGACAGTTGATGGACGCCGTCGAGCGTCGGCTCGCCGGCCGCTGAGGACCAGCGCCCTCGGTGTTACACTAGCGTCATCCCGCCGGGGGCGGCGTCGGGGTTGTCTCGAGGTGTTCAGGAGACGCCCTGGCGCCGCCCTGGCGATGGCCTCACGGCCGTACCGCCCGTGTCCGGTAACGAATCATCTTGGCGTTTGCTACCGCCCAGGAGTCCCATGGAAAGTTTGAAGAACCATTTCTTGATGGCGATGCCGCACCTCGAGGATCCGAACTTCGCCGGGTCCTTGAGCTATCTGTGTGACCATGACGACAACGGCACCATGGGTGTCATCGTCAACAAGCCCACCGAGTTGACGCTCGATGCGTTGTTCGAACAGCTCGAACTCGAGGCCATCGACGGGCCCAATCGCAACGCACCGGTGTACTACGGCGGTCCGGTGCACAAGGATCGCGGATTTATCCTGCATCGCGGCGACGCCGAGGTGTGGGATTCGAGCATCCAGGTGACCGACGATATTGCCCTGACCACCTCCATGGATGTGCTGCAGGCCCTCGCTGCCGGCAATGGTCCGGACGAGTTCCTGGTGTGCCTCGGCTGTGCCGGCTGGGAGTCGGGTCAGCTCGAAAGCGAGCTGCTCGACAACGCCTGGCTGACCGTCGAAGGACGCTCCAACGTGCTGTTCGACGTCCCCCCGGAGCAGCGCCTGTCGGCCAGTGCCGGCATTCTCGGGGTCGACCTGAACCTGATGACCCGCGAGGCCGGACACGGCTGATGGCAGCGACGAAGACAGCGCCGGGCTCGCGGTTAATCCTGGCCTTTGATTTTGGCACCAAACGCATCGGCGTCTCGGTGGGCAATGAACTGCTGGCCAGCGCTCGCGAACTCGAGCCGTTGGCCGCCCGGGACGGCATTCCCGACTGGCGAGTGATCTCGGCGCTGGTCGAGGAGTGGCGCCCGGACCTGTTCGTGGTCGGCCTGCCGCTAAACATGGACGGCAGCGAGAGCGAGATGAGCACCCGGGCGCGCAAGTTCGGCAACCGCCTGTTCGGTCGTTACGGGGTCGTCTGCGAGATGTTCGATGAGCGCGGCACCACCCGCGAGGCCAAGACCATCGCCCGGGACCAGGGCCATGCCGGCAACTACCGCCAGCAGAGCGTCGATGGTATCGCCGCGGTGCTGATTCTCGAAGGCTGGTTCGCCCAGCGCGAGGGCCTGCCCTCGCGTTAGCCCGCTCGTCGCTTCAGCGCCGCTACCTCCCGTATAACCACAGCGCCCGGCACCGAGGTTTTTTCGGTACCGGGCGCTGTCGTGTTGCGGGAGACGGATGCCGCGAGTCTTAGAACACCGCGTCGTCCACGCCGACCTTCGCAGGCACGAACCAGGGCACGTCGCGCAGGTCCTTGGCGATCAGGTCCTCGACCTTGAGCAGGGTGGCGAAGATCGCCATGCGCACCGGGATGCCGTTGTCGGTCTGGCGGAAGATGGCGAGTCGCGGATCACCGTTCAAGTCCACGTCCAGGTCGTTGGCCTCGGGGCGGCTGTCTCGGGGCAGCGGGTGCATGATGATGGTCGAAGGGTTGCAGCGGCTGTCCATGAAGGCGCGATGGACGGTGAAGTCTCGCGACAGGTTGAAGCCCTCGCTCATTTCCGCGGTGAAGCGTTCCTTTTGAATCCGGGTGGTGTAGACCACGTCGACGTCGGAGAAGTCGCCGGCGAGGCTTTCACGTACCTGGACGTCGAGTCCCTGGCGGCTGACGCGTTCGATCAGGTGGGCCGGCATCTCGAGCCCGGGGGGCGCCACCAGGGTGACGCGCATCGGGGCGTAGAGCGACAGCAGCTTGATCAACGAGTGCACGGTGCGGCCAAACTTCAGATCACCGGTCATCAGCACATGGGCGCCATTGAGGGACTTGCCCTGGCGGGTGAACTCCTTGTCGATGGTATAGAAGTCCAGCAGCGCCTGGCTCGGGTGCTCCCCGGGGCCGTCGCCGGCGTTGATCACCGGCACCTGGGTGGCGCTGGCGAACTCCGCCACCGAGCCCTGGTCGGGGTGGCGCATGACGATGGCGTCGCAGTAGCCGGCCATGACCCGGCTGGTGTCGTAGATCGACTCGCCCTTGGCCATGGAGGAAAAGGTGAAGCCGGTGGTGTCGCAGACGCTGCCGCCGAGTCGCGAGAAGGCGGTGTGGAAGCTGACCCGGGTACGGGTGCTGGCCTCGAAGAACAGATTGCCGAGCACCGCGCCTTCCAGCACCCGCGTGATCTTGCGCCGCTGGGCGATGGGCTCCATCTGCGCGGCGACGCGCATCAGGTGGTCGATGTCATCGCGGGACAGGGAGTCGATGGAGAGCAGGTGGGACATCACGGCGGCCTCGGCAATGAATACGGGCGAAGATTGGCGCGCCAGCGAGCGCGCGGGTTCGGGCGCTAGTGTAACGCTGCGGCACATCGGGATCAGCCCGAAAATGCTCGCTCGCCTGTGGCCAGTTGTCCTGGCGGGCGGTGTCACGGCGCTGCCACGGCGTTGTCACGGCGCTGCCACGGCGTTGTCACGGCGCTGCCACGGCGTTGTCACGGCGCTGCCGAGGGCTCTTCAAGCGGGCGTCGACGCCCGTGGTTCGCGGCGTTGAAGCTGCTCGCCGGCGAGCCGGCCGATGGTGCGTACCGCCGTTTCGATGCTATCGCTCATCGGGCTTGAAAAGTTGAGCCGCAGGCAATGGCCGTACTTGCCGCTCGCCGAGAACAGCGGACCGGGGGCGACGCCGAGGCCATGCTCCTGCAGGTGCGCGTTGAGCGCCAGGCTGTCGAACGCCTCGGGCAATTCTACCCACAGCATGAAGCCGCCGCGGGGGTCGCTGACCCGGGTGCCGGGGGGAAACGCCTGCTGCACCCAGCACCGCATGTGCCCGGCCTGGCGACGATACTGGCGACGCATGGCCGCCAGGTGGCGGGCATGGTGGCCGCGGACGATGAACTCGGCCACCGCGGCCTGGGCCAGGGTGGCGCTGCAGCCGGTCGACACGTACTTCTCGTGCAGCGCGCGGTCGCGATAGCGTCCCGGCGCCAGCCACCCCAGACGCAGGCCCGGCAACAGGGTCTTCGAGAAGCTGCTGCAGGTCAGCACTCGTCCGTCGCTGTCCTCGCTCGCCAGCAGTCTCGGTCGCGGGGCGTCGTAGGCCAGGTCGCCGTAGACGTCGTCTTCGATGATTGCCACGTCATGGCGCCGGGCCAGGGCCAGCAAGGCCCGCTTGCGCTCCTCGGGCATGCTGTAGCCGAGGGGGTTGTTGCAGGTGGGCGTGATCAGAATGGCCTTCACCGGCCAGCGCTCCAGCGCCAGCTCCAGTGCCTCCAGGCTGATGCCTCGCTGGGCGTCGGTGGGAATCTCCAGCGCCTGGAGTCCGCGGGCCTCCAGCATCTGCATGGCGCCGTAGAAGGCCGGAGAGTCCACCGCGATGACATCGCCGGGCTGACACAGGATGCGCAATGCGATGGCCAGCGCCTCCTGGGCGCCGGTGGTGACGATCACGTCGTCGGCCTGGCGCAGGGCGCCGCCCTGGCTCATCAGGTGAGTGATCTGCTGGCGCAGGGCGGGGTCCCCCGCCAGGCGGTCATAGCCAAAGGTGGCCGACGCCGAGTCGCGCTGGTGAGTGGCCAGCAGGCGCCTGAGCGGGCGCAGGGTCGGGGCGCGCAGGTCCGGCATGCCGTGGGCGATGACATGGTGTGAGGCGCCGCCGACGACCAGCGACTGCACCTGCTCCCAGCGTGAGACCCGAACCGGTCGCTGCTCGGGGCGAGAGACCCGCGGCGCTGGCGCGGCGGCTCTGGCCTCGGCGACAAAGTAGCCGGAACGAGGCCGCGCTTCGATCAGGCCATCGGCCTCCAGCGCCGCGAAGCTCGCCTGGGCAGTGGTCATGCTAACGCCTTGCTCACGACACCACTGGCGCACCGAGGGCAGGCGGTCGCCGGGGCGGTAGACGCCCTGGGCGATGCGCGCGGCGAGTAGGTCCTTCAGCCGTTCGTAGCGTTTTTCCCGGGTCATGGTGGGGCTTCCGATGTGGGAGGAACAGTTGGCTCGCCGTGGTAGCGGTACAGAGAGCCATGGCTTGCCACTGTACCGCATAAAATCTCGGTTTCTGAATCTGTATCGTATTTGTGCTTGGCGCGATGCTGGTCTCCTCGCTCAATCCTGTGAGGAGTTCGTCATGCCACGCCTTCTTCGTCGTATTGCTGCCCGAGCACTCCGCGCCTGTCGTCGCCGGCGTCGCTATCGCTGCGACTGGCATCACCTCGCCGAAATGGATGATCATTTGCTCAAGGATATCGGCTTGCACCGGCAGCAGTTGCGCCACGGCTGGCGCAGCTTGCGCCGTCGCGACGACTAGCCGTGCGCCCGACGCTTTGCTGAAAACACCTCGCGGGGTGCCGGTGATGGCGTCGGGTTGGCCTGTGCCTCTATGCTGAAAGTCGTTGCCGATGGCTGTGACGCGCAAGAAGCTGTCCGGTGCTTTCTTGCCCGGTCCTTCCCTCGGCGTTATCTGTGTGTCGTATCTTTGACTCGGAGTCACCATGCTGCCCTCGCTCAAGCGCTACTACCTGCTGGACGTGTTTACCGCTACGCCCTTGGCTGGCAACCAGCTGGCGGTATTTCTCGACGCCGATGGCATGGAGACCGAACGCATGCAGGCCCTGGCCTGTGAGTTGAACCTGGCCGAGACCGTGTTCGTCGGGCGGGCCCAAGGCGAGCATCGCTTTTCGATGCGGATTTTTACCCGCGAGCGTGAGCTGCCCTTCGCCGGTCATCCGACCGTGGGCGCGGCCCAGCTATTGGCGGCTCAGGGACTGGTTGACGCCAGTCAGATCAGCGCCGAGAAACCGCTGATCCTGCAGGTGCCCGCCGGGGCGCTGGCGGTCACCTTCGAAGGGCCTCTGGCCCGCTTTCGTGCCGCGCAGCCCGTCGAGGTCGGGGCGAGTTCCCTGGGGCATGCCGCCGCCGCGGGACTTGCCGGGCTTGAACTTGACGAGATCGCCAGTGATCCGGTGCAGGCCTCCTGTGGCCTGGCGTTTCACCTGGTGCCCCTGGCCTCGCGCCAGGCGCTCGCCCGCCTGACGCTGGACAGCGCCGAGTGGGCCCGGCACGTCTCGCCCAGCGGCATCGAACAGGCCTACTTCTATGTTCAGGACGGCGGCACCATCGAGGCGCGAATGTTCTCGCACCATCGCGGTGCCTTCTGTGAGGATCCGGCCACCGGCAGCGCCGCCGTGGCGCTGGCGGGTTATCTGGGCAGTGAGGCCAAGGCCAATCGCAATGACTGGCGCATTCGCCAGGGTGAGGCGATGGGCCGCCCCAGTGAGATTCACGCCCGGGCCAGCCGCGACGAGAACGGCAAGGTAACGGTGGAAATCGCCGGGCAGGCCGTGCTGGTCGGTGAAGGGGCCTTCTATCCGAATGCTTCCCGGGGCGAGGCCTGATCTGGCACCCTGAGCCTCTTTGACTGGCCTTGCGTCTGAGACGCAGCCACCACCATGGAACCAGGGAGTGACGCCATGAGTCGCCAGATACTGCTCGCCTTCGTTGCCGGTTTTCTCGCCGTGCTGTGCTTTCACCAGCCGGTCGTCGGGCTGCTCAACGCCTATGGGGTCATTCCCTTTGCCCCCTATTCGACCAGCCCGGTGGCTCCGCTGGGCGTGCCGGCCTGGTTCTCGGCGAGCTTCTGGGGCGGCGTCTGGGGACTGGTCATGGTGCTACTGTTCGCCATGCGCCGCATCACCACCGGCGGCTGGTGGAAGGCCGGGCTGTTCGGTGGGCTGGCGCTGACCCTGGTCGCCATGCTGGTGGTTTTTCCGCTCAAGGGGCGAGGCATCGATCCGGCCGTTTTCCCCATCGGCTTCCTGGTCAACGGTGCCTGGGGGATCGGCACCTGGATGTTCGTCCGCGCCTGGCGGCGCTGAGCCGGCCAGCGGCGTGTGGTGGTCGACGCGGTGGGCCAAGGATGCGCCATCGCCTGCCGACGAAGGGGTGGTAGATTCGACGAGCAAGGGCCCCGCGAAGGCGGGGCCCTTGCTTGTGTTGGGCGCGTCGTCTCATTCGAACACGTCGCCGTCCTGGGCCAGTTCCACCGCGCCATCGTAGGCGGCTGAAATCTCCTCCAACAGGGTATCTTCCGATGCGCCCAGCAGCAGCGGGTGAATCATCACCAGGAGCGTTGGGTCGACCTGGTCGGCGATGTCTGCCAATTGGGTCGGCGACGTGTGGGCGCCCAGCATGTACTCCTGCCAGTCTTCGGGCAGTGTCTTGAGCCCCTGTTCGGACATCACCTCATGCAGAAGAATGTCGGCGCCCTGGGCATGCTCGATCAGGTTGTCGCTGAAGCGGGTATCGCCGGAGATGACGATGGTCTTGTCGGGCGCCTCGATGCGATAGCCGAAGGCGTGCCCGGGCCCCCAGCTACCATGGGGCACATCGAAGGCGCTGATGCGCACGTATTCATCCTCGAAAACGAGCCCGGGCTCGGAGCCGAGCTCGGTGACGACACCGGTATAGGGGGCCGCCTTGTCGATCGGCAGGCTGCCCAGGCGGTGCTGGATATCCGGCTGATAGGCCGCCACCACGCCATCGACCACCGTGGCAGTGCCTGCGGGGCCCCAGATCCGGACTGGCACGCTGCGCTCCAGCACCCAGCCGCGCAGCAATAGCTCGGGAACGCCGAGGATATGGTCGGAGTCCAGGTGGGTCAGGAACAGCTTGTCGAGGAAGGTCGGGTACATGAACTCGGGGTAGGAGGGCGAGTCGGGAAACAGCCCGGCCTTGTCACCGGTCTGGAACTGGCTGAGCGTCTCCATGAAACCGGCGCCGGCGTCGAACAGGTAGACCTCGGCCTCGTCGACGATGACCGCCGTGGCGGTGCCGGCGCGGCCGGGAAGAATATTCGGGGTGCCGGTGCCCAGCGTAACCACCCGAGTGGGAGCGGTGAGCGCCTCGGCGGTGATCTTGATCGGTGGCGGTGCTTCGCCCCTGGCCACGGGCGCCTGAGCCGCCTGAGCCGGCGCTGTCGCCAGGGCTGCGGCTATGGCTATGGCAATCGGGGCTATGGCGATGGTAACCGGGGCGATGGCAACCGGGGATATGACGACGGCTAGGGTTTTGGCTCGGGGACTGGTCAGGCTCCCAGGCGTCGCCAAGAGATTAAGGGCCCAGGCCAAGCCAAGTCGGGCAGGGCGCAAGCGGCTGGGGCGAACAAGACGGCGATGAGAGCGGGCCATGGGGCACCTCCTGATGTCGGCGTGTTGTTGTTGATGTTGATGTTGTTGATGTTGTTGATGTTGTCGATGGTGCGATCGGCGGTTGCCTGGCGTGATGTCGTCGGGCAGGGAGCCGATGGCGCCCGGCGCTCCCAGGCTCGCAACGCAAGGAACGCCGCCGCCACAAGCGCCATGACGGTCAGCTTCGAGGCTAACCGCGAGGGGGCACTTGGGCTGCAGCGAAAGGCAGCGAAACGTTGCGGTAAGCGGCATGCGAAGGTTGGCAATGCGCGCTGGGGAGCCCTGCACACGAGATGCCTTGGCGGGCCCAGTTCTGGCCTGATGGTTGGCGGGGCGGGGGCAGGTGAACGGCAGCGGTCAGCCATTGCACAGAGCAACCAGCCCCGCCTTGGTGGAAACCCCCAGTTTGGCATAGGCGCGCTTGCGATAGGTATCGGCGGTGGATGGGGCGATGTCCAGCGCTTGGGCCGCGCCTTTCAGGGTGTGGCCACGCAGCAGGTACAAGCACAGCGTACGCTCGCGCTGCGACAGTGGGCTCAGGGCGCGGGCCTCGCGAGGCCCAGGCGTCAGCGGTGTGGGGCGGGCGAGTCCGTAGTGACGTCGTACCAGCGCGCCCAGGGTCGGCCTGAGTGCCTCCACGGCATCGAGTTCGGCGTCGCTGTAGCGCCCCCGGGCTTCACCCCGGTACAGGTTGAGATAGGCCACGCCATCTTCTATTGGCACCGCCAGCGACACCTTGTCGACCAGCTCCGGAAAGGCGAACAGATGACGTCGGTAGGCTGGCGACATGGCGTCTTCGTGCATCTGCGCGAGGGTCGCACCACCGGCACCGTGCGTGGCCAGCCGTTTGAGGCTCGGGTAGTTGGGGTCCTCGCGGTAGAGCCCCGCGGTGTAGAGCCGGGCCAGTCGCCCGGCCAGACGTGGCTGACGCTCGTTGGCCGCCAGCAGGCAGGTCAGACGGTCATCGCGGTCGAGGGCGAAGATCATGCACTGCTCGATGCCGAACGCCGCGCGCAGCAGCGCCAACAGCGCCGTTTCGAAGTCATCGTCGCCGAGGGCGTCCAGGCAGGTGGCAAGAGGCGCCATCAGGGCCGGCCAATCCAGGCCCCGGGGCCAGTGTCGCGCGTTGTTCACGTCACACTCGTTCCTTCATCGTGGGGCCCGGGCGAGGCGTTGCGAGGAGGCGCCGTCGCTGGAGCGCGGGGCATTGGCTGGCGACCTTCGACCTTGGTCGTCCCGTACAAAGGGGGACAAGCGCCCTCGGGCCGGCATGCCAGGATGGCTCCTCGATACCCTTGATCGTGCCGTTGGCACCTTGTCGCCCAGGAGACAACCATGCGCCCCGCCGGCCGTCGCGAGACCGACTCGTTGTACTTCGACTATCCCCACTATCCCTACGTCACGCCAGCAGAGGCTCGCGGAGAACCGCGCCGACACCGAGTGGCCATCGTCGGTGCCGGGCCGGTAGGCGTCACCGCGGCCCTGGAGCTTGCGCGTCATGGCGTGGCCTCGGTGGTGCTGGACGACAAGGACAGCGTCAACGACGGTTCTCGGGCCATCTGCCTGTCGCGCCACAGCCTCGAGATTCTTCAGCAGCTCGGTGTCGAGGGCTCCTTCGTGGCCAAGGGATTGGGCTGGACGCGGGGACGCACCTACTACCGCGATCGCGAGATCCTGCGCTTTTCCATGCCCCATGATGAGCATGAACGGTTTGCGCCGATGATCAACCTTCAGCAGCAGTACATCGAGCAGTACCTGATCGATGCGGCCACGGCCTCGCCGCTGATCGAGATGCGCTGGCAACAGCCGGTCACATCGGTCGAGCACGACGACCACGGTATCACCCTCGGCGTCGCCACGCCCGAGGGTGGCTACCGACTGCAGGCCGATTACCTGCTCGCCGCCGACGGCGCTCGCAGCGTGGTGCGTCGAGCGCTCGGTCTGAGACTGCATGGCGAGGCCTACGAAGGCCGCTACGTGATCGCCGATATCCGCCTGCGCTCGGACTTCCCTACCGAGCGCCGAGCGCTGTTTCATTGCTCGGGGCTGCCGGACTCCACGGTGCTGGTCCATCGTCAGCCCGATGATATCTGGCGAATTGACTATCAACTGAAGCCGGATGACGACGCCGACACCGCGGTGGATGAAGCCGTTGTCCGCGCGCGGGTCGGGGCCATCGTGGCTTCTCTCGGCGAGGACAGTCCCTGGGAGCTTGAGTGGTGGAGCCTGTACAAGGCACACACCCTGGCCCTCGATGACTATCGCCACGGGCGCATCATGTTCATCGGTGACAGCGCTCACTTGGTGCCGATCTTCGGCGTGCGCGGACTCAACAACGGCCTGGCCGATGCGGTCAACGCCGGCTGGAAGCTGGCCTGGGTGATCGCCGGGCGCGCCACGGACCACCTGCTGGACAGCTACACGCCCGAGCGCCGCGGCGCGACCCTCGATGTGTTCGCTAATGCCGGCAAGAGCACCCGCTTCATGACGCCACCAACCCGCGGGCACCGGCGCCTGCGCGATGCGGCTCTGGCCCTGGCGCTGGACAATGCCTACGTGCGCGATTTTGCCAATCCGCGTCAGGTCACCCCCTATACCTACGCCGAGAGCCCGCTGACCGTGGCCGATGACCCGGGGTTCGCGACGGGCCCCGTCCCCGGAGCGCCACTGATCAATCGGCGCCTGGGCACGAATGCGTATCTGCTCGATCATCTGGGAAGCGGTTTTCAGCTGCTGTGGTTTTCCCCGACACCGGAGCGGGTCGAACGCTTCGCCGACGCCATTGCCGCCATGCTCGAGCATGACCCGGCGCTTGTGGTGTTGGCGGTGGCGTCGTCGGGCGAGTCGGCGGGCGAGTCGTCGGGAGGGCATCAGGGGGGCGCCGGAGCAGACATCGCACGCACTCGCTGGATCGACGATAGCGATGGCAGCCTGCTGCAGGCCTATGGCGCCGCGCCGGGCAGTCTGTATCTGGTGCGTCCGGATCGCCATGTCGTCGCTCGTTGGCGCCAGCCCACCGCCGAGGCGGTGGCCCAGGCATTGGCCACCGCTCTGGGCGAGCCCAAGGGCGACACTGCCCGGGCCAGCGGTCGCCAACCCCTCACTCAGCCCCTCACTCGGCCTCTTACTCGGCCTCTTACTCAGCCCCGCGCCGCGGCTCCAGGCGGCATGGATCAGCCGGCCCCAATAAGCTTGCCCGGTATCGCCTTTGCCGATCTTGAAGTGGTCTACGACCGCCTCGCCGACGCCCTCGATGGCCTTCCCGAGGCCGAAGAAGCGGACTTTCTCACGCGGTTGGCGCTGGCGCTGGCACACCGCGTCGGCGACCGTGAAAGGGTCTGCTCCGCTATCGAAGAAGCGCGTAGCGTATCGGGCCGTTTGCGGCCCGGCGAGTGAGCAGCAGTCGCCGAGCCTGGAGTGGGGGGCGCTGTGGCGGCGTACCGTCTTGCAGGAGTCGGTAATGAAGCAGCAACGGAAGAGTCATCATGGGGTCTTTTATCGTTTCACATAAAGCCACGATGACAACTCCATAGCGCCAATCTTTCGTCTTTGGACTACCTTGATTCGTTGAAGTCTAATTGTGCCGATTTGACGAGCGGCGTGGTGCCCCAACCGCTTGTTGTCGGCCGTTCATCCGGTTTCGATGCTTCACGACAGGGAGAGCACGATGAAACGACAGTATGCCCTTGCCACCAGTTGCGCCATGCTAGCGCTAACGCTGGGATTGCCCGCCAGCGCCGAAGAGGAATCTGCACCGACGTCTCCGCTGGTGGAGAAGATTAATAATGGCAATTGGTTGTCACAGGAAGAAGCCGAATCCCTGCAACAGGAAATGTTTTATCAGCGGGCCGTATACGCGTACATGACCATGTTGCCTGCCTTGAATGTCATTGGCATGCGCGATGGCTCCGAGGCCGCCTTTGGCGAAGGCTACAACGTGCTGCCGGTGTGGAAGGACCGCATGGATAGCCGTGCCTGGGTGCCGACTCCGAATGCCGACGTCATCTATTCGATGAACTATCTGGACCTGAAGGAAACCGGTCCCCTGGTCGTGAAAGCACCGCCCAACGTCATCGGCATGTTCACCGATTTCTTCCAGCGCACCATCACGGATGTGGGCGCGGTTGGGCCGGATCGCGCCCGTGGCGGGCTGTATTTACTCTTGCCTCCGGGGTATGACGGGCATGTGCCCTCGAGCTACTTTGCTGTCGAGTCCTCGACCTATAACGTTTTCCTGTTTTTCCGCACGGTCATGGGACAAGGTGACGGCGAACCTGACCCGGCTCCCGCCGTTGCGACCGCCGAGCAGACTCGGATCTACCCTCTCTGGGCCGAGGAGAAAGAGATTCCTCCCATGGAGTTTCCGAACGCCAGCGGTCAGCGGGTCGACATGATGTATCCCACGGACTTCGCCTATTGGACCAAGCTTAAGGCGTTCGTCGACTACGAGCCCATTGAAGCCATCACCCCCGAGCTGCGCGGCGTCCTGGCCTCGATCGGTATCGTCAAGGACCAGCCCTTCGAGCCCAACGACTGGCAACGGGGTGCCCTGGAGCGCGCGCTGGAGGACGCGCCGAAAATGATCCTCGCCTCGGCCCAGCTCGGCCGTGCGGACGAGCGCAACAAGTACTACGAGGATCGGCAGTGGGAGCGTGCCTGGGCGGGCGGCACCGCGGAATGGATGCAGCAGAGCTACCTCGATATCGGTGCGCGCTCCCGCTTCTTCCAGTATGCCTATTCCTCGGCCCCCGCGATGGTCATGCGCACCACCGGGGCGGGGTCGAAATATCCCTTCACGATCCGCGATGGCGACGGGAATCTCCTCGAGGGTGGCAATACCTACCGGCTGACGCTGCCGCCCGACCCGCCGGCCGCGCTGTTCTGGGCCGTGACCGCCTATAACGTGACCGATGGCACGATGCCGGAAACCGACCAGCTTCTGCCGTCGACCAACGGCTACTATGACATCCCGCAGAACGATGATGGTTCCATCGACATCTGGTTTGGGCCGGAGCAGCCGGAGGGCGTGGATGATGCCGCCTTCATCAAGACGGTGCCAGGGAGAAACTTTGTGGCTTGCCTGCGGCTCTACGGGGCCGAGGATGCCTTCTACGACCAGACCTGGAAGCCAAGCGATTTGACCAAGGTCGAGTAAAGTGGCTGTCAGCCGCTCACGTCGAGGCGAGCTTCGCGCCTGCCGTGCCCCGTATAGCCAAGGAAGGCTGGGACGAGAGGCAGGCCCAAGGCTTGCCGACGGGGATAAGGAGTGAAAGGAGCAAGGAAGAAAAGGATGACAGGATGACAGGGGACGTCGTGCAGAGCTGGGGCACGAAGTGCACGGATAAGCAGGGCTTGTATCGGCCGGGCTTACATCTTCTGGGCTTACATCTTCTGGGCTAGGGCCGACTCTGTAGCTCATCGCGCAGCTGACGGATCTGCTCGACGTCGAGTTCTGCCAGGTCGGCGATCGTCTGATCATCCATGGAGGTTCGCTCGAGCATATTCCGAGCGGTCTCCCGACGGCCTTCTTGACGCCCGGCTTCAATGCCTTCTTGACGCCCGGCTTCAATGCCTTCTTGGCGCCCGGCTTCAATGCCTTCCTGCTTCCACCTGTCCGGCCACTGCTTCGCACGTTCGGATAACATATTGTGCACCTCGTTCAGGTCGTTAAGCGGCTGCCACTCGGCTCCTTCGTTCTCGGGCACCCAGCTAGGCAGCAGTATGCGTCTGACCCAGAGGGCGAAGTGTCGGCGTAGCCGGGTCTGTTCCGGCGCTTGTAACCAGTGTACCAGCAAACCGATCAGGTCAATGGCATCCTGCAGGTTGCGGTGATGCTCCAGCCGGAAGATGGCCGACACCACGTTCTGGGTCTCTATCGACCACTGCTCGCTGGCCACGATGGCGCCCTCGTCCAGCAGCAAGTAGGGGAGGTCAGGTCGGTAGTGCTCCAGGCCCCCCGGTACGGATTGAACCAGGCTAGACACGTTGAGTGCGGCATTCCACCGTCTTTCGCCGTTGTAGAGCACGATTGGCAGCACCGGGGGCAGCTTGTTGTTACTGGTTAGTTTTTTCTGCTTTACCAACTCCTGATACAAAAGCCCCACGTAGGTCATGATGCGAAGCGCCATGAAGGGATCGACTGTGCTCTGGAACTCGATCAGCAGATAGACGTATACCCAGTCGTCGCCAAAGCGCACGCGCCAGATGACATCGCCTTCTCGGTCGCGAAGGTCATCTGTGACGAAGGTGCTGCTGACCTTCTCCAGTGATTCAAGATCCAGGCGATCGATCCACTCTTCCTTGACGAAGCCTGTCAGCAGATCTCGGACGACCCTCGGCTCGCTGAACAGCAGCTTATAGCTGTGATCGTGCTGGTGGTTCATGCCCCCTCCTACCCGTATCGGCTTCCTGTCGCGACGATGGCGAGCGCCTCGGGGGCGTCCTTGAGGGGATGCTCCTGGCAGCGGGTGGTACGTCGAGCAACCGGACTGGCAAGGACAGGCTACGAGCATCGGGTACGGACAGATATCGCGGATCTCTCACAGATGCCGCCTAAGCTTGCATCGGCGGGCGGGGTGAGGTGGGCGGAGTGTCGGGGCGATGCTCTCTCAGGATACGGCGGCGGTACTCCCCCCGCTGGTGCGGGGTTCGACCCTCACGATGAGGCGATAGCAGAGCAGCGCACCGATGCCGGAAAGCCCGATGGCGATGGCCATGCTGTGGGAGGTGCCGTCGTCGAAGTGGCCGACCAGGGCCCCGGCCCCGGCGGCCACGCTCATCTGGATAAAGCCGAACAGCGCCGATGCCGAGCCGGCGCAGTGGGGGTTGGGGGCCAACGCGCCGCCCATGGTCTGGGGCATGATGATGCCGAAGCCGATCATGAACAGCATGTGCGGGATGATCACCGCCCAGACGTGGTAGATCCCGACCAGGGCCAGCAGTGCCATAGCCGCGCCGCCGATGGCCGACAGCAGGGTGGCGATGATTAGCAGTCGGTGGCGCGAGCGACGCCGGCTGAGCTTGGCGCTTAACAGCGAGCCGATGAAGAACCCGAGCACGATCAGGGCGAACAGGTACCCGTACTCATCAGGGCTCACCCCGAGAAAGTCGATCAGCACGAAGGATGATCCTGAAAGAAAGGCGAACAGGCCCGAGAAGGCCACCGCGTTGGTCAGGGTGTAGCCGATGAAGTCGCGCTGGCCGAGTAGCCCGCGGAAGGTGGTGGCGAGCGCCGACGGCTTGATCGACTGACGCCCTTCGACGGGCAGTGATTCCGGCATCAGGGCGATCAGACCGAGCATGGCGGCGGCGTAGATCGCCAGGGTGGTAAAGATGGCATCCCAGCCAAACCACACCAGTAGCCCGGCGCCCAGCACCGGCGCCAGGGCCGGCGCAAGCGCCATGACGCTTGCCATGTAAGAGAGAATACGGCTGGCCTCGAAGGGGCCGTAGATATCGCGCACCGCGGCGCGGCCAAGCACCGGCCCGGCGGCGCCCCCCAGTGCCTGGAAGAAACGCGCCACCAGCAGCGTCTCGATGTTGGGTGCCCAGGCACAAGCCAGGCTCGCCAGCAAGAAGATGCCCATCCCGATGGCCAGTATCGGCTTGCGGCCGAAACGATCGGACAGCGGTCCGCACAGTAGTTGCGCCATGGCGAAGCCGATCAGGTACAGCGACAGCGTCAGCTGGATCTGGTCGGCCCCGGTACCCAGCGCCTCGCGCATGGCAGGCATCGCCGGCAGGTACATGTCGGTGGCCAGCGGGCCGAGGGCGGTCAGGGCCGCCAGCAGGGCCACGGTGGTGCGGGATGTCGGGTTCAGCACGCGTAATTCCTCGTCTCGTGGTGACGTCAGGCCAGCACGGGCAGCCTCGGGGGTGCGGCTTGGTACGCCCCGGTCAAAAAGAGCGCGGCATGGCCGCGCTCTTTTTGCTGTCTGCCTGCTGGTGTCTGTTGTTAGGGAAGCGCTGAATAACTGTCGCGAGCGATGATGGCCGGATATCGGTGGAGCGGAAAAGCCGGAATTTACATGAGGTTAAATGAGAATCCTGAGCACCGCCGGCGGCAGAAATGTCGAGCACAGCAATGTATGCAGCGTTTCCTTAGCGAGCTCATTGTAGCCGAAGTCAGGTTGCGTCGGGCTGAACATCCGGTGCCGCCTTGGCGAAGGCAGGCAGCGCCCGGCAGCGCTCGGTGATGGCGCGAATCCGCGGGTAGGGCACGAGATCGCAGTCGAAACGCTCGGCGTTGAACACCTGGGGAACCAGGCAGACGTCGGCGAGGGTCGGCCTATCGCCGACGCAGAAGTCTGTGCTGAATCCATCGAGCATGGTCTCGAAGGCGTCGAAGCCGACCGTCACCCAGTGGCGGTACCAGGCGAGCTTGGCCGCTTCGTCGAGGCCGAGCTCACCGGTCAGGTGCTTGAGTACCCTGAGGTTATTAAGCGGATGCATGTCGCAGGCGATGAGCTGGGACAGGGCCCGCGCCCGGGCGCGTCCGGCGGCGTCGGCCGGCAGAATGGGAGGGCTCGGATAGCGCTCCTCCAGGTATTCACAGATGGCCAGGGACTGGGTCAGGTCGAGGCCATCGTCGGTGACAAGGGTGGGGACCAGGTGCTGGGGATTACGCTTGGCATAGGCATCGCCGCGCTGCTCTCCCTTGACCAGGTTGACCGTCAGGTGTTCGAGTTCGATGCCCTTGAGATTGGCGACGATACGTACCCGGTAGGCCGCCGATGAGCGAAAATAGCCGTGCAGTTGCATGGTGGGGGTCCAGTCGTCAGGTGATGTCCATCGAGCGGGCGCTGCCCTTGCACAGGGGCGCTTGTGGTCTGCGGGGCAAGGCGATGGCCCCGGCGGCGGGCAGTGGTGCTGGGGCGCCGCCGGGGCGCGTCTGGTGTCAGGCTGATTCGCCGTCCTCGTATCGGGCCTTTTAGCTACCCTTGGGCGAGGCCTTGACCACCTGCTGGTCGATGGCGCCGAAGATGCTGTTGCCGCTCTTGTCGAACATCTCGATGCGCACCCGATCGCCGAAGCGCATGAACGGTGTCTTGCTGTCGCCGTGGAGGATCTTCTCGACCATGCGCACCTCGGCCAGGCAGCTATAGCCGACGCCGCCGTCGGACACCGGCTTGCCGGGGCCGCCGTTGGGGTCCGGGTTTGACACGGTGCCAGAGCCGATCACGGCGCCGGCGCCGAGATAGCGAGTGCGTGCGGCGTGGGCCACCAACTGCGGGAAGGTGAAGATCATGTCCGGGCCGGCCTCGGGCTCGCCGAACTTGTCGCCGTTCAGGTGCACGGTCAGTGGCAGGTGCACGCGGCCTTCCTTCCAGGCCTCACCGAGTTCGTCCGGGGTGACGCAGATCGGCGAGAAGCTCGAGGCCGGCTTGGCCTGGAAGAAGCCGAAGCCCTTGGCCAGCTCGCCAGGAATCAGGCCGCGCAGGCTGACGTCGTTGACCAGCATGACCAGCTTGATGTGGCCCTCGGCCTGCTCGGGGGTCACCGCCATGGGCACATCGTCGGTGATCACCGCGATTTCGCCCTCGAAGTCGATGCCGTGTTCCTCGCTGACGGCCTCGATATCGTCATACGGGCCGATGAAGCTGTCGCCACCGCCCTGGTACATCAACGGGTCGGTCCAGAAGGTCTCGGGCATCTCGGCGTTGCGCGCCTGGCGTACCAGCTGCACGTGGTTCAGGTAGGCCGAACCATCTGCCCAGTGGTAGGTGCGCGGCAGCGGCGAGTGCAGGGTGTCCATGTCGAGGGCGAAGGCGCCTTCGAGGGTGCCGGCGTTGAGGGCCTGGTAGACCTCGTCGAGTTTCGGCGCCAGCGTGTCCCAGGCCTCCACCGCCTGCTGCAGCGTGGTGGCGATCTGGGGCACGCGAATGGCCCGGCTCAGGTCGCGGGAGACAACGACCAGTACACCGTCGCGGCCGCTTTTGTAGGTGGCGAGTTTCATTCGGGTCATCCTTATTGCTGAATCGGTGTGTTCGACGTGATGTCGTGGCGTTTCTGGTGGTGTTGTCGGTGGCGCTAGCGCCGAGTGGGATCGAAGTGTGAGTCCAGCCCCTGCCACACATCGACGTAGTCGCGCTGACGGAAATCGGCGGCAAGTGCCTGTTCGGTCGGCTGAAAGACGTAGCGGCTCTCGAACATGAAGGCCAGCGTCGCACCCTGGTACTGGGGCTTGAGGTCGGCGTTGGAGGCCTTCTCGAAGGTGCTGGCATCGGGCCCGTGGGGCGACATGCAGTTGTGCAGGCTGGCGCCGCCGGGCAGAAAGCCGTCGGCCTTGGCGTCGTATTCGCCGTGGATCAGGCCCATGAACTCGCTCATCAGGTTGCGATGGAAGTAGGGCGGGCGGAAGGTCTTGTCGGCCACCATCCAGCGCGGCGGGAAGATCACGAAGTCGATGTTGGCCATGCCTGCGGTGTCCGAGGGCGAGGTCAGCACGGTGAAGATCGAGGGATCGGGGTGGTCGAAGCTGACGGTATTGATGGTGTTGAAGTGCGCCAGGTCGTACTTGTAGGGCGCATAGTTGCCGTGCCAGGCGACCACGTTCAGCGGCGAGTGGTCGAGCTGGGCGGCCCACAGGCGCCCGGAGAATTTGGCCACCAGCTCGAAGTCCCCGCTGATGTCCTCATAGGCCGCCACCGGGGACAGGAAGTCGCGCGGGTTGGCCAGGCCGTTGGCGCCGATGGGGCCGAGCCCCGGCAGTTCCAGCGGGCTGGCGTAGTTCTCGCAGATGTAACCCCGGGCGGCCTTGCTGCCGTCGGCCAGACGCACCTGGAACTTGATGCCGCGAGGAATCACGGCGATCTCGCCATTGCCGACGGCGAGGTCACCGAACTCGGTGCGCAGGTGCAGGGTGCCGAGCTGGGGCACGAACAGCATCTCGCCGTCGGCGTTGTAGAAGAAGCGCTCGGTCATGTCCTGGTTGAAGGCGTAGACGTGCACGCCGCAGCCGGTCTGGGCGCCGGCATCGCCATTGACGGCGATGGTGGTCAGGCCATCGACGAAGTCGGTGGCGCCGTCTGGCAGCGGCGCCGGGTCCCAGCGCATCTGATTGGGGTCGGCGGCGGGCCTGGCGAGCGGCGCGGTGGCGAAACCGATCTCGTCGAGGGGACGGTAGGCGCTCTGGGCCACCGACGGGCGGATGCGATACAGCCAGGCGCGCAGGTTGTGGCTGCGCGGAGCGGTGAAAGCCGAGCCGGTCACTTGCTCGGCGTAGAGTCCATAGGCGCAGCGCTGGGGCGAATTCTGGCCCTCGGGCAGGGCGCCGGGCAGCGCCTCGCTGGCGAAGTGGTTGCGAAACCCGCACTGGTAGTCGAGCGGTTGGGTCATGGTCGATGTCCTCGGATCAGCAGGAGGGGGACGAGGTGTCGGGTAGACGCCCGGCGATGGCGAGGGCCTCGGCGAGTACCTCGCCATCGCCGATATGGTTGGCCAGCAACAGGATCAGGCGGGCATTGATGCGCTCGCTGTCGCTCTCGCTGACGTCGCGATGCAGGTCGGTGAGGCCGGCATAGAAGCGATCCGGATCGCTGAAATTCGGGGCGAGTTCAAGCGCGGGCACGCGGCACCTCCTGGGCGTTGGCGTCGGCGGACGAGTGGGCGACGCTGCCTCGGACTTCGTTTGACCCCGACGCGTAAGTGGCGGCGAGCTCGTGACCGAGGGCGCGCTTCATGCAGGCCTCGACGCGACCGGTGTCGATCCGACGCCAGCGGGCGCTGATGTGCTGGTCGGGACGGATCAGGTAGCCGACGTCGCGGGCCAGGCCATAGCGCTCGGCGACCAGGCCTTGGCTGTCTTCGATGACGCGCGTGCGGGGCAGGCGCGTCAGGGCCGGTGGGGCTTGCTGGCCGGGGGAGGAGACGATAAGCAGGTCCAGGTCGGCGCAGCGTTCGAGCACGCCGGCGAGCTCATCAAGCGGCTGGCTCTGGCACCCACTGATCATCAGCACGAAGCGGTTTCCGAGCCGGTTGAGCAGCCAGCCAGGCGTGCCCGAGAGGCGGATCGGGGCATCCTTGGCCACTGCCCCCGGGGCTTGCGCCGCCGGCAGGGTCGGGTCGTCATCGCCGTTGAGCGGCGAGTCGTCGTAGCGGCTCGGCAGCGACAGGCGGCCGCTGTTGACCAGGCTGCGGGCGAAGGGGAAGGCTTCGGCCAGCTCAAGCGTGGTGTCACGGAACAGGCGGCTGACGCGGCTCTTGGGGGTGATGAAATCCGTCGAACGAGTCGAGTTCAGGAGGTTCTCGCTGGCGCCGTGCTGGCGCTCGTCGTTGTAGGTCGCGAGCAACGCAAGCGGCGCCTCGCCCTTGATCACCCGGGCGAGCTTCCAGGTCAGGTTCTCGATGCTCTGGATGGCACCATTGGCCCCACGGGCACCGAAGGGCGACACCTGATGGGCGGCATCGCCGATGAACAGCACCCGGCGATGGATGAAGTTGTCCATCTTGCGACAACGGAAGGTGTAGACGCTGGCCCACTCGAGTTCGAACTCCACGTCGTCGCCGAGCATGGCCTGGACCCGCGGGCGAATGTTGTGTTCTTTCTTTTCTTCGTCGGGGTCGGCATCCCAGCCGAGCTGGAAGTCGATGCGCCAGACGTTGTCCGGCTGCTTGTGCAGCAGTACCGACTGGTTGGGATGGAAGGGCGGGTCGAACCAGAACCAGCGCTCGGTGGGAAACTCCGCCTTCATCACCACGTCGGCGATCAGGAAGCGGTCCTGAAACACCTGGCCGCGGCTCTCAAGGCCGAGCATGTCGCGGATACGCGAGTTGGCACCGTCGGCGACCAACAGGTGGTCGCAGCGCAGTTGGTACTCGCCGTCCTCGGTCTCGACGCTGATCAGGGTCGAGTCGTCGAAGCTCTCCACCGCGCTGACCTTGTGCTTCCAGCGTAGGTCGATGTGGTCGTTGAGGTCCCGGGCGCGATCGACCAGGTATTCCTCGAAGTAATACTGCTGCAGGTTGATAAAGGCCGGCACCCGGTGGCCTTGCTCCGGCAGCAGGTTGAACTCGTAGACCTGGCGCTCGTGGAAGAACACCTTGCCGAGCTGCCAGGTGACGCCCTTGTCGAGCATCGGCTGGGCGCAGCCCAGGCGGTCCATGACCTCCAGGGTACGCTTGGCGAAACAGATGGCCCGGGACCCGACGCTGACGGTGTTGTTGTCATCGAGCAGGATGCTGGCCACGCCTTGCTGGGCCAGATCCACCGCCGCCGCCAGGCCGCTGGGCCCGCCGCCGACGATCACCACCGGGCAATGGCGGACGTCGGCAGCGCCGAGCTCCGGTGCACGATGATAGGGATACACGGGATTTTTGTACGTATTGGACATGCAAAAGACTCCCTGTCCGCCGAGGTGCGGCTGACTGCGTGGCACCGAGGCGGACGGCTGGCGAGGCGCGTTACTGGGTGCTGACGACGTCCTGCAGCGAATGCCACATCTCGTTGTCGCGCTGTGCGGTCCAGATGCGCGGGTCCGGGTGTTCCCCACCGGCCTCGTCATAGCAGCGGGTGATGTCGAAGGGCAGGCAGTGGTCAAAAATCACCCAGTGGCCGTACTTGGGCTTGAGCGTGGCGTAGGTCTCGGCGTAGCACTCGGAGAGCGACTTGCCGGCGGCCTTGCCGGCCTTCACCGAGCCGTACATGTCGGCCAGAAAGCTGCGCGTGCCCTCGATGGCCGAGCGGCATTCCTGCGGGCTCTGAAGCGCCTCACCGCGACCCGGGACCAGCTTCTGCGGGTCGAATTCGAGCAGCGCATCGAGGGTGGTGGGCCAGTGCTCGTGGTAGGCATCGCCGGTGTAGGGTGTCGCACCGAACTCGACCAGATCGCCGGCGAACATGACCTTTTCCTTGGGCAGCCAGACGATGGTGTCGCCCTTGGTGTGGCCGCGCCCAACGTGAATCAGCTGGACCTCGCGCTCGCCCATGAACAGGGTCAGCCTGGTTTCGAAGACGATGGTCGGCCAGGTCAGGCCGGGCACGGAATCGACGCCCTGGAACAGGCGCGGGAAGCGGCCGACCTCGGACTCGTAGTCCTGCTGGCCGCGCTCCTTGATCAGCTCGTAGGTATGGCGACTGGCGTAGATATGCTCGGCGTTGTAGGCCGAGGCGCCGAGCACACGCACGGCGTGATAGTGGCTCATGACCACGTGCTTGATCGGCTTGTCGGTGATTTCGCGGATCCGGCGGATGACATCCTGGGCCATGATCGGCGTGGCCTGGGTGTCGATGACCATGACGCTGTCGTCACCGATGATCACGCCGGTGTTGGGGTCACCCTCGGCGGTGTAGGCGTATAGGCCGTCGCCGAGCTTGACGAAGCTGACCTGCTTTTCTTCGGTATCGGCGTGAGAGGCGAACTGCTTGGTCATGGGTCCTCCGGAGCATCATGGTCGTGGGGCCCACCGGGGGAGGGCGAGCCTGCTGAACCGAGAATAGTTTCTTGTGAAACTAAAAGTCCAGCCCGTCTTGACCGAGATCAAGGCGAGATCGCATAATTTTTCGGATTTGGAATTGAAAAACAGCAAGTTGTTACAACTTTATACTTAAGTCTAGGAGGTTTGATCCGTTTATTTGGTTTCAAGGGAGACTAATTGAGTGGCGTGCCATGGGCCGTTACAACTGGTCATATCACTCGACAAAGCCGCACAAACTTCGGGTAACAGGTTTACATCGATGCCCTAGGCTGAGGGGCATTGGTGCTCGACCCGCCTGGCTTGCCAGCGGTGGCCATCGTCAAGCATCGCCATCGTCAAGCATCGCCATCGTCGGGCATCGCCATCGTCAGGCATCGGCGGCAGGTCGAGCGTCGCCCGTCTCAGGTCTCGGCCGCCTGGCTCGACGGTCTGCTTAGCCAAGCCGCCCCGTGCGTTCGGTACGCGCGTGACGTCATCGCTACCCACCCGGTTTCCACGTGAGGCTCATCCATGGAACGCTCCTTCTCCCTCTCGATCGGAGGCCAGTCGGTCCCCGGCGATCGCGGCACCTTCGCCGTCATCAACCCGGCCACCGGCGAGTCTTTTGCCGAGTGTCCGGCGGCGACCCCGGACCAGGTCAATCAAGCCGTGGCTGCGGCCGGGGTGGCTTTCCGCAGTTGGCAGCACCTGGCCGATGGCGAGCGCCAGGCCATGCTCGAGGCGATCGCCGAGAAGATCGAGGCCAATAGCGAAGAGTTGGCGACGCTGGTCACCCTGGAACAGGGTAAACCGCTGGACCTGGCGCGCTTCGAGGTCGGCGCGGCCGTCGCCTGGACCCGGGCCACGGCCGCGTTGGCGATACCGGTCAAGGTGATCGAGGATACCGCGCACAAGCTGATCGAGTTGCATCACCGCCCGGTGGGAGTGGTGGGGTCCATCACGCCCTGGAACTGGCCGCTGATGATCGCGGTGTGGCACATCATGCCGGCGCTACGCAGCGGCAACACGGTGGTGATCAAGCCGTCGTCGCTGACGCCCTTCAACACCCTGCGCCTGGTCGAGTTGATCAATGAGGTCGTGCCACCTGGTGTGGCCAATTGCGTCACCGGCGAAGGGGGCACGGGACGTGCCATCACCGCCAACCCCGGGGTTCAGAAGGTCGTGTTCACCGGCTCCACGCCCACCGGGCAGGACATCATGCGGGCCGCCGCCGACAACTTGAAGCGCCTGACCCTGGAGCTGGGGGGCAACGATGCCGGTATCGTGCTGCCAGACGCCGACCCGGCGGTGGTGGCGCCCAAGCTGTTCCAGAGCGCCTTTCTCAACATGGGCCAGACCTGCGCGGCGTTAAAGCGCCTGTACGTGCATGAAAGCCAATATGACGACCTGTGCGAGCGGCTGGCGCAGATCGCCCGAGAGCAGAAGATCGGTCCGGGCCTGGAGGCCGGTGTGACCTTCGGTCCGGTGCAGAACCCGGAGCAGTTGGCGCTGGTAGAGGCGTTGGTGGAAGACGCTCGCCAACAGGGCGCGAAGGTGCTCTGCGGCGGCGCCCGTCTCAACGGCTCCGGCTACTTCTACCCCCCGACGATCGTCGCCGGGCTGTCCAATGGCGTGCGCCTGGTCGATGAAGAACAGTTTGGCCCGGTACTGCCGGTCATCCCCTACGCCGACGTCGAGGACGCCTTGCGCATGGCCAACGACAACCCCAATGGCCTCGGGGGCTCGGTGTGGGGCAAGGATCTGACGCGCGCTCGGGCGCTCGCCCAGCGCCTGGAATGCGGCACCGCCTGGATCAATGGCCACGGTGAAGTGCTGCCCCATTGTCCCTTCGGCGGCCACAAGATGTCTGGTTTCGGTGTCGAATTCGGCGAAGAAGGACTGCTCGAGTACACCAACCCCCAACTGGTGCACGTCTGTAAGTAGACGCGCCTGGTCTTGCCTCCCAGGGTGAGGAGTGAAAGGGGGGAGCAGTGAGCCTCGTGCTGCTGTCATGTTCCCCGCTCGCTGGCACCGGCAGGCGCGGCGGCCGGGGTCGGGTGGTGGTGCCCCGGGGTGATACTCGCGGGCTGATCTAGTGCCCGGTACGCCGGGGTGTCAGGCTCAAGGCGCCGTCGCCAGCCACGGCAGCCCCAGGATGACCGCCATCACCACCAGGCACTGGCCTGCCATGCACAGCAGTTGGCGGCGCAACAGCGCAAGGGCGCCTCGGCGTCTTTGTGACCAGGGCCGGGGGCTAGCCTCCGGCGACGTCAGCCCCAGCGATGCCAGCGCCTCATCTAGCTCGACCGTGTGCTCCGCTAGCCGATCGGCGTGTTCGCTCATCCAGGTGAAGAGCTCCGCATCCACCGCCACCCGCGCGGCCCAGACCTTCTCGGCCAGCCCCAGGGCGATGACCAGAGCGCAAACCAGCGCCTGGGTGATGCTGGCGGTGGCCCCGAACAGCGGTGCCCCGAACAGCGGTGCCCCGAACAGCGGTGCCCCGAACAGTGGCGCCCCGAACAGTGGTGAGAGCCCCACCAGGACCGCGAGCAGCGTCAGGGCGCTGGAGCCGTGGTCGATCATTCGGCCTCGGCGCAGCAGGGCGGCGCACAGTTCAAGAGCGGCGTTGGCGGGCATCGGCGTGGCCTTGAGTGTCACAGGAGGGTGGCCGTTGCGGCATGGCGTCCAGGGCTTGTTTCTGCGCCTCGTGCAGAACGACCTGGGGCCGCGCGCTGCGAATCTGGGCAAAGGCCTGGGCAGCGCTGGCGCAGCGTCCGGTGTAAAGCAGCCAGGCGGCCACGGCGGTCGCACTGCGCGAATAGCCGAGGGCGCAACACACCAACAGCGGTCCCGGTGACGACACCCGCAGCGCGTCGATGGCCTGAGCCGCCGCCAGGCAGGTCTCGGCGCTTGGCGCCGTCAGGTCCAGCACCGGCAGCGCTCGGTAGCCCGGCGTGCGAACATGCACCGGCAGCTCGGCGGACAGGTCGACGATCGCCTCGAAGCCGGCCTGCTCCCGCCGGCTCGGAAGGCGCCCGAGAAAGACGCCCTCGCAGACCTCGTCGGCCTGGGGATGGCGGCGCGTCCAGGCGCGTGAATTCAGCCAGGCGAGCGCCAGGTACGGGGCGTACAGCCAGGTGGCCGCGGTGCTCAGTCGCCCATTGGCCTGCTTCTGGAAGCCCTGTGGTCCGAGGACTGCATAGTTCAGGGCGACCAGGGCCAGCGATAGCGAAGGCCACCATAGCCACAGCCACCCGCCCGAGAACACGATCGCCACCGCCAGCGTTGCGGCGCTACCGGCCGCGTAGCGTAGCGCCAGGCGCAAGCGCTTGGCGTCTCCGTGCAGGCGCCAATGGCGCCAGGGCGCGGGGGCGTTGCTGGGCCAAAGCCAGACACACAGCCAGCCGGCCAACACGCCGGTGGGCAGGTCGATGAAGTGGTGCTGCCAGGTGGTCAGCACCGATAGCCCGATCAGTGTAAACCAGCCGTGCAGCAGCCAGCGCCAGCGGCCACGCAGGTGAGCGGCGAAACATGCCCAGAGCACGATCAGCAGGGTGATATGCAGCGATGGCGCCTGGTTGTAGGGCTTGTCGAAGCCCATCAGCACATCGAACATGGCGCCGAACACCCCGCCGAGTTCGGGGCGCTCGAAGGTGAACTGCAAGGGCCACAGCAAAAAGCCGGCGACGCACACGAGCTGTGCGCTCACCAGGCGCAGTGCGTGGCGGTCGAGCTCGCGGCGGCTCGTCGGGAGCAGAAACGACAGGCCGTAGAGCAGGTCGATGGACCAGTACGGGACGATGGTCCAGGGCCACAGCGGAATCAGCGTCTCCCAGGCGAAGACCAGGCTGCCCACATCGTCGCGCTGGGCGGTGTAGCCGTTGGCGAAGTTGTAGCTTATGAAAAACAGCGGAGCGAGCAGCGCAAGCCAGGCGAGCCTGCGCCACATCAGCCCGCCGCGGGAGGGTAGCAAGTCGGCCGCCATCAGTTGACTCGCTGCGCCAGGCAGACGCTGAAGATGCCCCACTCGTCGGTGCGCTGGGTCAGCTTGCGAAAGCCCGCCGCCACGACCAGCTGATCCATCTCCGCCTGGGTGCGGCGGCGCATGACCCAGGGCTCACCGTCGCGATGGCTGGTCAGTGCCCGGGCGATCAGCTTAAGTTGCGGATGCCACGGTTGGCCGGTGTAGACCAGGTAGCCGCCCGGCGCGATGGCGTCGGCGAGCCCGGCCAGGGAAGCGCCGACCATGGCGTTGTCGCCGAAGAGCTCGTAGAGCCCGGAGACCACCGCGAGGGTCGGCGTGACGTCAAGGCGTGCCAGGTCCTCGCGATCGAAGGCATCGCCCTTGACGAAGCGGGCAATGTCGCCAAGCCCCTTGGCCTCGATCAGCGCTGCGCCGTCGCGCACGTTGATGTCGCTGTAGTCGCGCAGCAGGACCGCCTCGGGCCTGGGCGAGGCGCGCTCGACCGCCTCGAGAATGTAGCGGCCATGGCCCGCGGCGATATCGACGATACGCACCTCGTTGCCTTCGTCGCGCAGCCTGGCGATGCCGAGGCCCAGCAGTTCCTCGACGTGCACCTTGCGCTGGCGAATGCCGCGCCAGCCGATCGAGTTCAGATAGTTCTGGTCGATCAGGCGCCCGAGGCGAGAGCTTCCGGCGGGCGTGTTGCGATAGACATAGTCGAGGGTGCTGCCGGAATCGAAGCCGGTGTCGACGCCAAGCTTCACGCCGTCGGAGCGGGCACTCGCCCATGTCAGGCAGGCCCGGGTGACGCGCCAGTAGATCGCCGCCAGCGAGCGCCTTGGCAGTGGGGTGGCGAGGGCGTCGGACTCTGCGCAGGTGTCGCCGAAGCGGTCGGCGTCGAGCAGTGAAGGCCGCGCAGGCGGCGCATCGAAGCTGTGTCGGATGAAGCGGCGAACGCGCATCAGCGCCGGGCCGCGGTCCTTCTCGCCGAGGGTATCGTGGAACAACCCCGGCAGGATGTGCTTTTCCTTGTCGAGGCTGGCCAGGCGAGCGTGAAACTGCTCCTGGGGTTTACGGTGGACCACGAAATCGGCGCCGGAGATCAAGAGCTGGGTGGGCACCTGGATGGCGTTGGCGTCGGCCACCACGCGCTTGGCCGCGTCGTACAGCCCCAGCAGCATGTTGACCGAGATATCCCGGGTGATCAGCGGATCGGCGTCAAAGGAGCGAACGCGCTCTGGGTCGTGGCTGAGGTATCTCGCCTTGACGTAGCTCGAGACGAAAAAGTTGCCGCGCAGCGCCCGCAACAGCCTGAGCCCGGTACGGGCGAAGGGCACATAGAGCTTGACCTTGAAGGCCGGCGAGGCCAGCACCATCGAGCGAATCTGCGGGGCATAGTCGTGGGCCCAGGTGGCGACGATCACGGCCCCGACGCTCTGGGCGATGACCGAGATATTCGGCTCGGCGATGGCGTGGGCAGTCCCGATATGGTCGATGAAGGTCTGCACATCGCGCACGCTGGCCGAAAAGCTCGGGCTGTCGCCCCGGGCACCCGGCGAGTGGCCGTGGCCGCGGGCGTCCCAGGCGAAGAAATCGAACTCATCCAGGCCCAGTTCCTCGACCAGATGGGCCATACGCTCGCCGTGCTCGTGGCCGCGGTGGAACAGCACGATGGCCCGGCGCGGGGTAGCGGTGGCGCGCCGCTCGCTGTCGGCGGCCGGCCAGTGGCGATAGAACAGCTCGACGCCATCGTGGGTGGTGAAGGTGCCTTGCTGGGCTCGGCCCTGGGGGCGTCTTTCGGCGCTGCTGGGGGCGCTGCTGAGGGCGTTGCCCTCGCCGCCGTTGGGGGCGCCGTCTTCGATATCAGGCATCGGTGCGTCCTTGCTTCGAGGGCGGGCTGGCGGTGTCCACTCCACCTTCGGCCAATCCCTGCTTGATGCGGTTGACGGTGGTCAGGATCGAAAGCGCGGCGATCAGCAGCAGCACGATATCGATCCAGGCAAGCGGCAGCAGACCGCTGGCGACCCCGGCGCCGAGAACACCAAACACCAAGGCGCGGTCGCTCTTGCCCATGGGCCCATCGTAGCGCCGGGTGGCCGATACCATCGGCCCGAGCACCCCGGCGTACTCCGACACCAGCGCCAGCAACACGACGATCACGACCAGGGACGGGCTAACGCCCGGCAGCAAGGCGAAGGGCAGGAACAGGGCGCTATCGGCGATAACGTCGCAGAGCTCATTCAGGTAGGCGCCGAGCCGCGACTGCTGACCGAACTCTCGGGCCAGCATGCCGTCGATGGCGTTCAGCGCCATGCGCAGCAGCATCCACAAGGGCACCAGGGCGAACAGCCAGAGCTGGAGCGAGAACAGCGCGAGCACGGCGCCGAGGATGACGGAGACGATACCCGCCGCCAAGGTAACCTGGTTGGCGCTGATGCCACGCCGGTACATCCGTGTGACCAGGGGGCGAAGCAGAGCCTGAAAGCGCGGTTTGAGCTGATAGATCGACGGCATCGACGAAAATCCCTTTCCTGCAAGCGACGAGGTGGCGCGCACCAGCATAGCCGAGTTGGGCAAGTAAAGGGGGCTTCTCCCGCCAGGGCGCTGCATCGACGTTGGCGGTGCTGCGCTCGCGTCGGGTGGCGCCCAAGGCACTGGGCCGGGTAGTGCCCAAGGCACGGGGCCGCGTTTCGCTCGATGCCCGGAAAGCGAGCCTTGCTGGCAGCCCAAGGCCCGCGATGGCGTGGGCACCTGCCATTGCGGGGGCCTGCCATCGCGGGGGCAAGTGCGGCTACTCTTCGCCAAGCGTTTCTTTGCCAAGCGCCTCCTTGCCAAGTGCTTCTTCGCCAAGCGCCGGCACATCGCGCAGGTAAATCGTCGCGAGCAGGGCGAGCATCAGCACCAGGGCGCCGCTGACTGCCGCTGCCACGTTCAAGCCCGCGGCAAAGCTCTGCTGGGAGGCGGTCACCAGCGTCGTCGGTAGCTCATGCGCCAGCGTTGCCGTCTTCCATAGGCCCTGCTCGATCGCACTGGCGTGTTGCGCGCAAAGGTCACCAGGGATGTCCGCGGCGATCTGCTGGCGGTAGATGAGCGTCGCCAGGCTACCCATCAAGGCGATGCCGAGGGCAACGCCGAGTTCCTGAACCATTTCCGACAGCGCCGACGCGGCCCCTGCCTTCGCGACCGGCGCCGTCCCGATGACCAGCTCGGTGCCGAGCGCGGCGAGCGTGCCCAAGCCCATGTACACCAGGGAAAAGCCGGCCACGGCCCACCAGAGGGCGGACGGCGAGGTGTCCACCAAGGCCAGCAGCAGGTAACCCAGGGTCGACAGCAGCAGCACGCCCGCGACCACGTAGCCCGGTCGAATACGGCGGGCGACGAGGGGAGAGATGACGCCGGCGGCGACCATCATCAGCGCCGGCAGCCCCATCCACAGCCCCGCTCGCAGCGGCGTCAGCCCGGCGACCAACTGCAGGTACTGGGTCACGAGCAGCATCATGCCGGCCACGGCGATCAGGCCCAGCATCAAGACCAGCAGCGCGACACGAAAGGTGCGGCTGTCGAACAGGCTCAGGTCTATCAACGGCTGCGGGAGGCGGCGCTGGCGACGGATGAAGACGATGGCCATCGCGATGCCCAGGCCGATGGCCAGTGCGGGCATCACCGCTGGGCCCACCTTGGCCATGGCCTTCAGCCCGTACACCGTCGGCAGCACGGCGCCGAGCGACAGAAGGACGCTGACCAGATCCAGCCGGCCTGCGTGGTGCGAGCGGTACTCCGGCAGCAGCAGGGGTGCTGTCACCAGCAGCAGCCCGGTGATGGGAACGGCAATCAGAAAGGGCGCGCCCCACCAGAACTGGTTGAGCAGCCAGCCGCCCAGCACCGGCCCGGCCGCCATGCCCAGGGCGAAGGACGTGGCCCAGATGCCGATGGCGAGCGCGCGCTGATGGGCGTTCGCGAACAGGTTGGTGATCAAGGATAGCGTCGAAGGCATCAGGGTGGCCCCGGCAATGCCGAGCAGGGCACGAGCGATAAGCAGCATGTCGGCGCTGGTGGCGTAGGCCGCCATGATCGAGGTCGCACCGAAGGCCAGCATGCCCATCATCAGCAGGCGCCGCCGACCGATACGATCACCGAGGGTGCCCATGGTGATCAGAAAACCAGCGATCATGAAGCCGTAGACGTCCATGATCCACAGCGCCTGGGTGGCACTGGGCTGCAGGTCCATGGCCAGAGCCGGCAGCGCGAGGTAGAGGATGGTGACATCGAGGCCGAGCAGCATCGTGGGAAGTGCCAGCACGGCCAGGCCGAGCCAGGTCTTGCGCGTCGCCGTTGACGGCGCTGGGTACCCGCGCGAGACCGGCGCCTCGGCCATCGCCTGAGAAGTGCATGGAGTCGTCATATCGTCGCCTGTTTTCTCCGAGTGATGGCGACATACTCCGACTCGCATTATCCGGGTACAATATAGCCAGTTATCCTATTACCAGTGTTACCCGGCAGGGGAATATCACCGTGGTGGAGAAGAGCCTGACACGATCGCGCGGCGAACTGAGCGACTTCCTGGTCCAGCATCGCCATCAGCTCACCCCGGCCGATGTGGGGCTGCCCTCGACGACCAGGCGGCGAACCCCAGGGCTCCGGCGCGAGGAAGTGGCCACGCTCGCCGGGGTCGGCTTGACCTGGTACACCTGGTTCGAGCAGGGCCGGGAGATCAATGTCTCGGAGGCGTTCCTGCTCAACGTCGCTCGGGCCCTGAAGCTCGATGATGCCGACTGCTGCCACTTGTTCCTGCTGGCCCACCGGCGCCCGCCACCCGTCGATGTCTATCGGTGGCAGTCCATTCCCCCGCGCGTACAGGAGCTGATGGACGACATGACGCGTCCGGCCTACGTCATCAACCTGCGCTGGGACCTGATCGCCTGGAACGCCGCCGCCGATGCACTGTTCGACGTCTCGGCTCAGGCGGCCCAAGACCGCAACCTGATGAGGATGGTGTTCTCGAGCCCGTCGCTGCGCCGCCGGCTTCCCGAGTGGCGGGATGATGCGTTTCGGCTGCTGGCGCAGTTTCGCTGCACCATGGCCGCGACCCCCGACGACCCGGAGATACGCCGGCTGATCGACGACCTGTCTCGGCTATCGCCCGACTGGCGCCGCTGGTGGGACATGCCCGGGCTCGGCAAGGACTGCTTCGGCCTTGGCACGCTGCTCGATGAGAACGGCGAGCGCCGAGAGTTCGACCACGAGACGCTTATCGTCGATGAGCATCGCCACCTGAGAATGGTCATCTACTTCGATACCGCCGCAGACGCGAGTCAGTGAGACCACAGCATCCGGGTTTCGCCGTGTTTTTTTCTTGGAAAGCAGGAATAATATATTAACGATAAGTTTTTAGTTGGAAGGTTGGTCGTGGCATTATTATTGGTCTAGAAGGTTGTGGGTAATCGTTCTCATCTCCGTGAAAGGTCGTCGAAAAGTTGGTTTTCGGAATCATCGGAACTTGTTCCAAGGAAATAAGACATTGACACCTGTTGGCGACCATGTTGCATAACGATTTCTTTTCCACCCCAGAAGACGATGAGCACGCTCTGGGGTAGCCTTTCTTGATTGTCATTCTACTGAAGGTGGGTTGTCACTCCGCTGAAGGATGGGGGACTTTTGGACTGGCCGAGGCCTCGTTCCAGGCATGAGCAATGGTGATTTTCACACTCAGTCTCGCGACAAACGCTGCAATGATTGCACCGTAAGCGGTTTTGGTGATCAGTAGTACCGCGAACGCTATGGTATCCCCGGAGATAAGAAACAGTGCTGTCGTTGCCGCCAAACTTCCTACAGCGGTGGCTACGAGTGCTATCAAAAAACTACGTAGCACCGGTTGTTGAGGGAAGTACCAAGTTCTACCGGCCACCGCGTAGAACTGCTTGCGTGCCAGCTTTTTTCGTAGCAGGAGTGCGGGTACCAGAGCGCTCATCAGAGAGAACATGAAGGTTTGAGGGAGAAAGTCGATGGCGGCGCCTCCCGCGCCCCACAGCGAAATTTGGGGGGAGCCCGCGAAGATCGCAAACACAAAGCACACACTAATGCTGGCGCTGATGGCGGCAGCGGTGATCATTTCCTTTTTGATAAGCGGCTGGTGTTCTGTTTTCATGACACCCTCGGTTGTTGTTGTCAAAGGTTCGCTGTTATGAGCTTCGGGTCGGGTGATGGTGTTTACGAAGCCCTCGTCAGCAGATAAGAGGAGACACTGTCGGTTCAGCGATTGGCGACGGGAACGACCTGTTGCAGGATGGCGCCGAACAACGGGGAGTCGTCCGCCAGGCGGCACTCCATTCGCACTTCGTCGCCAAAGCTCAGGAAAGGAGTGCTGGCCAGGCCAGTGTCTGCGATTTCCATGGCGCGTCGTTCGGCAATGCACGCGGAACCAACTCGGCGAAAGTCGGCATTGGAGATGGTGCCAGATCCGATGACTGTGCCGGCTGGCAAATCTCTTGAGTAGGCGGCGTGGGCGATCAATTCGTGGAATCCCACCGACATGGCATGGCCATTGGGGTGCCCGAAGTGGGCGCCATTGACGGAAACATCGAGTGCCAGGTCGACGCGACTGTCTCGCCAAGCGTCGCCCAGTTCATCCGGTGTCAATGCCACGGGTGCCATGGAGCACCTGGGTTTGCATTGCAGCATACCGAAGCCGGTCTTCATTTCGATCGGGCCGAGATAGCGTAGGCTCCAGTCATTGACCTGCACTACCAGGCGGGTAGCTGTGGCGCAGGACTGCGCATCACGGCCCATTTCCACCGGACCGGTAATGACCGCGAACTCGCCCTCGAAGTCGATATTATCCTCCTCTGACGGGAACGGAGATGGCTCGGTAGGCCCCTGAAAGCGGTCGGATACACCCTGGTACATCAACGGTCTTCCCAGTGCATGGCGTGCCTGAAGCTTGAAGGCCTGCTCCATGAGCTGGCCATGGCTATCGAAGGCGGAGGCATCCAGCCATTGCCAGGCGCGCGGTAGAGGAGCCATGGCGCGATCGGCCTCGAAGGCGACACTGTCAACCGAACAACCGGCGTTCAACAGTCGATACTGGCGTTCGAGAAGTGGGGCAACATCGTCCCAGTGCTCGAGAGCCTCCAGCAGTGTCGCAACGGCTTGCGTTGGCACGGCAGCGCGGTTGCGCCGACAGACCAGATGTAGTCGTCCATCCGGATGTCCATTGGGTAGCGTGGCAAAGCGCATGCTGATCTCCTGTTATTGTGCGGGAACTAGGGCGATAGGGCGGCACCAGCCGGCCGATGCTCGTGCGATCTTGACCGGCAGGCATATGACGTCGAAGCCTGTATCCGGTAGCTGATTCAGGTTGGCGAGCTTTTCCATATGGCAGAACACGGTGTCGGCACCGGCCTTGTGGCCTTCCCAGAACAGCGATGGGTTTCCACTCTCGTGAACACGTGCTACTTGGGTGGCCAGTGGCGGATCCCAGCTCCAGGCATCGGTGCCCGCCACCTTCACCCCATGCCGCGTGAGGTACAGCGTGGCTTCGCGACCCATCCCGCAGCCAGAGGCAACATAGTCATCCTCGCCATAGCGTTCTCCGGCACGTGTATTGATCAGCACGATGTCACCCGATGTCAGATGGTGCCCGATGCGTTGCAGCTCGGCCTCCACTTCGACAGCTGTGACCAGGTGACCGTCGGGTAGTGCCCGAAAGTCGAGCTTGACGCCTGGGCCCACGCACCACTCAAGAGGGACTTCATCAATGGTCATGGCGCGCTTTCCACCATCCATGGTGGGGTGATAATGCCAGGGGGCATCCATATGGGTGCCTGTGTGAGTGCTCATCACACAGCGCTCAACAGCAGCGCCTTTGCCTTCTAGTTGCTGGTCCACGGGAATGCCGAAGATCTCTTCGAACTCCCTCGCGCCCTGGTCATGGTCTATGTAGTCGATCTGCGGACCTAGGCCCGGAGGATCTGAGGCGATGCCAGCGGTGAGGCTAACGGCGAGATCAATGATGGTCTTGTCTTCTTTCAGCATGACGTTCTCCGTCGTCGGGAAGGGGAGGTGAACGAGGGAACGACCTCGGGAGCCACCGAAATTCTGGCCGTTGATCGCTCAATAGCAGTCGAGGTCTCGGGCCAGGCTAACCGGACCATCAAACACATTGCTGACGCCATTGGTGTAGCTGTCCAGGCCCGTCTCGTTGTCCATACCCGGAACAATATGGGTTAGCACCACTTCGCCGACATTCGCAGCTACAGCGATATTGCCGACCTCCTCAGGGGTGAGATGGTTTTGTTGCATATGCTGGAGCATGGCGGGTAGAGCCTGAGCGGGAAGGTCCCCAGCGGAACGCAGGACATGCTCCATGCGTTCCAGGTCAATCACTTCACTGACCAGCACATCGGCACCTTCTGCGAGGGCGATCACGTTTTCGGAGGGGCCGGTATCACCGGTATACACATAGCTTCGTTCTGGCGTCTCGATGCGGAAGGCATAGGAACGAGCGTATTCCGCTTCTGCGCTGTGCTCGGGGAAGTGGTAGTGATCGTTGGTGATGGCAAGAACCCGGATCCGATCATCCCGGTAGACTTCGGTAGCTGTATTCATCTCCATGGGGAGATCACTCGCGCTGACGGTGTCTGCCAACTTTACCGTCTGCTCAGGCGATGTCTTGCCGATGGGCGCCATCGCGGTAGGGTGGAAGGCCTGAACCAGGTGGTTAACCATGTCGACCGTGCCGTGGGGGCCGATGATCGGCAGTGGCCTTGAGTGGTTGAAAAGCCAACGACTGGAGATCAACTGGCCAAGGTCGGCGTTGTGGTCGATATGGTGATGCGAAAGGAAGATGGCCTCGACGTCTGTCATCGAGATGCCAGCCTTGACCATCTGCCGCTCGGTACCTGAACCGGTGTCGAAGAGGTACGCCTTGCCGTCGATCAGCACCGCGTTGGCTGGCTCCATTCGTTGCTGCCTGATGACAGGGCCGCCGCCGGTTCCTAGGGTGATAAAGCTCACTGACGGGGTGGATTCCTGGGCCATGGCCTGGTTGCAAACAAACGGGCTGGACAGCAGGGAGCAGATAACGAGAGAGAAGCCCAGAACCAGCGTCTTGTGCATGTACTTTTCCTCTTGTTGCTTGGGTGATGGCTATAGAGCGCGACTGTTGTTGGATAGAACGCTTGAGCAGGGAAGGAATTGCTGTCGGATCGTCAGAAGGACAGCGTTACGCCGGCGACGAGGACGTTGTTCTCGCGGTCGCCCTGCAAGCCCTGGTAGCGCTTGTAGTCCAGGAACACACCGTGGCCTTGCATCGTGGCCGTGATACCAGCACCTAGCACGGCATAGGTATCCTCATTGTTCAGCTCATCCAGTGCATTTTCGTACTCGTACTCGACGCCGAGCGTTGCACTGGGGAGCCATTGAAGGCCGGGGGTGGGTTGCGGCGCCTTCTGCAGGCGGAAATGAGCCCAGGCAAGACCGAACTCCTCATCGGCACCATTCACTCCGGTCTCTTTCGGCAACTCGATATTTCCAAGCTGCGGGGAGGTCGGGCTCAGGGAGCTGTGGTGGTACAGGGCGCCGATGCGGGGATGAGCCAGGGTCCCTTGTGGAAGCCAACTGGTGTCATTGCCAAACCAGGAGCCGACCACATCGGCCTGCAGATAGTAGCGATCATCACCCTGCTTCTTGCGTAGTTCCGATGTGCCGTAGCGAGTAGGGATATCGTAGACACGATTCTCCGTCTCTCCCCAGACGTACAGGCCGCGGGCGGCCATACCCCAGTGATCACTGAACTTGTGCAGGTAATCGACGCGCAGACCAAGGCTGTCGCGAATGACTTCGGTTCCGCTGATCTGGTCTTCACTCTCGAAGTTGTTGGCGACCACACCGACCCCCCACATTACGTTTTCGTTGGGCAGGTGCAGGAACTCGATTTCACCGTGATACAGCTCGCCTTCAAGCTCCAGTGAGTGGGGGCTCGAGTCGCTGGCAGTGCGAGCGCCGTTGATGCGAAGGTAACTGGCGCCGACAGAGGAGGGCAGTTCCAGCATCAGATTTACCGGGGTGATCAGAATGTTGCTGTCTTCTCGAAAGTCGACCTTTTGTGGATCGCTGCTGTGCGCACCGTAAGCGAAGCGTGCCGATCCCATTCTGGCCTGAGCCGCACCAAACTTCTGATTGGAAAAGAACGGCTGTAGTAGGCCCGCATTGCCCAGATTGATCAGGGACCGTGCCCCGACAGAAGGGCCGGGATGGGGGAGTGACCTAAGAGACGATGTATCCTGAGCGAGGGCGTGGGGGCAGATAGCGGTGAAAAGAGCGCAAACTCCTGTCACTGCGAAGATCTTGATCATCGTGAGCTCTCTATCGTTGTTATGTGGAACACCTTGGGTGTTCTCAGGTGGGACTTGGCGACGAGAATGTCTTGTTGAAGATCACATGTTGGCGGTGAATAGTGATCTTTTTTCACGATAGCGCTCACAAGCTGGCAAGAAAAAACACTTATAATTATGTTGGTCATTTATGATTTAAATGACGGTTTAATACTAAAGTGGATGAATAGGGTAAAGTGGATGAATAGGGCCCTCTGATGTAGTGTCTAGAGGACCCAGGACGATCAGGACGTTCTTCCGCCAAGCGTATCGGCAAACCAATCCGCAATATAGTGTCGACCGTAGCTCATGTTGTCAGCGCCGACGTGCTCAACTCCACCTTCCCTCTCGGTAAATATTTTCAGTTTTCGGCGCGGAGAATTTTCTAGCTGATCATATGATTGGTGCGCATAATCCAGGCTGATCTGGCGGTCATGTTCACCATGTGTCACGAGGAAGGGAACACGAATTTTTTCCATGACGCCATCGAGGGTCATACCTTCCGCGCGCCGGAAGAAATCGTTGTTGTCGTTGGCTCCGAAGACCCACCGAACGTGATTCCAGTAGTGAGGAACCGGGTTTTCCCCTTCGCGTTTCAGTCGCTTCTGTTGTACCTCTGCCCAGTTGTGGTTGGCACCCCATACGGCGCCCGATGCGTAGCGAGGCTCCATGGCACAGACGCGAGGGGCGTAGTAGCCCCCGAGGGAAATGCCGGTGATGCCGATACGAGATGCATCTACATCCTCACGACTGGCCAGCCACTCGTAAACTGGGGTCCCCCATTCCTCGGCCCGCCAGGTGGCGGGCAGCTCCTGGAGGCGCAGGCTTTCACCTGTACCGGGTTGGTCGACACACAGGCAACTGACGCCGCGACGAGCGAGCTCCTCTGGCAGGCGCGACCACCACAGCATTTCCTTGCAGCTGTCGAGACCGTTCAGAAAGACCACTGCCGGAACGGGGCCTTCACCTCCCGTAGCGCGGCTGTACAACGCGGCGATGTGCTTGTCGCCATAGGGAATTTCGACACGCTGGACGTTGAGGCTTCCCAGTTTGGCTCCCGCATCGAATGCCTGGCGGCCTTTCACAAAGCTGTCCATACGTCCTTGAGACCCTTGGGCCTGCATACGTTCTGCGATGAGGTAATACAACGAGGCGCGCTGTAGTTTGTCGCTAGCCGAGAAGTCATGTCCCTTGGTCTGGTCTTCTTGCGCCAGTCCAGCCAAGCGGTCGGCGACTTTGACCCACTCGTGCATGAATGCTTCGGTGCCAACATCCTCGCCCCCTTGGGCCGCCTCCAGCAGGGGTTGGCACATGTCCATGATCTCACCCAGTTTCGCGCCGCTTTCCATGGCGATGGCAACGGACAAGTTCCAGACATAGTTGGGAAAATAGTTGAATAAGGCCAAGGTCCTGGTCTCCTGTGACAGACGCTTTCAAGTGTCTCAAATGGGTTCCGCCATGAGCGTCAGGCACTGGCGGTTGATCTCACCGGGGTCGACATCGTTCCTCGTGCCCATCTGCATGTCTCCAATGGCGCGAGAATTGATGTTGACGAAGCGGCAGCGTTCAAAACGCCGCTGGCGATAGCGGCTGAAGACCTCCTCGAGGTCACCCGAGCCCGAGAGTTCATCGGCCAGCACTATTGCGTCTTCGATGGCCATACCGGCCCCCTGCGCCAGGTGCGGCGTGGAGGCGTGTACGGCATCTCCCAGCAGCACCACACGGCCCTTGTGCCACGGTCCTTCGATGAAGATGACCTGGAGGGGTTTTGCGACCACCTCGAGGTCGTCATGAACGAATTTCATCAGTTGCTGGATTTGAGGGGCGGCGTCCCTGGAACGGCGATGCAACATTGCACAGGCTTGACGTTGATCCAGCCGAAAATCCTCGGGTTCTTCGCTGAGCATGAACAAGTACATCAGCCCACTGGATAAAGGAGTCAGACCGCCATTGACGCGGCCATAGAAAAGGTGGATACCCTTGATCTCCTCAGGGCGTGGCATGTTGTAGCGCCATACCCACTGGCCCGTATAGTGTGGTTCAGGGGCATGCGGGAAGATGGCGCGGCGAGTGCTTGAAAAAATCCCATCGGCGCCAATCATCAGTAGGAAGCTATCTCGACTACCATCACTGAAGACAGCGTCAATGCCGTCGGTTTTTTCCTGCCAGTGGTCGAGTACCGTTCCAAGGCGAATATCAGTGCCCAATTCAGTGGCCTTATTCGCTAGAATATTCTGGAGAGATATTCGACTAACACCGACGTTTGACGGAAGTTCTTCTCCTGCTAAACGTGGCGAAGAGAAGGAGAAAATGGACTCACCTTGGCTATTAAAACAGTGAGTCTCATCGAATCCGTACGAGTTAGCCAGATAGTCATCAAGAATATCCATGTCGGCCATCACGCGAAGTACGTTGAACTGCTGGATAATACCCACACCCGTGGCAGGCCATTCAGGCTCCCTTTCGATCAGCGTGACAGAGAAGCCCTTTCGCCGCAGCGCAATGGACACTGTCAACCCGCCGATGCCACCACCAACTACCAGAATGTTATCTTTGTTCATATAAATTACCTCCTATGTCTAGCCTAACGGCAGGACTTGGGCACGGGAAGTTGAGGAGTCAAATAGTAGGGATTTATAAGAGTGATATTTGGTCTATATCAACATCTTTGACGCACGCCGCATCAGGTCAGTGAGCCAGCGAATGCCGGGGTCTTGGTCGCGATAGGCGTGCCACTGAATACGCTCTTCTAGTACAGGAACGTCGAACGGAAGCGAGTGTATTTCGATAGGAAGGATGGACTGGTACTGCTGCGCAAGGTGCCGGTGTACCGTTGCGATACGATCACTGTTCACGACAAGGTGGGGGAGCGACGCAAAGGTATAGCTTTTCAGTGCGATGTCACGAAATATACCGAGGCCTTCCAGCCATTGTTGCTCGAAGGTCGCCGCACCCGTGGTCGGTATCATCTGCACGTGGCGCGCAGCCGTGTAGCGCTCTAGCGTCATGCTCTTGCCGTGATGCCTGCTTCTGGAGCAGGTGATGCAGACATAGGATTCGCTGAACAGATGCGCACTGGGGTGCTCGGGCGAGGTCAAGGGAGCAGGAGCGATCAGAACATCGGCATCACCTTTCTCGATGGCTTGATGGGGCGACTCGACTTGGGGAAGAAGCTGGAAGTTGAGTGAGGAAGATTCCGCATCGGCGAGTTCCAGGACCCTGGGCATCAGGGCGGTCATGGTGAAGTCCGAAAGAATGATGCGGAAGTCACGTGTCGACTGACTGGGATCGAACACGAGGTCGGTATCCACCGTGGCCTCGATACGCACAAGGATATCGCGTACCGAATGCTTCATGGCTTGGGCTCGAGGTGTCAGCTCCATGCGACGCCCCACCTGCACCAGAAGAGGGTCGTCGAAATAGCTTCGTAGCCGGGTGAGGGCGTTGGACATGGCCGACTGGGTCAGGTTCATGCGCTCGGCGGCGCGGCTGACCGATTTGAGTGTCAGCATATGATCGAGGGCGACCAGGAGGTTGAGGTCCAACTTATTGAAATGCATGGCATGAATCACGGTCGGTTGTCATAGTTGTGCATCCATTTGTGCCCTGAATTGGTGCGGTCATGAAAATGGAAAATGTAAATACTAAGTATTGATAGTATCAATATAAGTGGTGGTATGAATTCATTCACATGATCAATTTGTCGAATCACGAAGAATCATTTTTCTGTCAACAGCATTGCTCGTAGCGTTGCCTCATCGGGATGCGGGTTACTCGCCCCCACCACGCCAACAGCTCAGCCAATGAGGCAACTATGCAAATTATTGGGCCAGACGAGGTCGTATTCGGTGTCGACGATATCGGTGCATCAAGGTCATTCCTGCTGGACTTCGGTTTGACGGAACGACTGCAAGAGGATGGCAGTCTGCGTTTCGAGGCTCTGGATGGCACGGCGATCCGCGTTGACCATCGCGACTCGGCATTCTTGCCTGAGCCGCTGCCGACGGCCAACAGCCTGCGCCAGACCGTGTGGGGCGTAGAAGATCAGGCGGCCTTGGACATGATCAGAGCGGAGTTATCGACTGACAGGGAGGTTGCCGTCTCGCCGGAAGGCCGCCTGACGTGCACGGATGATGTAGGCTTCGAGATCGCCTTCCAAGTCACCAACCGTCGCCACCTCGATCTGCCTGCCGAGCAGATCAACTCGCCCGGAGCGGAACCCGGACGCGCGCTGAACGACATCGGGGCAGATGAGCAAGCACCTGCATTGCCACGAACGCTTTCCCACGTGGTGTATTTCACTCCGGACGTGGAGCGCATGCAGCGCTTTTACACCGAGAGGTTGGGATTCGTTGTCACCGATCGATTCACTAACACCGGCCCCTTCCTGCGTCCACAGGCCAACGATGATCATCATGTCCTGTTTCTTATTCAGACTCCGGAATATATGCAGGGCCTCGAGCATGTTGCCTTCCATATGCAGGGGCCATCCGAGTTGATGTCGGCGGGGACTCGCATGATTAACAAAGGCTACGAGAGCTTCTGGGGGCCAGGTAAACACAAATTCGGATCGAACTGGTTCTGGTATTTTAATTCACCGATGGGTGTGCATGTCGAGTACGACGCGGATATGGATAAGCATGATGAGAACTGGGTCGCCAGAGAAGCGGCTTCCAACGCCGAGAACTCTCAGGTGTTCCTGTTCCAGAGCACCCCGAAATGGGCCCCGATGGGGGGGCCGCCTCCGGGTGCCGGAAAATAGAGCCATGGCCGCAGGCTGGGTATACTTGGCAGCGCTGGAGGATATTCCGGAGGGGGAGTCACGCGGATTCGACCCACTCGGCATTGGCAGGGATAGCCTCTTCGTTGTGCGACGAGATGCAACGACGTTTCTCGCTTATCGTAATGCTTGCCCCCATATTCAAGGGGCACGCATGGCCTGGAAGAAGGATCACTTTCTGAGCAGCGACGGTAGATATATTACCTGCTTTGCACATGGCGCGTTGTTCCGAGTGTGGGATGGTCACTGTGTCTCCGGCCCCTGTCTGGGAGATAAGCTGGTCAGTCTCGACCTGAAGATCTGCAGCCACAAGATCTACGTTTGGCTGGAAGACCTCGTTGGCTAATCTCAGGGTAGTGGGGGTAGCCAAGTGATGTCGTGCATCGAGGCGACCTGGCTTAGCCAGCACTCGGGCGCGATAACATCATGGACGACGAGGGATGCTTCCAGCGAGAGGTTGAGCACGGCATTCATATCCGTAGGGCGAAAGGAACGAATGATCTACGAGGCCGCGATGCGTTGAATCGGTGCCGTTGTCTGCTCGGAAAGCAGAAGCGGCATTGGTGGTCTGTTTTAATTTAGTGGTGGATGGGTGTGTTATTGTTGGACTCGAAGGCTAAGTGTAGGGGGCAGCTTTCGGCCATAAGCGGTCTTTTAGGAACCATTGATATAGAGCTTTAATGCCTAGCTCTCGTGCCAGTTTGGAGCCGTGAAGCGGCGGAAAATTGGTTGCCGTGCAGCCGATTGTGAAATTTTGTTAGAACATCTGGTTGAGATGCAACATTGGCAAGTAGCCACGAACTTTGTCCCTCAAATCTTCTCTTAAGGCGGGCTTCAGCCGCTCTCTTTCCTTGGGATGCCAATGAACAACATAGAAACCAAGCGTGTTGCCCAAGTCAAAATCTCCCTTTGATCGCCACTCACGTTCGAAGGTCCAGTCAACCTTCCCGTGCTCGAAGCGCACGTGACGCCATTTTTCTGAACTGGGAATCCAATCACTTTCGTCATCTGGGAGATAGATAACTGGTCGAGCTCCCTGATTAAAAGCGGAGTTTTTGCTAACGGCAATGCCATAAAATCGATATCTGGCGTTTTCCTCATCGCTTTTTTGAGCGAAAAGCTTTACCGCTGACAATGGGCACTCGGAAAAGCATACGGCAGGTGTATTGCCTTTTATGAAACCGGAATTCGTGCTGCCGCGTAGTTTACCGTCGTTCAATACTTCACAGAGTACGTCAAGTGCAGAGTGCTCCGAGTTGTCGGCGGGCTTACCATCTTGCAATGGGGGGCCTATCCTCTCACGCGTGAGGTGGACAAGACTCTCAGTAAAATCAGCTCTAAATTCTTTCATACATCCTTAATTTAACATTTTGCAGCATTTGCGCCTACGGAATGTAGCCGAAGGCACAATGTAGTAGGCGTCTCTGATATAACGCTTGGCACAGGTGCCGGTTTGGAGCCGCAGTGCGTCGGAAAAGCAGTCACCATGCTACGACTTGTTAGGAGGATTAACGCCATAGTAAAAGCACCGCTATCCGCTGAGCGCATTAAGGAACTCCCAGTTTTCATGGAATGTGCCCAGGTCACGGCTGGCAGTATCATATTGCCTCGCCATAAAGGCCCGCTTATCAGCCTTCTGCAAACCTCGTCCTTCGATGCACCGCCCATCAGTAAACAACCATGGGTACAAGTGATAATTCTTTTGCTTCCCGTGTGTTTCGACCAAACAACGCAACAGTTCGTTTGGAGGGACATTGAGAAAAACTGGCTTCGACTTCCTTTCATGAGAAATCAGGATGATGCTCCAAATATCGGCAGGTGAGGACTCCAGGGCTGAGTGGTTAAAAACAAACCATCCTGCGGCTTTGAGGCTTTTATCAAACTCAGTAGTTGCTAATGACGGCCGATAATCACGAGACATCTTTACCTGTACTGAGACAGTCTTCCTACCAGCCGAATCAGTAACCAAAAAGTCTATTCCTGTGTCTTTCGTCGGCACCCAAAGCCGCAGCCCTTGGAAATTCTTTTCAACATGCTCGCCAAAAACAAACTCGCCAGCATGAACTGTAAAGATCGGCTTCAAAATCATTCTCCTAACGCTTCATTAAGTGGATTATCGCTCAGGATCAACATTAAACCAAGGCCTCCAGATCCCAATTAAGCGACTCTCCGTGTAAAACCGTTCCGCTGTTGAATTATCGGAAAAACGAGTTGTAAATGAAAGCCCCATCTTGTTGTTGATTATATTGATCGGTGCGCTGTGGCTGTTGAATACATGCTACGGTACCGTAGCGCACCTGGCAAGAAGTGGTTACTGTACGCTGTTTCTGATTGTCCCCCGGAATTTGGTGTTGGCGGGCAGGAAAACCTCGCATGATATGGAGAGAAAGTCGCTTCTTAATGTTTGTTGATTTACCCACATACAAACAGGGAAACTCCAGTTCAGGAGGCCACCAATCCTTGAATTCAACATCGACCAACCTGCCACTAGGCCCCTTCAAGACAATATGACAATTTGCCGCCAACAGCTCATCTCGATCTGCAATCCACCAAAAGGCATAGACTCCGGCCAACTCAGGAAGCGCAACCCTGTTACCTAGACATATCTCGGATATTTTTCTTATTGAAGATGCAGAGTGCACAACTTCTCCTTCTCACACTTAGCATAGATTATCATGTAAGCTGCATAACAAGGCTGAATCAGCATGCCGCTTTTGCCGGAAGGGCTGCTTTGGGTCGAAAGCGGCCATCGTATATAGATAACCAGAGCCCCTCGCACTCCAGGCCCCAACCTCCGATCAATATAGAACAAAAAAGCGGCCTATATGCAGGGCCGCTTTCAAAAAATCTTAACGTTGATGTTTCGTTTGCTTTTATCTCTGGCTCACATCCGAGGTTTCAGCCCCCACGGGGCTGCCTGTCACCACGGAATAATGCCGAAAAGGTCGCTTCGCGCCTACGACCCAGGGTCCGATATATACGCTACGCGCATGTCTGTGGTGGACATGTCGCCCGGTAGTTGAATGCTCTTGATCTTCTCCAGGGTGTCGGCGCGGTGGACGGAGATGTCGCTGCTAGTGCCGCCGGCGTAGACCGTCTTGCCGTCTCTTGAGACGTTGACGGTGTAATAGGTGTGGGGCAGGTCGTAGCGCTCGGTGATGGTCTGGTTGGCGATGTCGATCTTGTGCACGCCGTTGAAGACGCCGTACAGGGTATTGTCGTCGGTGGGGTCGGTGGCGAAGTTCATGATGACTTCGCTCAAGGGGGCGATTTCCATGCGCTCGGCCTCGCCGGTGGCAAGGTCCACCCGGGCGATGCCCCACCACCAGTTGGCGCTGGCCATGTCCTGGTTGTCGTCGGCAAACTCGGCGGTGGAGTACGGCATGATGTACTCGTGGGCCGGGCCGCCCTGGGTGTGCATGGCGAAGGCGTCCGGGGTCGACCAGCGGGGGCCGCGGTCCCAGTTCTGCAGTGCCATGACCAGGCGGGTGTCGCCGGTGTTCGGGTCGATGGCCTTCAAGTCGCCGCCGCCGAGGATGACGTCGCCGGTGTCGGTGGCGACGATCTTGGTGATGCGGCGGTCCACCGGGAAGGTGCGCACCGCCTTGGCGTCGAGGCCGTCGGCGACGTTGAACACGGCAAGCCGTGGCTCGAGTACCTCGAAGTGGTCGAGCTTGAGCTGGGTCGGGTTCTGCACCGTGTAGACCTCGGTGCCGTCGGCGCTGACGGCCACGGACTGAAAGGACTTCACGGTTTCGCCGGGGCTCGACTGGGCGGCGTGGAAGGTCACCTCGCAGCTTTGGATGTCGATGCCGATGATGTCCTGCCACAGGTTGCTGAGGATGTAGACCACCCTGCCGTCCGGGGCCGGGGACATGATGCCGGAGCCGAAGGGGCCTGGAATCTCGCAGCTACGCACCAATTCGTTGCTGGTCATGTCGATGACCTGCAGGTCGTTGGGCCGGGTGACCGTCAGCAGGTATTCCTTGCCGCCGGTGTGGGGGCCGTCGATCTCGGCGCCGCTGGCATCGACGCTGTGGGCGCTGGCCATCGTCGCGGCGCCGGCCAGGCTCACCAGGGCGGCCACGGCGATCAGCGCGGCGGTCGGCGGGTGGATCGCGCGTTGGGGTGGGGGGATGATGGTCGTCATCGTAACTCCCTGTTGCGTTTCAATATCGTCGAAGGCGCTTAAGCCCCTCGAGGGCGTGTCCGGTTACCTGTCGTCTTCGACGATGCCATCGATGCGCCGCCAGTCCTGGTCGACCTTGTCCACGCCGCTGCCCCACTCGGGGTAGCTATTCATGGTGTCCGGCACCTGGGCCGGCCACCAGCAGGCGTCGGCGCAGCCGTAGAGGTCCGATTCCATCGGCTGGCACAGCGAGGCCAGGCCGCCGAAGGCGTCGATCTCCCAGCCGGGGTCGGCGGTGGCGGTGCAGCCGACGATGGTCTGCATCGCGACCACTTCTTCGCGTTCGTCGGTGCCCTCCGCGGCGTCCAGCAGGCGGGCTTTGTTGTTCAGGGACTTGAGGTGTTTCATGGTCAGGCACTCCTTCTCGGCGACACGTGCGTGGCGAAGAAGCTCGGGTTGTCGTGCAGGATGCGGGAGTAGGCGGCGATGCCGAAGTCGACCCAGTCGCGCATCAGGTCGCAGTAGTGGTAGGTCGGCTGGGTGGCGTCGCCGACCTTGGCGTAGCTCTCGTGGTAGCAGCCTCCGGAGCACAGGTTGCGGATGCGGCAGGTTTCGCAGCCGGTGTCGCTGCGGTCCAGACGGGCCTCGACGAATTCGGCCAGGCGTGGTTTGTCGATGCCGTGGTCGACGTCGCCGAACAGCGGCATGTCGGAGCCGGTAAAGCGGTGGCACAGGTTGATGCCACCCTGGTGGTCCACCGCCAGCAGGCCGACGCCGGCGCCGCAGGGCAGCAGCTTCTTGTTGCCTTCGTGCATGTCGGTGAGCAACTGGTGCATGTTGCCGAAGCCGAGGCTACGCCCGGCGATGGCGCTGTCGATGTAGCGCTCGCCGAGCCGCTGCATGCCGGCGAAGACCTCCTTGAGCTCGCCGTCGGTGAGGTTGTAGGCGGCGATATCGCCGGCGGTCACCGGGCCGAAGCCGACCTCGGTGAAGCCGAGCTCGTGATAGAGGTGGTCGAAGATCGCCTCGACGTCGGTGATGCCCCGGGTCAGGGTCACGCGGCAGCCCACCGGGCGGGAGCGGTAACGCGCCAGCAGCATCTCGACCTTGCGCTTGACCACGTCGTAGGTGCCCTGGCCGCCGACGGTGATGCGGTTCTTGTCGTGCATGGCCTTGGGGCCATCCATGGACACCGTGATGCCGACGCGGTGCTCGTCGAGCCAGTCGACGAGCTTCTCGGTCAGCAGGGTGGCGTTGGTGGTCAGGGTGAAATCGACATCGGCGTCAAGGGTGGCGAAACGCTCTTCGCAGTAGCCCACCACGTCACGGATCAGGGCCATGTTCGACAGCGGCTCGCCGCCGAAGAACACCACGTTGTAGCGCGGCTGGCCGGGGGATTCCTTGAGCAGCATCTCGATCGACGATAGCGCGGTATTCAGCGCCATCTTCTGGCCCTTGGAGGGGGTGGTCAGGTCTTCCTTGTAGCAGTAGGTGCAGCTCAGGTTGCAGCCGGTGTTGACGTTGAGCACCACGGTCGTCAGCGGGAAGCGCTTGATCTTGACCGGGTCCGGGTTGATCTGGACCGCCTGGCCGGGGGCCTCGATGACCTCAAGCTGGCGCAGTTCTTCCACGGTATCGCGGATGTCGCCCTTGCTGTGGCGTGGCTCCAGCGTCTGCAGCGCCGTCTCGTCGACGCTGCCTTCGCGGTCGAACAGGGCCAGCAGGTCCCGGCTCAACGCGTCGAGCTCGAAGAGGCCGCTGGTCGGAATATGAAAGAGCATCTGCCGCGAGTGGACGTCTACCCGGTGCAGGTTGGGCTCGACTAGCCGCATGGCTCCCATGGTCACCTCGGTCTGAGTTGTCGTTGTCGTCAGTTGCGCTGGCGTCGGGGGCGGTCGCGCCGGCGTCGTCGTTCAGGGGCTGGGCGGCCCGGTGTCTCGGCGCCGCCCGGTGCTGCTTGCTGCTGTTGCGCTCACGGCTGTTTCGCTGAGGTTGGCCTGTGCTACTCGATCACGCGTTTGACGTAGTCCTGCACGGCGACGATCAGCCGGCCGCTGGCGGTGATGGTTTCGCCGCCTTCCTCTCGGGTGGCGATGGCCTTCAGGCGGCCGACGTTGTTGGCGCGCTTGGGCCGCTCCGGGTTGGGCCCGGCATCGCCAGGAACGAAGACGCCGTGCTCGTCGAAGCCGCCCGCAAACTGGGCGTCTTGTTCGTGTTCGGCGATCTCGTCGGCGGGGGCGATGGACCAGGTCACCGGCATATAGCCCAGGCGCAGGTCGTCGTCGCTGCCAGCCTTGCCGTCGGGGCCGGCGGCGTAGCCGATGGCGCGGTAGGGCACCGGCATCTTGGCCAAGGGGCCGGCGTTGCCGCCGATGCGTGCCACGGCGTTGGCCGGTTCTACCTCGAGTCGGGCGAGCTTGTCGTACACCACCAACGACTGGCCAAGGCTTGCCTCCCCCACGCCGACGTCACGCGGACCGAGGGTGGCATCGCTGGCGGCCTGGACCCGCAGGCGCAGGCCGTCCGCGTCGCGGTCGAGGATTTCCAGCACCGCGATGCCCGCGCCGAGGGACGGCTCGCCGTCCAGGTGTTGGCCGACGATGGTGATCTCGGTGCTGTCTCCGCGCTTGAGATAGCTCGGCGAGACGCTCAGCACCTCGGCCGCGGCATCCGCGCGAATGGCGCGCAGCGGGCCGCCCATCACGTCCATGTCGGCGCGGAACATGCGGCCCTGGAGGCGTTTGCCGTCGCCGTCGGTGGCCAGCACCTGACGCCAGGTAGTGCCGTCGATGTCGAGCTCGCCGCGCCACTCGTAGCCGCTGTAGATGCGCGCCGTTCCTTGCCCGGTCAGCACGCTTCCGTCCGCGCTGGTGCCGTCCAGGCGCAGCGCCAGGCTGCCGTCGTCCTGGGGAATGGCGCTCATGCGGGCATCGAAGTCGCCGCGGCGCGGCAGGTGGCCGACCAGGCGCCAGTCGCCCTCGAGTGCTGGCTTGTCGGCGTCGAGCCACTGCTGCCAGGCGGCGTTGTCGAAGCCGTAGCGCTCGGCGAGCCGCGGCGCCACCTCATCGTGGGCGATGCGATACCAGGGGCGGTCCCGGGCGAAGGCTTGAAGTTCGGTGGTGGGGAACTGGGCCATATGGAAGTTGACCAGGTACTGCCATTCCTGCTCGGTGCGACGCTGCAGGGCGACCCGGGCGCCGGAGTGACAGCGGGCGCACATGGTTTCGAGCTCGGGATCGAGGCCGCTTTCGGCTCGGTTGGTGTCCTGTTCCAGCAGGTAGCGATAGGGCGCCGCCTCGCTCGGGGCCAGGCCCTGGGTGTCGGCCAGGTACTGCACCAGCGGCGCGATGTCTGCCTCGGCCAGGGCCACGCCGCGCAGGTGGATCATGCGGTTGATGGTCATGCGCCAGCCTTCCGGCGTCTTGCGCTGGTCGGAGATGCGCGAGTAGCGGGTGCTGCCGTCGTCGCGCTGGGCGGGGAGGTGGCAGGCCTGGCAGCTCTGCTGAAGGATCTTCGCCCCGGGGGCTTGGCCCGTCTGCGCGGCGCTCGACACGGCAGCGTCGCTCTGGTCCTGGGCCTGGTCCTGGGCCTGGGCGATGGTGAGGGGGAGCAGGAGAACGCTGGCGGCGCACAGCCAACGTCTGGCGTTATGGGTGTTGTCGGGGCTCAAGACCATCACTCCTTGCTTAAGGCGGGCCTGGCGATGGCGGTTGGCCAACGGTCTGCCCGATTCTTGTCATCGTCGTCACGGTGGTTCCACTCTACGCGGCGTCGGTAAACGAGCTTGCCGGCAGTCGTACGAAGTTGTGCGAAGTTATGACCAGATGTAACGATCGGGGCTCATCGCGGTGATCTGGAACCCCGATCATTCGAAGACGTCGCCATCCTGGGCGAGGGTGAAGTTGCCATCGTAGTGCTCGGCCATCTCATCGATCACCGTCTGGTCGTTGACACCGAAGAACAACGGGTGAATCAGGATGAGCTGCTCGGGCTCAAGGGTATTGGCGATCTCGGCCAGTTGGGCCGTCGTGGTGTGGGCGTCAAGCATGTAGTCCTGCCACTTTTCTGGCAGTCGGGCCAGGCCGGTGGTCGACATGACCTCGTGCAGCAGCAGGTCGACGCCGGAGGAGGCCTCGACCAGGTCCTGGGAAGGGCGGGTGTCGCCGGAGATGACGATGGTCTTGTCCGGTGCCTCGATGCGATAGCCGAAGGCCTGTCCCTTTGGCCAGTTGCCGTGATCCACGGCGATGGCGGAAATGGTGACGTAGGCATCTCGATAGACGACCCCGGGGCCGGTCAGTTCCTCGACGATGCCCGCGTACGGTTGCCCTTCGGGCAGCGGCAGGCTTTGCAGCCGGTGGTCGATGTCGACCCGATACGCGCCTACGATACCGTCGACCAGCTCGCGGGTGCCTTGCGGCCCCCAGATGCGTACCGGCGTGTTGCGGCGCAGAACCCAGCCTCTAAGCAGTAGCTCGGGCAACCCGAGGATATGGTCAGAGTCGAGGTGCGTCAGGAATAACGTGTCGAGGTAAGTCGGATGCAGGGGCAGATCATAGCTTGCGCGAGAGGGAAATACGCCGCGCTTTTCCTCGCGTTCGCGGAACTGGCCGAGTTGGCTCATGAAGCCCGATCCTGCGTCGAACAGATAGACCTCCTTGCCGTCGACGATGACCGCCGTTGCGGTGCCGGACCTGCCGTCGATGATATTTGGTGTGCCGGTCCCCAAGGTAACAACGCGAGTGGGAATGCTGAGCTCGTCTTCGGTGATGAGGGCCGGATCATCAGCCACAGCGGCGGAGGCGTAGCCTCCGGCGAACGGGCTTGAAAGGAGAAGCACGCAGGAGAGGCATCGGGCAACGACAGACATGAGGAGTCCTCGGGGGCGATAGGGAGGTCGGTTGCTATAACTGCTAGTCGGCCGTTGGGGGACGGCGTCTGTGATCAGCGTTCTGGCCTGGCTATTTCAAGTAACGGTGTCAAGGCTCGGCCTCAAGGTGCCCCGCCAAAGGAGGGCAAGATTGTGGTCTGTATCGCCCAGTTGTCGCCGTAGCGGCGGCGAAACTCGTCGGGGTGCGACAGCGAGCCTTTCGCGGTGCCGCCGCTCCAGAGATCGTAACGGGGGCTAGTGTATTCATCGAAGAATGCCGTTAGGCGAGCGTCCAGATCCTGAACGACGTCGTTCAGGGTGGCGTCTGCGACGATATTGCGGCGTTGCTCGGGGTCTGCTCGCATGTCGTAGAGTTCGTTGCCGCCAAAATCGCTATCCAGGCGCTTCCAGTAGGCGTAGCGATCGGTGCGAATGCCGCGAGTCTCGGTCTGCTCGTAGAACACTGCGTCGTGGACGGAAGGGCTGTCAGCATCGTTGATCAGGCCCTTGAAGCTGCGACCCGGAGAGTTGGGTAGTGGCGTATCGATACCGGCCATTTCGAGGATTGTCACCGGGATATCGTACTGGCCAATCAGCGCTGGTTCGCGGTGATCCTTTAGGCCTTCGGGGGAGCGAATGATCAGCGGAATCTGAAAGGCCGTTTCCTGGAGCGTGGATGGAGAGCTCATCACGGTGTGAGTCCATAGCCCGTTCTGACCGTAATAGGTCCCCTGGTCTGAGCTGTAGATGACGATGGTGTTGTCGTTGAGGTCGCGTCGTTCGAGAGCGTCGAGCAGGCGTCCGACGTTGTCATCGACCAAGGTGTTTTGGGATGCCATGTTGGCTCGGGAGGCATGATCGCCGGCCATGCGGGTCAGTACGGTCTTGATCATGCGGTTGAGGAAGTGATCACTGTCGTTGCTGCGGGCGAAATCGATCAACTGATCCACATAGTTGGCATTGAACGGCTCCTGAGGAAAAGAGCTTAGAGGTTGATCTACGTAGCTCTGGTAGTGACGGTTGCGGGCAGGCCCCATATTGGTTGGCGGGTCCATGTAGGGCCCGTCGAAGGAGACGTTGAGAAAGAAGGGGTCGTCAGCGTTGACGTTGTCGATGTACGCCACCGCTCGGTCGCCGAAGTAATCCACCATATGCTGACCTTCCACGCGAATGACGTCACCGTTGTCGACGACGTCGTTACGCCAGAAATCGAGGGTATGGCCGCTGGTGAACGTGATCCAGTAGTCGAAGCCAAGCGAGGCTTCCCACGGCTGGCCCAAGTGCCATTTGCCGATCATCGCCGTTTGATAGCCATTCTCCTTGAGCGTGTACGGCAGGCTTCGAAATTCGGCAACCGCCGACCAGTCTCTCGGCCAATCCTCCATCTGTTCGTCGTTGAGCCAGTCGTGAAGGCCGTGCTGGGATGGCATCAGGCCGGTCATGAGTGTCGCCCGGGTCGGTGAACACATGCCGTTGACGGCGAAGGCACGAGTGAAGGTGACTCCCTCGTCGGCGAGCCTGTCGATGCTCGGTGTGCGAATGTCGGGATTGCCGTAAGCACCGAGCAGGCCGGCGTGTTGATTGTCGGAGACGATCAGCAGGATATTGGGCCGATCGAGTGCGAAGGCGCTGCCGGAGACAAGCCCCAGGGCGACGGTCATGACAAGTCGGGCTCGGTGTGATCCGGACATCGCGGGTCTCCATTGGTGAGAGCGAGTGGCATCGAGGCGCAGCGCCGTAGCGCCAGCCGCCAGCCCCGTGGGGGGAGTCTCAGCATAGGGTGTCGTGGTAAACGAGCTTGGCGCCAGTCGTACGAAGTTGTGCGAAGTTATGACCAGATGTAACGACCAGAATTAGCAACCGCGCCGTCGTGGCGAATCCGGCGTCTCGGCTCAGTCTGCCGCCCTGGTGGTCCTCTGCCCGGTGATCCTCTGATCGGCGATCTTCTGCTCGGCGATGGCGGCGTGAGAGGCGGCCAGGCAGGCGTCGATGGTGGCGTCGAGGTCTGCGAGGGCCTGCGGGTCGAGCTCGTCGGAGCCCAACTGCCGGCACTGGTGGGCGGCGGCGCTCAGGCCCAGGTTGGCGAGGCTGCCGGTGAGCTGGTGAAGCAGGCGCTTGCGCTCCTCCCTGGATGTCGCCAGCGCCAGAGACGTAAGCCTTGCACGGCGCTGGTCGTCGAACTGTGCAAGCAGGGTGGCAAGGCCCGGCGCGCCGAGGGCGTCGCGGTGCTGGCCGAGCAGCGCGCGGTCGATCACGTCGCTATCGTTCACACCGCCATCGTTCGAATCGCTGTCGTTTACACCGCCGTCGTTCAATCCACTGTCGTTCATACCGCTGTCGTTCAAACCGGTGGGCATCGGCGGGGGGGCGGTGGCGGGAGGAGACGTCGGTGCGGGGGGCAAGGCGCGCGGCCGCGGCGTTGCCGGGGATGCTGCCCTGCTGCCCAGCGCCGCGCTTGCCAGCTCGCGGTGCAGGGCCTCGACGTTCACCGGCTTGAGCTGGACGGCGTCGATGCCGGCGTCGCGATAGCTGTCTCCCGGGCCGGGGCGTCGGCCCGGGGGCGCGGTCGCGTTCGCCGCCGCGGTCAAGGCGACGATACGCACCCCGGCGCGGCGCGGGTCGGGGTGGGCGCGCAGGCGCTTGGCGACCTCGCGCCCATCGAGGTCGGGCAGCTGGATATCGAGCAGCACCAGGTCGACGGCTTCTGCGTTGTGCCGGGCGACGGCACTGGCGCCGTTCTCGGCCAGCAACACGCGGTGGCCGGCCTGCTCGAGCAGGCCCTTGGTGACGCGGCGATTGATCTCCTGATCCTCCACCAACAGTACCGTCAGGGGCGGGGTCGCCGTGGCGGCGATGCCTGGCACCGGTGCCACTGGGGCCGGCGAGGACGGGACTGGTGAGGACGGGGCTGATGAGGCGAGCGCCGATGAGGATGGGGCTGATGAGGCGAGCGCCGCGCCGCCTGGCACGGCGTAGCGTAGCGTGACGCAGAACCGGCTGCCCTGGTCGGGCTGGCTATGGAGCCGTATGTCGCCGCCCTGGAGCTCGGTCAGGTGGCGGCAGATCGATAGCCCGAGCCCGGTGCCGCCGAAGCGGCGCGCAATGCTCGGGTCGGCCTGGGTGAAGCGCTCGAAGATGCGTGCCTGGGCCTGGGGGGCGATGCCGATGCCGCTGTCGCTTACCTCGAAGGCGAGCGTCCAGCCGTGGTCATCGGCCTGGCGCACCGCGACGCACAGGCCCACCTCGCCGGTCTCGGTGAACTTGATGGCGTTGGTGGTGAGGTTGAGCAGCACCTGGTTGAGCGCCCGGGCGTCGCCGTGGACCTCTCGGGGGACCGTCGGCGCGATGGCCAGCGTAAAGGCCAGCCCCTTCTCGGCGGCGCTCGGCGCCAGTAGCGTCGCCAGGTTCTCCAGCACCTGGTGAAGGTCGAAGTCGCCGCCCTCTATCGCCATTTGCCCGGCTTCCAGCCGGGTCAGGTCGAGCACGTCGTTGAGGATCGCCAGCAGGGATTCCCCGGATTGCTGCAGGGCGGCGAGCTGGTCGCGCTGGGTCGGGTTGAGCGGTGAGCGCAGCAGCAGTTGGGCCATGCCGAGAATGCCGTTCATGGGGGTGCGTATCTCGTGGCTCATGACCGCGAGAAACTGGCTTTTGGCCTGGCTGGCCGCCTCGGCCTTGTTGCGCGCAAGCTCGGCGCGTACGCGGGCCTGGCGTTCGCCGATATCGATTACCGAGCCTTCGAACTCCTGCTCGCGCTCGCTGCCTTCGACCCGGCGGGCGGAAAGCGCCAGTTGCACCTGGCCGCCATCACGGTGGCGCCAGCGGGTCTCGATACCGTGGAGGTGGCCATGGCGGGCGAGCTGGGCCAGCACTCGGCGCCAGTCGCGCAGGGCCATGAAGCAGGTCTTGACCGTCGCCGGCCCCTCGCGCAGAAAGGCCTGGGGGGAGGCGTGGCCGAGCAGCCGCGCCAGGGCTGGATTGACCGCCAGGAAGCGTCCCCGTTCGTCGATGCGAAAGATGCCTTCGCTGGCGTTCTCGAACAGCGAGCGATACTCCAGTTCGGAGCGCTTCAGGCGCTGGTACAGCTTGGCGTTTTCGATCGAGATGGCCGCCTGGGTAGCGAGGATGCGCAGGGTCTCCAGGCGTTCGCGGTTGAACACGTGGCGGCTGTCGCGGTGCTCCAGATACAACACCGCGGTGAGGTCGCTGTGGTAGAGCACCGGAATGCACAGCAGCGACTTGGGGTGGTGCTGCCACAGGTAGCGATCCTGCTGGAACAACGGATGTTCCAGGGCGTCATCGAGGACCACCTGCTCGCGGGTGCGGGCGACGTAGCGCACGATGCTGGTGGCGAGCTGGTCGAAGGCGTCGGCCAGGTGCTGGGGCTCGGTGCGCACGCGGATCGGGGGCGCCTGGGGCGTTGCGCCGTCGTCCACCAGGTGCGCCGAGGCCTCGATGATCAGCGACTGGCCGTGGCTGAGGATCAGCGCCCCGCGCTGGGCCCCGGCGTTTTGCAGCGCCAAGGGCATCAAGCGCTCGAGCAGGCGCTCGAGCACGATTTCGTCGGAGATCGCCTGGGAGGCATCGATGACCGAGGCCAACTCCTCCCCCGGCGGTGCGCCGACCGCTGCCGACGTCGCCTCCCGCCAGGGTCGCCGGGCATCGCCAGCGGCCGGCGCTGCGTCCAGGTCGGCGCCGAGTATCGACGCCAGGGCGGGGTCCTGCTCGTGGCGGCGGCGCATCTGGGTCAGCTTGGCCTCGGCGCCGAGGGCGCGATAGCCGAGGTAGGCGGCGCGCAGGAAGGTCTGGGCGATCTCGATCTTGTTCCAGTGGCGATAGAAGTCGGCGGCAAATTGCCGAGCCATGGCCGCCTCGAAGTGAAAACCGTGAGACTCGGCGTGGCGGATGGCGTCGTCGTAGTGGGCCATGGCGCGGGTGTGGCGGGCGCAGCGGCGCTGCCACTCGGCGCGTATCAGGCTGACCCGGTGGCGATGGTTGGCGGGGCATTCCCTGACCAGGCGTCGCAGCACCACCAGGCGGCGATGGTGGGCGAGCCTCTCGCGAAGGTCCGGGCGGGCGCTGGACCGGCGCAACAGGGCGAGGGCGCGAAACATCAACAGGGTGGGCATGGTGAAGGTGCCGCGCACCGAGTCGCGCAGGCCATAGGCCCGTTCGATGTGGGCCACGGCGCGCTCGGGCTCGTCGAAGACCAGGGCAAGCTGGGCTCGGTAGAGGTAGTGCAGGCAGCGCGCGGTCTGATGGGAGGCGCCGCTGCGTGCAGTGTCCGGGGCTGCGTCTGGGGCGACGTCTGGGGCGGCACCTGAGTCGGTACCTGGGTCGGCATCTGAGCCGGCGGCGTTACCGGTCAGCGCGTCGAGCCAGATCAGCGCCTCGCGGGAGTACTCGACCGACTGCTGCTGACCCAAGCGCTCGAGGGTCTGGGCCTGCTCGGCGAGTTCACGCCGTGTTCGCGCCAGGTCCACGGCCAGGGGCAGGCGGTACTGGATATGGGCGGCCAGGGCGTAGGCGCCCCATTCGCGATCGCCGATGTCGATGGCCCGGTGGCCGAGGGTGACCAGATCGGCGCAGCAGGTGGCGAGGGGCTCGCGGTGGTGGCGCACATAGATGTTGTGGACGATGGGGGTGCGATAGCGCGACAGGGTTTGACCGTCGCGCGCCTCCAGGGCCAGCGCCAGGCGCCCGAGGCGATAGCCCTCGGCGATGTGGAGCAGGTCGCCGCACAGCACGCCGGCGTAGCCGGCCAGGGCCTGAGACACGCCGGGGCAGCGGCCGTGACGCAGGATCAGGTCGATCTGCCGCGCGGCGACCAATGGCCTTAGCCGCGGGTCGGACAGTTTCACGGCACCGAACATGCTCTCGAGGATCGGCATCGCCGCGAGCCGGCCGGGATCGGTCATCGCCGGCAGGGCCAGCCATTCGCGTTCGCCGTAGCGCGCCAGGCGTCGGCGGGTGCGCCACAACGCCATCCAGCGGCGCTGTGGGCTGGGTGCCTTGGGCATCGTCACCCCGAGTCCGGCGAGCAGCGTCAGGGACTCCTTGAGGGCGGCATCGAAGCGGTTGTGGGCGACTTCGGCGAGGATGCGTAGCCGATAGACCCGACCGCGATCCAGCAGGCTGCGGGCGTTGGCCTCGATGGCGGCGCACAGGGCTTCGCTGCGCTCGTCCTGACCCAGCACGCCGGCGACTTCGGCGGCGTTGATGTGCAGGGCCAGGGTCAGGTCGTAGTGCCTCGACCAAGCGTCGGCGCCGAGCAGTGACAGGCCGGTCGCCAGGTAGTCCAGGCCGGTGTCGAAGGCCGCGGCCTGCCGGGCGCGCAGGCCGGCCTGGAGGTTGTGGCCGGCCAAGGTGAGGCGCTCGTCGCCGTCGCTGAGCCGGTTGCGCCCGAGGTTGTAGTGGTCGACAACGTCGAACAGTCGGCTGTCGAGGACTTCAGCGGGCAGGCCGCGAATCAAGCGGCGGGCGATGGCGAGATGACGGTCGGCCAGCATCGTTGCATCGAGGGGCGCGCAGGCGGCCTGCTGAATCCGGTCGTGGGAAAAGCGATAGCGAGGGGAGGGCGTTGGCCACCCTGGGGCAACAGGCGTTAGTGGCGCTGGCGGCGCCGAGGCCGGGAGCGGTGCCTTGGCGATAGGTGCCTTGGCGATAGGTGCCGTGGGTCCGCGGTCGAGCGGCACGATCATGCCTTCGGCAAGTGCTGGCGCGAGGCGGTCGGCGAGCGCGTGCGGCGCGCTGCCGGTGATCATGCTCAGCAGGCCAAGGGTAAAGCTGCCGCCGAGGCATGCCCCGTCTATCAGCACCTCGCGCGAGGCCGGCGGTAGCCGCTCGAGGCGCTGGGCCATCAGCTTCGCGACGTTGTCGCTGATGTCGCGATTGTCGATGTCCGCCTGCTGCCACTGCCAGCGTTGGTTGCTGAAGTGAAACACCCCCTCGTCATGCAAAGAGGATAGAAACTGTTTCAGAAAGAAGGGGTTGCCGCGCGTCTTGCGATGGCAGGCCGTGGCCAGCGCCGTGCACTGCGCGGGGGTGTGGTGGAGCGTATCGGCCAGCAGCAGGCGGATCTCGTCCTGGCTCAGCGCCCCGAGGGTCAGCTCGAGCGGGCCCTGGGACTTGGCTCTCATCTGTTCTCCCCGCCGCTCTCTCAACCGTTCTCTCAGCCGCTCGAGGCTTCGGCTCAGCGGCGAGCCGGCGGTCACTTCGTCGCCGCGATAGCTGCCGATCAGCAGCAGGCGCGGTAGCGCCGGACGACCGGCCAGGGTGTCGAACAGGGCCAGGGAGGCGGGGTCCGCCCAATGCAAGTCGTCGAGAAACACCACCAGCGGGCCGCGCTGTTCGCTGAAGACGCGCAGCAGCGCCATGACGGCGCGCGGGAAGCGCTCGTGGTCATCGACGAGTGGCGGGAGGGTATCGGCCAGCGCCGCTTTTTCGGTCACTGGCATGATGGCGCCAAGCTCCGGCACCAGCTTGCCCATCAAGGCGGCGTGGGGGCCCAGGGCCTCGGCGATGGCGTGTCGCCACTGGGTCAACAAGGCGTCGGGTTCGGTCAACAGTGGGCGCACCAGTTCGCGCAGCGCCTGGCTGATGGCCGCGTAGGGGCGATTGCGGCGAAACTGCTCGAACTTGCCGCCGATGAGCCGTCCGCCGCCGATGGTGACGTCGCGGCGCAGCTCCTGAACCAGGCTCGACTTCCCTACGCCGGCCGCCCCTTCGATCAGCACCACGCCGCCACGACCCTCGGCCGAGTGCGCCAAGGCGCTGCGCAGGGCGTCAAGCGGCTCGCGCCGGCCGTACAGACGATGGGACAGCCGGAAGTGCGGCGAGCGATCTTCTCGGCCGAGGCGAAAGCTCGGCACGTAGCCGAGCTCGAGAACGCTCCGCTGGCAGTGGCGCAGGTCGTGAACCAGGCCGGCGCTGGACTGATAGCGCTCGCTGGCGTCCTTGGCCAACAGCTTGTCGATTAGCCGCGAGACCATCTCCGGCAGCGCCGGACGCAGGCGCCCGGCGGGTATCGGCGACTTGGCGATCTGGCTGTGGGTGAGCGTGGCCCCGGCCTCGCCGGCGAAGGGCGTCTGACCGGTCAGCACCTCGTAGAGGGTGGCGCCGAGCCCATAGTAGTCGCTGCGATAGTCGATGCTGCGGTGGATGCGGCCGGTCTGCTCGGGGGCAAGGTAGGGTGACTCAAGCGCCATCGGTCGAGGCGCTTCGGCCTCTTCACGTCCCAGGCGTGACGCCTGGGTGAAGTCGATCAGGGTCGGTTCGCCACGCTCGGGATGTATCAACAGATGGTCTGGGGTGATCTGCTTGTGGATAACACCGGCGTCATGCAGGCGCCCGAGCAGTTCGGCCAGGGCAATGGCCTGGGCCAGCCAGTCGGCCCACGGCGGCGGTGGCGAGGCGATCGACTGGCGCAGGGGCACACTGGCGGTGTCATCGAAGACGCTGATCAGGCCATCGTCGACGGCATGGCTGTCGCGTAGGCGAATGACACCCGGCAGGTGCAGCGTCGCGAGCAGGCGCTGCTCGTTTAGCGCCGCTTCCAGCACCGCCCTGGGCGTCGCCGCCGGCCAGTGCTTGATGATCACCCGACGCTCATCGTCGAGGCGGCGTGCCCGCAGAACGCGGCAGTGGGGACCGGACGACAGCGTCTGTTCGATGCGGTAGCCCCAGGCGATCATGAGCAGCTCAGCTCACCGGCGAAGACGTAGCCTGCGCCATGGGCGGTCAGGATCAGGCGGGGGTCGTGGGAGGGGTCCTGAAGCTTGCGCCGCAGGCGACCGATCAGCACATCGATGGTGCGGTCATTGGGGGTCCATTCGCGCTGACGAATGGCGTCCATCAACTGGTCGCGTGACAGCACCTGCCCGGGGTGGGAGAGCAGCGCCAGCAACAGCTTGAACTCACCCTCGGGGAGGCGATGGCTATGCTGGTCGGGGCCGGTCAGTTCACGCTTGCGGGCCTTGAGCGACCAGCCCTCGAAGCGCCACAGCGAGGCATCAGGCGACGACTGGCCGGCATCCTCGGCGAGCACCCGCCACAGCAGATTCTTGACCCTGACCAGCAGTTCGCGGGGGTTGAAGGGCTTGGTGACGTAGTCATCGGCGCCCATCTCCAGGCCGACGATGCGGTCGATGTCGTCGCCTGCGCCGGTCACCAGGATGATGCCGATACGCGACTGTGCGCGCAGCTCTCGGGTCACGCTGAGACCGTCGCGGCCGGGTAGGCTGATATCGAGCAGCACCAGATCGACGCCGGTATCGTGAATCAGGGGCTCCAGCGCATCGGCGCTGTCGCGGGCGCTGACGCGATAACCGGCCTTCTCGAAGTAGCCGACCAGCAGGTGACGAGAGGTGGGATCATCCTCGACGATCAGGATATGGGCATTGGCAGGATCGTTCGGCATGCAGGCTCGGTGTTGGTGGGACATGGACACTACCTCCCTGAAGGCACGCGTTCGCGGCTTGATGGCGTGCCTCGCTGGGCGAATGGGGCTTTCGATAGCTTCAGCATGGGTGAGTCGCGCCGCCTGCGCCCGCCGCATCTATGCTCGGTCGATGGCGGGAGCGCGGAGGGCCGTTGCGCAAAAAGATAGTTTCTTTTGCAACAAAAAGTCCAGAATGCAAGGACGTATATCAAGGTAGAGCGGGATTCATGGTTGCAAATATTCGTTGTTAATCATCCGGATGAAAGATTTATAGACCTATGTCTAAGCGTGTTGCGTCGCTCGTTTAGTTGCCAGGGAGACTAATCAGCAGGCAAGGTTGAGCCACCCTGTAACGCTCGCGAGGCGCAGGTGCGACTAGGGCGTTTGTGGTGGCTTCTCGGGCCTTATGGCGTCCGTTGGCGAGCCGCCCGTCGCCGTCATCGCCCTCGCGGTGCTAACGACAATGATAACGGCGGCTGTTGCCGCCCCGTGACGACGGAGAAACGCCCATGAAGACCGCCCACGCCTTGGTCGGTGCTGCACTCACGACCCTGACCCTGGCGGCCCCGAGCCAAGCCCAGGCCGCCGAGACCCTGACCGTCAGCAGTTGGGGTGGCCCCAACCATGGCATCAACACCATCGTCTGGCCGACCTGGAAGGCCTGGATCGAGGATGCCACCGAGGGCCGCGTGACCCTGGAGGTGGTTCACGACCTGGGGCCGCCCGCCGCCCAGATGGCGCTGGTGGCCGATGGCGTGGCGGATGCCAGCTGGATCTTCCATGGACACATGGCGGGGCGCTTCGAGCTGACCCAACTGGCCGAGTTTCCGACCTTCGAGCCGTTCTCGTCGGAGACCGCTTCGGCGGCGTATTGGCGTACCTATCAGGACTATCTCGCCCAGGCCAGTGAGCACCGCGGCGTCGATGTCATGGCCGTGGGGGTGCATGGCCCGGGACAGATATTCACCGCCGAGAAAGCGGAGACCTTCGCCGATCTCGACGGCCGTCGCCTGCGGGTGGGGGGCGGCGTGATGAGTGACCTGGCCAGTGCCATCGGCGTGACGGGCGTGGCGCTGCCGCCTACGGGTGTCTACGAGGCCGCCTCCCAAGGGGTCATCGACGGCGCCATGCTGACCCTCGAGGGCTTGCGCAGCTTCCGGGTGGCCGAGGTCGCGCCCTACACCCTGACCGTGGACGGCGGTTTCTATCGCGGAAGCTTCGCGATCGTCGTCAATCCGTACTTCTGGGATCGCGTTTCCGCCGACGACAAGGCCGCCATCGAGTCGGTCTCGGGGGAGTCCCTGTCGCGCCTGTTCGGCTACATGATGGATGTGTCCGACGAGCGCGGCGTCGAGTTCGCCAAGGAGATGGGCCACACCTTCACCCAGGCCAGCGCCGAGGACATCGCGATGCTCAAGGCGGTCAACGAGGAGCTGATCGTCGACTGGGCCGACAAGGTCTCCAACGGTGATCTCGATGCCCGCGAGGCCCTCGATTTCTTCCGTGAGCAGCTTGCCGTGGCCGATGGCGACGACAGCATCGCGCCGCGCGTTGTCGGCGAATAAGGCGGAGGGCGGCGTGTCTCATTCTTCCTCTACTCCCTCGGGCCAGGGGCCGTCATCCAGGCCGAGCCTGGCCCGGCGCCTGGACAAGGGCGTCCAGGTGACGCTCGAGTCCATGGCCGGCGTCATTCTGTTCGCCTTGATGGCCGTCACCACGGTCGATGTCGTGGGGCGCTTCTTCTTCAATTCGCCGCTCACCGGCAGCGTCGAGTTGACCCAGCTGATGCTGGCGGCGGTGGTCTTCCTGGCCATGCCGGTGGTGAGCTGGCGCGAGGAACACGTCAGCGTCGACCTGCTGGATACGGTGTTTCCCGCGCGCTGGGTGTGGCTGCGTCAGCTCGCCATCAACCTGCTGGTGGCCGCGGCGCTGTGGATCGTTGCAGGCCGTGTCTGGGGGCTTGGTGTGCGCTCGCTGGAGTGGGGCGATGTCACCGAGTTCCTGCGTCTTCCGATCGGTTATCTGATCTACCTGATCGCGGCGATGCTGTTTGTTTCCGCAGTGCTGGCGGCCCTGCGCGGCCTTGGCTACCTGCTCGAGGGCGTCGGGGTGATTCCCCGCGGTGGCCCCTTGAGCGTGGCGCGCCCGTCCTCACCAGCGTCCACGGCCACCCCGGGAGAGCCGCATGACTGAGTCCCTTTACGGCTTTGCCGCCCTGTTGGCCCTGGCCTTTCTGAGGGTGCCGCTGGCGTTTGCCATGGGCATCGTCGGTACCGTCGGCTTCTATTTCTTGACCGGTAACCCGATGGCCGCCGAATCCATGGCCGCACGACGGGTGGTCGACACCGCCATGGACTATGGGCTGTCGGTGATTCCGCTGTTCATTCTGATGGGCAACTTCGTCTCCCGGGCGGGGCTCTCTGATGCGCTGTTTCGGGCCTCCAACGGCTTTCTTGGGCATCGCAAGGGCGGCCAGGCCATGGCCACCATCGTCGCCTGCGGCGGCTTCAGTGCCATCTGCGGCTCGAGCCTTGCCACCGCTGCGACCATGGGCCGGGTGGCGATGCCCCAGATGCGCAAGTACGGCTACAAGGATAGTCTGGCCAGTGCTTCCATCGCCGCCGGCGGCACCCTCGGTATCCTGATTCCCCCCAGCGTGATGCTGGTGATCTACGGCATTCTGACCGAGACCAGCATTCGCGAGCTGTTCGCCGCCGGCTTCATTCCCGGCATGCTCGGCATCGTGCTCTATCTGGTCGCGGTCAAGTGGGTGATGTGGCGCGACCCCGAGGCCGGCCCTGCCGGCGAGCGGGTGCCCTGGAGCGAACGTATCGACGCCCTGAAGAGCGTCGGCAGTACCCTGGCGCTGTTCGTGCTGGTCATCGGTGGGATTTACCTTGGCGTCTTCACCCCGACCGAGGCGGCCGGCATCGGCGCCATGGGGGCCTTCGTCATCGCCCTGATGCGGCGTGCGCTGTCGTTCAAGCTATTGATGGAAGTGCTGATGGACAGCGCCCGCACCACGGCCATGCTGTTCGCCGTGGTGCTGACGGCGCTGATCTTCGCCAACTTCATCAACCGGGCGGGGTTGCCGAGCGACCTGCTGGGCTTCGTCAATGGGCTCGAGATGGCGCCGTTTCTGGTCATTCTGGTGATCCTGGCCATTTACGTCCTGCTCGGCTGCGTGTTCGAGAGCATGTCGATGCTGCTGCTCACGGTGCCGGTGTTCTTTCCGGTGGTGGCGGGGCTCGGCTTCGACCTGGTGTGGTTCGGCATCCTGGTGGTCATCGTCATCGAGATCAGCCTCATCACGCCACCGGTGGGCATGAACGTGTTCGTGTTGAGGGCAGTATTGCCGGATCTCGCGACCGGTACGATCTTCCGCGGCGTCACGCCGTTCTGGGTGGCGGGCATGGTCCGGGCGTTGCTGGTGCTGGTGTTCCCGGGTATTGTGCTGTTCCTTCCAGAACTGCTCTATTAGGGACGGAGTGTCAACGCCATGGCCAACCTCGAGCACGATGCCACGCCCGCTGCCAAGCCGGAACTCGACCTGCAGCAGTTCCTGCCGTACCGGCTCAATAGCCTGGCGGATCGCCTCAGTCAGGCCCTGGCGCGGCTGTATGCCGAGCGCTACGATCTCAATATCGCCCAGTGGCGAGTGCTCGCCTGGCTCAGCCATCTCGATGAACTCACCGCCAAGCAGATCTGCCAGGCCACGCGCATGGACAAGGCGCGCATTTCTCGGGCGGTGCAGTCCCTGGAGGATCGCGGACTGATCCTGCGTCGGCCGTCCAGCCGCGATCAGCGCGTGCATGACCTGCGCCTGACCCCGGCTGGCCAGGCGCTGCTGTCCAAGCTGATTCCCGAAGCCCAGCAGTGGGAGGCGGAACTGGTGGCGACGCTGAGCGTCGGCGAGTATCGCGACCTGATGAACGTGATGGGCAAGCTCGAGCGACAGCTCGAACGCCTGGAGAAGACCCACGACGACTGGTCACAGGATCGCTCCGGCGACCCGATGGAGACCCCCGGCACCGCCGAGCTCGACGGTGACAGATAGCCGCGAGGCTCATTCGTCGCCTGCAAGAAATGCCGTCTTTTCGGCCATGTCCCGCGGGGTCAGTCCCGGCTGAGGCCGTTATTGATCTTTAGCTGAGGCCGTTATTGATCCTTAGCGCTGGCCAATGGGATAGCCAGTTCTTGTCCACGATCCTGCGCTGGAAGGCATCAGCCTTGCCGCTCTTCGGGTTGAGTGTAATCGTGCCGGCGAAAAGCCGTGCTAGCCCGCAAGGCGCGAGCAATTCGATGCTGTGGTCGTGGGACAGCCTGACGCCAATGGCGGTTTCCAGTTCCACCCAGTAGCTCATGGCGTGAAGGGTCGAGGTGTAGGGGGCGTCATGGTTGCGGATATGCATCCGCGCCTGGTTCTTGACCGACCACGGCAGGCGTGACCGCTGCTTCAGGACCCGTTCGAGGGCCTCGTCTTTCGCCCGACGGGGCTCGAAAGGGTCGAAGTAGATCAGGTCAATGTCCGTGAGAGGGGTGCGCTCGGCTTTCTCGTGGAGCTTGTCCCAGACCAGGTTGCGCACGAATCCTGCCGCGATGCACCAGTCGTCGAGCCGCAGCGCCGATGCCAGGTGCAGCGCTCGCATGCTTTCCTCGTCGCTACGTATCCAGTCCTTGATCGTCGTGGCGTAGTCCATGTGTTGCGTAGTCCATCATTTTTAGCCGATGGATGCCGTCGGCAGGCTCATTCCCCGATCACCCACCAGCCTTCGACTTCCACCAGTGGCACCGGGTCGAGGGCTTCGCCCTGGCCGGGTCCGGAGACGCCTTCGCCGGTGTCGGTGCGGAACGTGGCCTGGTGAGCGGAGCAGATCAGCAGGCCGCCATCGCGGCTTAAGATGTTGCTACCGCGGCTGTCCAGTGGCAGGTACTGATGCGGGCAGGCGTTGACGTAGGCATGCAGGATGTCGGCGTCGCTACGCACCAGCACCAGCGGGAAACGTCCGTTCTCGGTCACCACGGTGGTGCAGTGGCTCGCGCCGGGTATCAGGGCATCGGCCGGCACCACGCGCGTACCGGCGGGAGGGGCGCTCTTGTAGCTGCGCCAGGCGTCAGTCATGGTCGGCTCCTGGGACTCTGCCACCGCTGTGGTGTGGCTGTCGCTTGGCGGTTGCATGGGCTCAGGGCTGAAAGTCGGCGGCGTCGGGCACCTTGCCGCCCATCAAGGCGGTGATCTCGGCAGCGGTCTCGCGGATGAGCTCGCCGAGCTCGGCGAGTCGGGCGTCGGGGATGCGCGCCACAGGTCCCGACACCGAGATGGCCCCGAGTGGGGTGCCGAGTTCGTCGTGAAGGCAGGCGGCGACGCAGTGCAGGCCGATGGCGTGCTCTTCGATGTCGCAGGCATAGCCGCGCTCGCGGATCTCGGCCATGGCGCGGCGCAGGTCGGCGGGGGTGGACAGGGTGTTCTCGGTGACCCGCTCCAGGCCACGCTCGGCCAGTACCCGATCGAGCTCATCGTCGGGCAGCCAGGCCATCAGTGCCTTGCCGACGCCGGAGGCGTGCAGCGGCGCGCGCGAGCCAAGGCGAGTGATCATGCGCATCATCTGCGGTGACTCGCTCTGGGCCAGGAATACCGCCGTGGCACCGTCGCGCACGCCGAGGTTGGCGGTTTCACCGGTCAGGTAGGTCAGGCGGCGCAGGTAAGGGCGGCTGGCGGCGACGAAGTCGCGGGCCTCGAGGAAGCTGTTGCCGATGCGGAAGGTCTTGACGTCGATCTTCCACACGCCGATGTCTTCGTCCTGGGTAATGAAGCCCTGGCTCTGCAGGGCCTGCAGCAGCCGATGGGTGGTCGACGGCGCCAGGTCGGCTTGTTCGGCGATGTCGGACAGAGCCAGTCCTTCGGGGTGGGCGGACAGGCGCTCGAGCAGGTTGAGCCCTCTCACCAGCGACTGGCTGTGCCCACCGCTGGCCTTACCCGTTGCCGGGCGTCCCGCCGTCCTGCGTTTGACTTCCGTCACCTGTACGTCTCCTGGTGCTGGTCTAAAGCCTTTAGCATACCCGTTGGTCGCTGCGCTGTCGCGTTTTCGGAAAACCATTCCACGGATGCTTTCGTGAGGCGATTCAACGTCCTTTTCGGACCCGATGGCGGCGCTCAGGTGGCCGCCGTGGTGGCTGAGCCAGGCGCCGGTTCGGCGTGTCGGACCGCGCCGAGTGCCTCGCGCTGTCCCGTTCTGGCCGGGCTCGCTTGTCGCCTAGCGGTGTTTCCACTCGGGCTTGCGCTTGGCGATGAAGGCGTCGATGCCCTCGGCCACGTCCTCGGCCATCATGTTGGCGGCCATGACTTCGCTGGCGAAGGCATAGGCCTGGCCCAGCGGCAGGCTGCGCTGGCGGCCGAGCATGGCCTTGCCGGTCCGCAGGGCCACCTGGCTCTTGGCGCGCAGGTTGTCGAGCAGGGTCTCGAGGGTGGCGTCGAGGGCATCATCGTCGGCGACACGGTTGATCAGCCCCCAGTCTCGGGCCTGCTCGGCGTCGATGAACTCACCGCTGAAGAGCATCTCGGCGGCGTGCTTGGGAGCGATGGTGCGTGACAGCGCCACCGCCGGGGTAGAGCAGAACAGGCCCACATTGATGCCCGACACCGCGAAGCGTGCCGAGCTGGTCGCCACCGCCATGTCGCAGCTCGCGACCAGCTGGCAGCCTGCCGCGGTGGCGAGGCCCTGGACCCGGGCGATGACCGGTACCGGAAAGTCCTGGAGGCGCTGCATCAACCGGCTGCAGCGGGTGAACAGGGCGCGATAGTCGTCTTCATCGCCGAGGGCACGCATTTGCTTGAGGTCGTGGCCGGCGCAGAAGGCGCGTCCCTTGGCGGCGATGACCAGCGCGTGCAGGTGCGGTTCGTCGGCGAGGGCCTCCAGGGCAGCGTCGAGGGCGTCGAGCATTTCGTCGGAGAGCGCGTTGAAGCTCGCCGGACGATTCAGCACGAGAGTGACGATGCCGCGGTCCTCGAAGCGCTCGACAGGCGCATCTGGTTCGACAGGCGCATCTGGCTCGGCGGCGGTGGCCGCTGCAGCGGGCTGGGGGCGGGACATGGCGACTCTCCATCGTGGGCGAACGACGCAAGCCTAGCGCGAGCGGCGGTGTTTTCGTCCCCCTCTGCGACCAAAGGGGGACGAAAACGAGTCGAGGATCCCTTGCCGGGACCGTACGCTCGATACGCAAAGTCGCCTGATCGCCAGTTGTCCCCCATCACGAAGCCAGTGATCTGCTCGTAGACGAAGCGGGAGTAGGGATGGAGTAGGGATACAGCCGCGCGTTGAGGGCCAGCAGGGCTAAGGCCGCCAGGGGCCTTGAGTCGGCCCCTCCTTGAGTCGCCGCGAAGTAGCGCAACGCCGAGAGGCCAGTTCCGAATACGAACTGGTGAGCGTACGTAGTTGACGGATAGGCCGCCAAAGGTATCGGTAAGAATGGCGGCGTGAGCGCTCCTCCTTCCATGGAGGTTAAAAACGCTGGGAGTCGTGTCGCACCTGGCTCACTGGGGCCGCGACAGCTTATCACATCGGTGAGCCAGGCTAAGTCGCGTTTGAGCCGTGTCCGGCCCTCTCGTTACCCGTGGCCATGCTCTCGGATGTACTGCTTTAGCGCTTGGTCAATGCGGCGCTGCCAGCCGTCGCCCTCTTCCTTGAAGTGTTCTATCACCTCCTGAGAGAGGCGTATCGACGTTTTTACCTTCGTCGGCGCATGCTGCTTGCCACGCTGGCCGATGGTGCGTTGCAGGCCGGTCGGCAGGATCTCCGACATGGAGCCCATGCGCTTTACGTCAGCATCGGTCAGTTCGCGGACTTCGCCGTCCTTATCCGTGAGTCGTGTTTTCATAGCGGCGTACCTCCCGTGGGTTGGCCTTTCTCAGGCTAATGATTCGAATCCCCTCCTCAATCGGCGTGAAGCACACCACATGGACGCGCTGGCCGATCTTCCCCAAGGCGATGAAGCGGCGCTCAGGATACGTGAAGCGGTTGTCTTCCGTGAATATCGCGTTCTCCCAATCGAAGCGCTCTACCGCCGTGAAAGGTAGATCGCGCTTCCGCTCGTTCCAAGCGCTCTTGTTGGGGTCGAAGTCGATGATCATGCGCCTAATTGTATGGACAAAAAGTAAGAAGGGGAAGGGATGGGATGGGAAGGGAAGGGGGGCGCGGGACATTCACCGGTTGCGCAGTGCGCCCCAATCATCCACGTCGACCGGCTTGAACGGTTCAATCGATTCTTCGACGCTGCCGCTCGCCGCACTCGGCATTGTTGTACTGCACGCGTTCGGCGTTGCCTGTGTGGATGGAGCGCGTCGGCAGTCGCTGCCACTTGCGCGTACCGCCGGAGGCCACGGGGTGCTGGTCGAGGGGCGCTGGTCAAGAGGGTAGGCCTGGGCAATGCTGGCGTTGGTGCAGGCCGCCGAGCTCCATGGCGAGCCATTTCTGGGCGATGCCCGGCGAGCGTGCGAGTATTGGTCGATATCACGCACTCAGCCTATTCCTGATAGCCATCAAGAGTGGCATCGCGACGGAAAGGACCCCTGTGCCGCCATCATCGCGGCCATTGCCATTGCCATTGCCATGCTTGGGTTGGCCAATCAGCCGGGTCAGTCGGGTGTTTGGAGGACGCGGGCCGAGAGCATCTTGGCGGCGGTGGTGCGTAGTCGGTATTTCGTTTCAGAAGGCGATCTGGCAGGTGTATTTGCCGGCATGCGTTATCGCACTCGTGGTGGCGAAGAGCGGGTGGAGAGCGCCTGTTCGCGTTTTTTCCTGCTGAGCCTGTTGCTGACTGTCGAGGGCCGCATTGGAGCATTGGAATTGTAGAGGAGAATGCGTGCTCGGGAACCTCGACCTCGACCTCGACCCCGGAAGAGGCGACGGAGGCAGGAAAGCGAGTAGGCGCAATGCTGTAGCGCTGGCGCTATCGTTGCCCTGGCTTCGATACTGACGTCACGACATGCAAGAGGCGGCGAGGTAGGAACGCCGGAACGCCGCAAGACCTGAATGCCAGGAGGAAAGCATGGATCATGGCGGCTTGGCGCCGTTGCGCCTTCCTGGGGAGGTGCTCGCCACGCGACGCACTCGGCTGCGTCGCTTGCAGCGCGACGATGTGCCCGCGCTGTGCGCCATCCTGTCTGACCGTCGGGTGATGCGGTATTCCCTACGCGGCCCCTGTGACGAGGCCGCCACGTCGGCCTTCGTCGAGGAGTGCCTGGCGATTTACGAGCGCTTTGGCTATGGCCCCTGGGCGGTGGTCCACCCGGTGTCGCTGTCGCTGATGGGATTCTGTGGTATTGGCCCCGAGCGGGTCGGTGGCGACGAAGAGATGTCGCTTGGCTATCGCTTCGCGGTGCGTCACTGGAGCCGGGGTATCGCCACCGAGGTGGCCGGCGCGGTGACCGCCTATGCCTTTTCCGCGACCTCGTTGGCGTCTCTGGTTGCCGTGGTCGAGCCCGGTAATATCGCCTCCTGGCGCGTGCTTGAGAAGATCGGCTTCCTGTTTGAAGGCGAGACCGAGTTTCATCGTCGCCGGGTCAGCGTCTACCGGCGCCATCGCTATCAAGATGTCACCTGCCAGTAGGCTGTCCTGACACCAGAGCCCGCCCCGGTGCGGTGACAGGGGCGGGCTCTGGTCGGGTAGGGCGTTGCCCGCTGGGTCTCCCTAGCGGCGTAGAACGTCCAGCCTATGCGGTCTATACGTCATCGCGGAAGGTGCGGTCGGCCTTCGGCAGCACCAGATTCAGCACGATGGCGAACAGGGCGCCGGGGATCAGGCCCGACTCGATGATCGACTGCAGGTTCTCGCCGAGATTGCTGTACAGCCCTTCCTGAGCCGGCAGGCCGACGGCGGCAGACAGCGAGACGCCGATGATCACCATGTTGCGCTTGTTGAAGTCGATGTGGGACAGCATCTTGATGCCGGCGCTGGCGATCATGCCGAACATGATCAGCACCGCGCCGCCGAGCACCGAGTTGGGGATGCTCGAGATGATCGCGCCGAGCTTCGGCACCAGGCCAGCCAGCAGCAGGAAGGCGCCGCCGATGGCGACCACGTAGCGGCTGACGACCCCGGTCAAGGCCACCATGCCGACGTTCTGACTGAAGCTGATCTGGGGGAAGGCGTTGAAGATGGCGGCGAAGACGCTGGACAGGCCATCGGCCATGACCCCGCCAGACAGCTCCTTGGCGGTGGGTTCACGGTCCAGGCCACCGGCGGTGGTGCCGACGATGTCGCCGATCGATTCGGCGCAGGTGACGATGGCCAGCAGCACCACCGGCAGAATGGCGGCGAGGTGGAATTCCAGGCCGATGGTCAGCGGCACCGGCAGCGACAGCCAGTCGGCGCTGCCGATGGTGCCGAAGTTGATGTACCCGAACAGGGTGGCGGTGACGTAGCCGATCACCAGGCCGATCAGCGGTGCCGCCTCGGACCAGATGCCGCGCCCGTACTGGTGCAGGCCGAGGGTGACGACCAGCACCAACGCGCCGAGCAGCAGGTGATGGGTGGCCCCGAAGTCTTCTGCGCCGAAGCCACCGCCCCAGTAGGCGAAGCCGACCGGCATCAGCAGGGTGCCGAGCATGACCACGAAGGTGCCGGTGACCACCGGTGGAAACAGGAAGCGGAAGACCGGCAGGAACAGCCCGACGATGGCCATGGCGATACCGCCGCAGAGTGCGGCCCCGAGGGCGGCGGGAAGCCCCATGCCGACGGCGATGGGGATCAGTACCGGCACGAAACCGAAGCTGGTGCCCATGACGATGGGCAGGCGAGCGCCGATGGGACCAAGGCCCAGGGACTGGACCAGCGTTGCGACGCCGGCGACGAACATCGCGGCCTGGATCATGAAGGCGGTCTGGTCCGGCGGTAGGTCGGCGGCCCCGGCGATGATGATCGGCACCGTCACGTTGCCGACAAACATCGCCAGTACGTGCTGCAGTCCCAGCGGAATGGCCCGCGCCAGGGGCGGCATCGCGTTGACGTCGTGGGTGCTGCGCACCGCCTGGCTTGCCGGGCTGTCTGCGGTCGACTCGTGGTTTGGCATGGGGTGGGTTCTCCTGTCGTCGTTGTCGTTGTTGCTATTTAGCGTAGAAACCCCGGAGACCGAGCCATGTGCCAGGGTGGGCGTTCCAGCCCTGGCTCCAGTGGCCACGGTGACCGTTTGCGTGTTGTTTTCGACCGCCTTGCGGCGGGTGCCGTGCTGTCGTGTCGTCAGGCCCTCTGCGATTGCTGTGGTGTCAGGTGGTCTGCGTCGACGGCGGACCCGGCTCGGCGGTTCGGGCCACGTGGCCGTGAGGGCTATAGGGTTACAGGGCTACAGCGCCGAGCGCAGGGCTCGTGCCGCCTGGTCGTGGCGTGCCAGCAGGGCATCGAGATCGACGTCCTGCGGTTGTCCATCCACCACCCGCCAGTCGCCGGCGACCATCACCCGGTCGGCGCGGTGGGCGCCGCACAGCAAGAGGGCGGCAAGCGGGTTCTCGGCGCCGGAGAAGCGCGCCTCATCGAGCTTGAACAGGGCGATGTCCGCCTGCTGGCCGGGCTTCAGGCCGCCGATGTCGCTGCGCCCGAGGCACCCGGCGGAGCCTTCGGTGGCCCAGCGAATGACGTGCTGGTGGGTGACCTGGCTCGGCGAGTAGCGCAGTCGGCCGAGCAGCATGGCCTGGCGCATCTCCTCGGCCAGATTCGAATGATCGGCGGAGGCCGAACCATCCACCGCCAGGCCCACCGGGCAGCCAGCGGCTTCGAGTTCCAGGGTGCGGCACATGCCGGAGCCCAGCACCATGTTGGATGACGGGCAGTGGGCGATGCCGGTGCCGGCGCGGCCAAGCCGCGTGACTTCGTCGTCGTTGAAGTGGATGCCGTGGGCAAGCCAGGTGCGATTCGACAGCCAGCCGGTGGCCTCCAGATAGTCCAGCGGGCGCATGCCGAAGAGCTTCTGACAGTACGCGGTCTCATCCTCGGTCTCGGCCAGGTGGGTGTGCAGGCGCACGTCCTTTTCCTCGGCCAGGCGCGCGCTTTCCTGCATCAGCTCGCGGCTGACCGAAAACGGCGAGCAGGGCGCCAGCGCCAGGGTCACCATCGCGCCTTCACCGCGCTGGTGATAGGCATCGATCAGGCGTGCGCTCTCGTCGAGGATGGTGGTCTCATCCTGCACCACCGACTGCGGCGGCAGGCCGCCATCGTCCCGCCCGACGCTCATCGAGCCGCGGGTCAGGGCCGCCCGCACCTTGAGCCGTCTGGCGGTGTCGACCTGAACGTCGATGGCGCTCTCGAGCGCGCCGGAAAACACATAGTGATGGTCGGCCACGGTCGTGCAGCCGCTCATCAGCAGCTCGACCATGGCCAGCTCGCTGGCCAGCGCCAGCTGGTCCTCGGTGAGGTTCGCCCAGACGTCATAGAGCGTGGTCAGCCACGGAAACAGCTCCTTGTTGAGCGCCGGCGAGTAGGCGCGCGTCAGGGTCTGATAGAAGTGATGGTGGGTGTTGACCAGGCCGGGCATCAGCACATGACGCGACGCGTCGAAGGTGCGGTCGATGGCGACAGTGGGGGAGGCGCCGGCGGCCACGGCCTCGACGATGCGGTCGCCACGAATCACGATGCCACCCGCGGCGTCGGGGTCGCTGACGGCGAGCGGCTGACGAATCCACAGCGTGGCTTGGTCGGGAGTCGGGGATGAGGCTTGGTCGGGGCTCATGGATGAGGCTGCGTGGGACATGGTGTCCTCCTGGGTGGCTTCGCGGGGGCGAAGGGTTACCCAAGCATCGTGACCTGCCAGCGTGACGCATTGGCGGATACCTGGTTCAGGTGCCTTCAGGGCGGCGACGGACGCACCGATGCGGTGCCTTGCCGCCTAGCTGTGTACCGAACTGGTGCGCAATAAGATGTCGTTATTGTGTACAAAATGCGAGGGCGACGACGAGATGTCAAGCACCCCGTCGCGACAACGATCGCTCAGGGTTGGGATTGCTCGTCCAGCGCTGCCAGCCGTGCCTTGCGTCGGCTGAGCCGGTCGCCGAACAGATAGGCCCCCAGGGCGATGAGAATGAGGCCGGCGCCGGCCAGCATCGAGCTCGACGGCGTTTCCTGGTTGAGCAGCATGCCCAGGGTCAGCGCCAGTACCGGGGTGATGAGGGTGACCAGCGCAACGGTAGCGGCGTGCAGGCGCGACAGGATCAGGTAATAACACAGAAAGCCGATCAGGGAGCCGAACAGGGCCAGGTAGAGCACCGCCCACAGGCCGCGGGGAGACAGCGGTACCGTCAGCGGCTCGCCGCTGGTGAGCCACAAGAGCAGGAAGCACGGCATCGACATGGCGAGTGCGCCCACCGTCTGGGTCAGCGGCGGCAGGCCGGCGGCGACGCGCTGTACGGCGATGCCGCTGCCACTGAAGAGCGTCACCGCGGCGAGCATCATGGCCAGGGCCAGGAGCTGGTCGCTACCGCCGAGGGCCAGGCTGTCGGCGAACACCACGCCGAGACCCGCAACGCCGAGGGCGCAGCCGATCCAGTGCCAGCGGCGCAGCCTGACGGCGCCGGGCAGGGCCTGGAGAATCAGCCCCGAGATCAGCGGGGCCATGCCGAAGATCACCGACAGGATGCCGGAGGGCAGGAACTGTGAGGCGTGGTAGCTCAGCGCCATGGCACCGAAGACTCCGGGCACCGCGGCGCCATAGCTGATCAGCGCGCGACGATCCAGGCGCGGCGGGCGGCGCAGTATCAGCAGAATCAGCGCGCCGGCGGCCAGCGCCAGGCCCATGCGCAGCATCACGCTGCCAACCGGGGCGCCGGCCTCCGCGCTCCACTTGATCCCCAGCGGGGTGGAAGCCCACACCAGAATAACGATGAAATAGGCCAGTCCGGTCGGCATTGCGGCATCCTTGCGAGTGTAGTGAGCGTAGCGTGTGTCGACGCGCTGGCGTCGTCGTTGAGCGGTGACGTCGGGGCGAGATCTAGTCAGGGGATCTAGTCCGGAGATCTGGCCCGGCGGTCAAGTCCGGCGATCTGGTCCGGCGATCTGGTCGGGTGATCTGAGCGAGGGCGAAGGTGCGGCCAACCGCCCCAGACGCTGCAATGGCCCCGGCGCGAATCGAGCCAGACCCTCAAGCATAGCCCGCTCGGGGCGAGAAGTTGAGCCGCCTAACGACAATCGCCGCCGATTCCCGAAGGAAGCGGCGGCGATTCGCCCTGGGAAGGCCCCACGGGAGTGGAGCTCAAGTCCTCAAGGGTCCGGCACGGCGGCGGTGGCTAGCCCTGGTAGTTGGTCTCGGAGTAGAGCACCCGAGTGCGCAGGGTATGGTTGACCTGACGCAGCGCGTCCAGCGCCTGGGCACCATAGGCCTTGTCGACGTCGATGACGACGTAGCCGACCTCGGCGTTGGTCTGCAGGTACTGACCCGAGATGTTGATATCGTTCTCCGACAGGACCCGGTTGATCTCGGACAGTACGCCGGGCACGTTCTCGTGGATGTGCAACAGGCGGTGCTTGTCCGGGTGTGCCGGCAGGGCCACTTCGGGAAAGTTCACCGAGGTCACGGTGGTGCCGTTGTCGGAGAAGGTGATCAGCTTCTCGGAGACCTCGACGCCGATGTTCTCCTGGGCTTCCAGGGTCGAGCCGCCGATGTGCGGGGTCAGGATGACATTGGCCAGGCCGCGCAGCGGGCTGACGAACTCCTCGTTGCTACCCTTGGGCTCGACCGGGAAGACGTCGATGGCCGCACCGTTCAGGCGGCCTTCCTGGATCGCCTCGGCCAGGGCCTCGATGACCACCACGCTGCCGCGGGCGGCGTTGATCAGGATGGCGCCGGGCTTCATCAGGCTGATCTGCTCCTCGCCCATCAGCCAGCGGGTGGAAGGCAGGTCCGGTACGTGCAGGCTGACCACGTCGGAACGCGCCAGCAGCTCTTCGAGGCTGGCGACCTGGCGGGCGTTGCCCATGCCGAGCTTGGTGATGACGTCGTAGTAGATGACGTCGAAGCCGAGCGCTTCGGCCAGCACCGAGAGCTGCGAGCCGATGCTGCCGTAGCCGACGATGCCCAGGGTCTTGCCGCGGGCTTCGTGGCTGTTCTTGGCGTGCTTCAGCCAGCCACCTTCATGGGCACGGGCATTCTTCTCCGGGATGCCGCGCAGCAGCATGATGGCCTCTGCGAGCACCAGTTCGGCCACCGAGCGGGTGTTGGAGAAGGGCGCGTTGAACACCGGAATGCCACGGGACAGAGCGGCGGTGAGGTCGACCTGGTTGGTGCCGATGCAGAAACAGCCGACCGCCACCAGTTTTTCGGCCGCCGCGAACACCCGTTCATTGAGCTGGGTGCGAGAGCGCAGCCCGACGAAGTGAACGTCGCGGATCTTCTCGATCAGCGTCTCCTCGTCGAGGGAGGTCGGCACGTGCTCGATGGTGGTGTAACCGGCATTGAGAAAGTTGTCCACTGCGCTCTGGTGGACGCCCTCGAGCAGCAGGATCTTGATCTTGCTCTTGTCCAGGGACGTTTTGGCCATGGTCGAATCAACCCCTTGGTTGGCGGCAGCCGTGCATCAAACGGTGGCTTGGATGGTGGTCGGGAGGTGGCTGGGTGTCGCTGAGCCCCACCGCGCAAGGCGGCACAATCGGCTCGAAACAGGGGCCATAGCGTACCACAGACGCCGCTTTTCAGGATGAAAATGCTTGCACTGCAGCATGAGCGTCGTGCATGTCGGAGGCGCGGGCGGCGTTGGGGCAGACGACCCCCGGGGCAGAGCGTGTATACTGTCGCCCGCGAATGCATAAACAGGCATGACCGCAAGCCCGCACCACCGCCAAGGTGGCGAGCCACCGGTCAGCGTAGCGAGGGGGGGCGAATGGCTCCGCACGACACAGCCCAGGACAAGGAACGCGAGTCGGATGACTTCGCGGCGACCATGCAACGCCTCGAGACCCTGGTCGACCGACTGGAGTCTGGCGATTTGGCGCTGGAAGATTCGCTCAAGGCGTTCGAGCAGGGCGTGGCGCTGACCCGAGACGCTCAGCGGCGCCTCGATGAGGCGGAACTCAAGGTACGCACCCTGACCGAGGGCGCCGACGGCGGCATGGCGCTGTCGTCGTTTCAGGCGCCAGGGCCATCGTCGTCGACGGAGGATGCCGGTGAACGCTGACGTACTGGCGGCTCGTCTGGCCGCCGATCGAGCCCGCGTCGACCGGCGCCTGGCGGCGCTGTTCGATGATCGACGCGCGGTCGAGCCGCGTCTCGAGGCGGCCATGCGCCACGGCCTGTTGGTCGGCGGCAAACGCCTGCGCCCGGTGCTGGTCTACGCCGCCGGGCGTGCCCTGGGTGCCGACGATGACGCCCTGGACGCCCCGGCCGCGGCCATCGAGCTGATCCACGCCTACTCCCTGGTCCACGATGATCTGCCGGCGATGGACGATGACGACCTGCGTCGCGGTGAGCCCACGGTGCACCGAGCCTTCGACGAGGCCTCGGCCATTCTGGCCGGTGACGCGCTGCAGACCCTGGCCTTCGAGGTCCTGGCCGCCTCTGGCGCGCCGCGGCTCGCGGCGTTGGTGACGACGCTGGCCACGGCCTCCGGGCGCGATGGCATGGCCGCGGGGCAGGCGCTGGACCTGGCCGCCGTCGGCATCCGCCCCGACCTTGCGGCACTGGAGACCATGCATCGCCACAAGACCGGCGCCCTGATCCGCGCCGCGGTGCGCCTGGGCGGCTTGATGGCGGTGGCCGAGGATGATCCGAGACTCGGTGCACTGGATGCCTATGCCGCCGCCATGGGGCTGGCCTTCCAGGTCCATGACGACGTGCTGGATGTGACCGGCGATACCGCCACCCTGGGCAAGGCTTCCGGCGCCGATGCCGCCCGCGATAAACCGACCTACCCGGCATTGCTCGGCCTGGACGGGGCCCGGCGCAAGGCCGGCGCGCTGATCGAGGAGGCGTTGAACGCCCTCGTGCCACTGGGCGAGCCTGCCGCGCCGCTGGCCGAGCTTGCCCGCTACATGATCGAGCGCGATCACTGACGACCACAGGGCCACCATGAAGCTGTTCGATACCATTCCCACCGAGCGGCCGGCCACGCCGCTGCTCGATACCCTGGACACGCCGGCCGGGCTGCGCGCGATGTCGGCGTCGCAGTTGAAGCGGGTGGCCGACGAATTGCGGGCCTACCTGCTCTACAGCGTAGGGGTTTCCGGGGGACACTTCGGCGCCGGGCTCGGCGTCGTCGAGCTCACCGTAGCGCTGCACCACGCCTTCCATACGCCCCATGACCGGGTCGTCTGGGACGTGGGCCATCAGGCCTACCCGCACAAGATTCTCACCGGGCGCCGTGAAAGCATGACCAGTATTCGCCGCTATGGCGGCCTGGCTGCCTTTCCGCGGCGCGCCGAATCGGAGTACGACACCTTCGGCGTCGGCCATTCCAGCACCTCGATCTCCGCGGCGCTGGGCATGGCGCTGGCCGCCCGCACCCGGGGCGACGAGCGTCGGGTGTGCGCGGTGATCGGCGACGGCGCCCTGACCGCAGGCATGGCCTTCGAGGCTTTGGCCCATGCCGGCCACGTCGACGCCAACCTGCTGGTGGTGCTTAACGACAACGAGATGTCGATCTCCGAAAATGTCGGCGGCATGGCCAGCTACCTGGCGCGCATCCTGGTCAGCAAGCCCTACCTCAGCATGCGCGAGAACGGCAAGAAGGTGCTGTCGCACCTGCCGGGGGCGCTGGAGCTCGCGCGGCGCACCGAGGAGCACGTCAAGGGCATGGTCAGCCCGGCGACGCTGTTCGAGGAAATGGGGTTCAACTACGTTGGCCCCATCGACGGCCATGACCTCGATGCCCTGACCGAGGCGCTGGACAGCATGCGTGATCTCGACGGCCCGCAGTTCCTGCACGTCAAGACGTGCAAGGGCCGGGGCTTTCTGCCCGCCGAGTCCGATCCGATCGGCTATCACGCCATCACCAAGCTCGAGCCGCCGAACGAGGCCAGGGCCAAGCCCGCGCCAGTGCCGTCGTCCCTGCCTAAGCCGAAAAAGTACTGCAGCGTGTTCGGCGACTGGATCTGCGACATGGCCGCCGCCGACGAGCGCCTGATCGGCGTCACCCCGGCCATGCGCGAGGGCTCGGACCTGGTGCGCTTCTCCCGGGAATACAGCGAGCGTTACTACGATGTGGCGATCGCCGAGCAGCACGCGGTCACCCTGGCCGCGGGCATGGCCTGCGAGGGCATGAAGCCGGTGGTGGCGATCTACTCGACCTTCCTCCAGCGCGGCTATGATCAGCTGATTCACGATGTCGCGGTGCAGGGCCTCGATGTGACCTTCGCCATCGACCGTGCCGGCCTGGTCGGCGAGGATGGCCCCACCCACCATGGCGCCATGGACCTGTCCTTCCTGCGCTGCGTGCCAGGCCTGGTGATACTGGCCCCGGCCGACGAGGCCGAGTGTCGGGCGATGCTGTCCGCGGCCTATTACCACCCGGGCCCGGCGGCGGTGCGCTACCCGCGTGGCACCGGGCCGGGCTGTGACATTCCGGTGCACCTCGAGCCGCTGGCCATCGGCGTGGCGGAGCCTCGGCGGCGGGGAAGCAAGGTCGCCCTGCTGGCCTTTGGCAGTCTCAATACGGCGGCGGCCGAGGTCGCCGAGCGCCTCGATGCCACCCATATCAACATGCGCAGCGTGAAGCCGCTGGATGTGACCGCCGTGCTCGAGGCGGCCCGTGGCCACGACCTTCTGGTGACCCTGGAAGAGAACGTGGTAGCCGGTGGCGCCGGCAGTGCGGTGCTCGAGGCCCTGGCCGCCGAAGGCGAGTCGGTGGCGGTGCTGAATCTCGGTTTGCCCGACGCCTTCGCCGAGCACGGCAAGCCCGCCGAGTTGCTGCGCGACTGCGCCCTAGACGCCGCGGGCATCGAGGCGGCGATCCAGGCCCGGCTGACGCGCCTGGCAGGCTAGGCCGCCCAGGCATGTGGCATGGCCGCCAGGCTGACGCCCTCACCGGATACGGTGGGGGCGTCGTGGTTTGGGGCTGGCCCACTCGGGTACAGGTTGCGCTGAATCGCTCGCTTCGCACCGATGCCGGGCGCGGTGATATCCTTCTCCCAGCGGGGCGCTGAGACGGCGTCGTGGAACGAATCTATCGAGAGGACGGCATGCTGACCATCATCGTGATCGGGGCAGTACTGGGACTAATGATCGGCGGACCCCTGGGGATGCTGATCGGTGGGGGGCTCGGCTGGTGGCTCGGCGGACGCCTTCGGGGCGGGCTGATGATGGGGCGGGGGCTGGCCGAGATGCAGCGCCAGTTTCTCGACGCCACCTTCGCGGTCATGGGGGCCATGTGCCAGGCCGATGGCCAGGTCAGCGGCGACGAGCGCCAGGTTCTCGAGCAGCTGTTCGTGCGCCTGCGCCTGCCCGAGAGCGGCAAGGCCAACGCGCGAGCGGCCTTCGAGCGTGGTCGGGCGAGCGACTTCGATCTGGACGCGGAGCTGGCCCGCATCTCGCGCCTGACCCGTGGCCAGCCGGCGCTGCGTCAGGTCTTCCTGCAGGTGCAGCTGTCGGCCATCGCCGCCGATGGCGTGCTGCATCCCGCCGAGCACGACATGATCATGCGCGTGGCCCGCGGACTTGGCTGCAGCGAGGCGGAAATCGCCCAGATCGAGGCCATGCTGCGCGGCGCGGCCCAAGGCGGCGGCACCGCCGAATCGCAAAGCTCACTGGATGACGCCTACAAGGTGCTGGGCGTGTCCTCGGAGGCTAGCGACAGCGAGATCAAGCGCGCCTATCGCAAGCTGATGAGCCAGAACCATCCGGACAAGCTCGCCGCTCGCGGGTTGCCCGAGAGCATGCGCGACGTCGCCGAGGCGCGCACGGTGGAAATCGGCAACGCCTATCAGCGCATCCGCGGCGCTCGGGGTCAGGCCTGATCGTGGCCTTGATTCAGCGCGGCCAAGACGGAGGCGGCGAGGGTGTCGTCGTCGCTGCGCCAGGCCACCGCAATGGCGATGGCGAGTCCCTGCCAGGCACTGGTCAATGGCCGCGTCACCACGCCGCTGCGGCGAGTCGCAAGGAAGCTCGCCGGAATCAGCGCAGCGCCCTCTGCGGCGGCCACCGACGCCAATAGCTGGTGATGATCCTGGGGCTCTTCGCGCCGCGCTGGCTGGTAGCCGCCGCGGCGAAAGTGGCGCTCGCAGTGATCGAAGTAGGCCGGGTTGTCGCGCCGGGCAAACCACAGCAGCGGCGTGTCGTTGAGCCGCTTGAGATCGATGACGCTCTGGGCGGCCAGGGGATGAGCTTCAGCCAGCGCGACCCACACCGGGTCGTGGCCGATCACGGCCGTGGCAAGGCCGCCGGGGACCTCGCAGGGCAGGCCGATGAAGGCGAGCTGCAGGCGACGGCCCTGTTCCCAGCTGGTGAGCCGCGCGAGCAATTCGCGCGAGGGCTCGCGTACCAGGTGCACCGGCGCTTCCAGGGTCGCCTCCAGCCAGTCGGCGCCGGGTAGTGCCGAGCGGTCGACGGCCGGCGTCATGCCTACCGCCAGCGCCGACGGTGGGGTGCCGGACTGGCGCACGGCGTCGCAGGCGGCCTCGATCTCGGCAAAGCACGGACGCAGGCGTGCCGCCAGGCACTCGCCGGCCGGCGTCAAGGCGACGCGGCGGGTGGTGCGTTCGAACAGCTTGACGCCCAGGTCTGCTTCCAGCGCCTGGATTCGCCGCGTCAGGGGCGGCTGGGAGAGGTGCAGCTTGGCCGCCGCCTGGCGGAAGCTGCCGGTGTGGGCGACCGCCAGAAAGCTGATCAGCCGCTCGGCGTGGAAACGATAGGTCATCGGCGCTCCATTGATACGCTGAGGGTATCAAAGTATCGGCAATTCTCCTGTCGGGCGCGACAGATCAAGATGCGTGGGTCCCGTTGAGGGTCCTTTTCTCTGATCTGCATGGAGTCACACGATGATGACCTCGGCTGTCTCGTCTACCCGGCGCCGCCTCGGCACCTCCAATATGTCGGTATTTCCTCTAGGCCTCGGCTGCATGGGCATGTCCGAGTTCTACGGGCCGAGCGACGACGAGGCGTCACGGCGTCTTATCCACTCGGCACTGGAGGCCGGTCTTACGCTATTCGACAGTGCCGACACCTACGGTCTCGGCCACAATGAGGAGCTGTTGGGGCGGGCACTCGAGGGACGCCGGGAGAACGCCATCATTGCCACCAAGTTCGGCATCGTGCGGGAGCCGGGCGCCTACGCGCGCTCGCTCAACACCGATCCGGACTATGTCCGCAAGGCCTGTGAAGCGTCGCTTCGGCGCCTCGGCGTCGACACCATCGACCTGTATTACGCCCACCGCCTCAACCCGGAGGTGCCGGTCGAGGACACCGTCGGCGCCATGGCCGCGCTCGTCGCCGAGGGCAAGGTACGGGCGCTGGGCCTTTGTGAGGTGTCGGCGGCGACCCTCGAGCGTGCCGCCAAGGTCCATCCCATCGCCGCGGTGCAAAGCGAGTACTCGCTGTGGAGCCGGGGAGTGGAGACGCAGGTGTTGCCCGCCTGTCGCCGGCTGGGGACGACACTGGTGCCCTATTCACCCCTCGGGAGGGGGTTTCTGAGCGGCGCCATCGGCTCTCCGGCGGACCTGTCCGATGACGATTTTCGCCGCCAGGCGCCGCGTTTTTCGCCCGCCAACATGGCCGCCAACCGTGCGCTGCTGACGCGACTCGTTGACTTTGCCGCCGCGAAGCAGGCCACGCCGGCTCAGATCGCCCTGGCCTGGCTGCTGGCTCAGGGCAACGACATCGTGCCGATTCCTGGTACACGGTCGCTGTCGCGTCTCGAGGAAAATCTGGCAGCCACCCGGGTGACCCTGGACGACGCGGATGTCGCACGCTTATCGGCGTGGTTTCCCCCTGGGGTGGCTCAGGGAGAGCGCTACACTGAGGAGGGCATGAAGGGCGTCGAGGTCGATACCCGCCTGCCAGGCCGGGCACGGCCAGAGCGCTGACCGCGATCGGCCTGGGGCTGGCGTGGAGGGGGAAGCGAGGCGCGTAAGGGGAGCGGATGACGGCGCCGCGGGAGTGTCGTGCCGTCAGGGCCGCAGGGTGTGGAGGGGACCGGCGCTTGCGCCTCGGGAACGGGGCTTGCGTCGATGGGACATCGGCGGTTGCCGTTTGCCGGTGGAGCGCCTAGGATGCCCCGCTGCTCGCGTGATGGCCTCGATCCCCCTCCCCTCGACAAGGCGTCGCGTGAAGACCGACAAGAACCCAGGAGACTCCCGATGTCCTTCGGAATCTTTTCCCTGTTGCCCCCGTTGCTGGCGATCTTGCTGGCGTTGGCGACGCGTAACGTCATCCCCGCCCTGTTCTGTGGGGTGTGGCTCGGTGCCACCATGCTAGCCGGGTACAACCCCGCCGCCGGCCTCTATAACAGTTTTTCCGATTTCATCGTGCCGAGCATCGGTGACGAGTGGAATGCCACGGTGTTGATCTATTGCGGTCTGTTCGGCGTGCTGATCAGCGTCCTGCAGCGTACCGGCGGCGCCCACGCCATCGCTCGGGCGATTTCACGCAAGGTGTCCACGGCTCGCGGTGCCCAGGGCGCGTCTCTCGGGCTCGGCATGCTGATCTTCTTCGAGGACTACTTCAATGCCTTGACGGTCGGCAGCGTGATGCGCCCGATCACCGATCGCATGCGCGTGTCCCGGGAGAAGCTCGCCTACATCGTCGACTCGACCTCGGCGCCGATGTGCCTGCTCGGGCCGGTATCGACCTGGGTGGTGTTCGTGATGGGGCTGATCGGCACTCAGTTAGCCCAGATGGGCATCAGCGGGTCGGAGTACCTGATCTACCTGGCCTCGATTCCGCTGAACTTCTACGCCTGGCTGGCGCTCGGCATGATCTTCTTTATCGTCATCACCCAGTGGGACTTTGGCCCCATGGCGCGGGCCGAGCGTCGCGCAAGGGAGACCGGCAAGCTGATGGAAGACGGGGCCAAGCCACCGTCCGACACCGAGGCCATGGAGCTGCACGCGCCGACGGAAACCGCCAAGAAGCGCAACATGCTGGTCCCCATCGCGGTGTTGCTGGCGATGATTCCGCCGTTGTTCCTGTGGACCGGCAACTACCCCGAGAATGACCTGGTCACCGCGGTCGGCAACGCCGATGGCGGCCAGTCGATCCTGATCGCCACCCTGATCGCGGTGATGGTGGGCCTGGGGCTCGGCATGAGCCAGCGCCTCTTCGATTTCCGTGAGGCGATGGATATCGTTGTCGAGGGCATCAAGAGCATGACCCTGGTGTACATCATCCTGGCGCTGGCCTGGTCGATTGGCAGCGTCACCTCGGAGCTCGGCACCGCCGATTATCTGGTGACCCTGACCGAGGCCAATATCCCGACCACGCTGGTGCCGGTGCTGCTGTTCTTGATCGGCGCCCTGGTGGCGTTCACCACCGGGACCTCCTACGGCACCTTCGCCATCATGATCCCCATCGCCATGCCGGTGGCGGCGGCCATGGACCTGCCTATGGCGCTTGCCATCGCGTCGGTCCTCAGCGGTGGCATCTTCGGCGATCATTGCTCGCCGATTTCGGACACTACGATCCTGTCGTCGGCAGGCTCGAGCTGTGACCATATCGATCACGTGCGGACCCAACTGCCCTACGCCATCACCGCAGGCGTTGCCGCGATCGTGGCATTCTTCATCGCCGGCGTCAGCGGCGCGACCTGGGTCGGTGCGCTCGCCGGGCTCGCCACCTTGTTGGTTCTGGCGCTGGTGATGCGGCGCCTATGGCAGCCTGAGGTGGGGAAATCGGTGCATCAGCCCGGTTGAGGGTAGCGTCGTTCCCCATGCCAGCACGCAAACAGCCCCGCCTAGGCGGGGCTGTTTGCGTATCGGGTTCCGAGGGACTTAGCCGGTGGTGGCGTCTCGGGCCAGGTCGAGGTCGTGTTCGGTCATGGCGAAGTCGGTGCCGCGAGCCTGCTTGTCGAGGAGCTGCAGGCGGGCCTTGGCCATGGCGTCGCTGCCGCTGACGCGGACATGGGCCACGTTGCGTGCGGCCGTGACGGCGTCGGCGGTGACGCTGGCCAGGGGCTCGGTGTTGAGCGCCTGGGCGCGATCGGTGGCCGGGTCGGCGCTGGCGGTCAGCGGCACCGCCGCGATCAACAGGGCGCCGAACAGCAGGGCGGACGGGGCGGTAATGGTCTTGAGCGTGCTTTTCATGGTCGTCTCTCCAGTCAGGGCGGCCCCCGTCTCGTGGGCGGGGTACCTTTCTCTAGGGTCTGTTCTTTACGGTCTGTGCCGAAGGCGTCTTGTGGTCGGGTGATGCGAGCACAAGACGTCGAAGCGCCAGAAACGATGCTCGGGGCTCAATTAGCCGGTCGTCGCCTGACGAGCGAATTCGAGATCGTGTTCGGTCATGGCGAAGTCGGTGCTGCGAGCCTGCTTGTCGAGGAGCTGCAGGCGAGCCTTGGCCAGGGCCTCGCTGCCGCTAGCGATGTGCCTGTTGGCCACGTCCTGGGCGGCGCCGACGGCATCATGGCTGACGCTTGCCAGGGGCTCGGCGTTGAGCGCCTGGGCGCGATCGGTGGCCGGGTCGGCGTTGGCGGTCAGCGGCAGTGCGGCGATTAGCAGGGCGCCGACGAGCAGGGTGGAACGGGCGACGGTGCTGTTGAGGATGGTCTTCATGGCAGTTTCTCCAATTCGGTTCGTCTATGGGGTCTAGGGCTGAGATTCTTGTGGGAATTTCTGGTCGTGGTTCGGAGCTTAAAATAAAACGGTCGTTTTAATTTGTTGAGCAATCTTTCCCCTGTTCCTGGGCTGTGGGCGAAGGGTAGGGGGAACGCCGTCGTGCCAAGGCCGCGTGCGGCGATCTGTCAGTGAGTCTGTTGGCGCCTGGTTGAGCCGTCGGGCCTGCTCGATGCTGTCGTCGGGTCACCAGGCGCCCGGTATGTCTCGTTTAGCCGGTCGTGGCCATGCGGGCCAGGGCCAGGTCATCGTCACTCATGGCGAAGTTGGTGGCCCGGACCGTCTCGGTCTGCAGGTTCAGCCGAGCGGCGGCGAGCGCTGCGCTGGCATTGTCGGCAATGTGCGCATTGGCGACCTGGTGTGCCGAAGCCATGGCGTCCTGGCTGACGGCAGACAGCGGTTCGGCGTTGAGCGCCAGCGCGCGCTGGGAGGCGGGGTCGGCCTGGGCGGTGAGCGGCAGGGCGACCGCGATCAGCAAGGCGGACAGAGATAGTGAGGCCTTCAGGTGATGCGTAGTGCGAGTGTTCATGGTCGATCTCCTCGATGCCAATCGGCGCTCCGCTCGGCACTCCGGGTGCGCTAGCCAGGGCGGGTGACATCGTATTTGATAGGCGACAGTTTATTACTCTGCTAATTAATCGTCAAGCCTAACATGCGCCTAAAGTCGATGTTTCCAAGGCGACGATGGTGCCGTCGCCGGGGTCAAGCGCCGCTGGCCTTCGTGGCCTTGCCAATGGGGCGCTGTCAGATAGAGTTACGCAGTCGCGACGGCAACGGATGCGTCGTTAGCCGGTGGTCGCTTGGCGAGCGAGGCCCAGGTCATCGTCGGTCATGGCGAAGGCCGTCGCACGGGCTTGTTCGGCGTGGAGGCGCAAGCGAGCGTTGGCCTGGGCTTCGCTGCCGTTGTCGGCGATATGGGTACGCGGCACGACCTTGCGGGTGTCGCCATGGGCGACTCGTTGATCGTCGGTGCTCACCGCCGACAGCGGCTCGGTATTCAGTACCAGCGCGCGCTCGGTGGCGGGGCCTGCCTGTGCGGTCAGCGGCAGGGCGGCAATCAGCAGTGCGGACAGGGTCAGTTTGGTGTTCATGGGTCTCTCCTCGATGCTTGGCGGTGGGCGCTGTGTGGCGCCCTCGGTATGGGATCTATTTTGTTAGCTAGCTAGTAATTGTGCCAGCTATCGATTTCTATGACTGCGATTGACGCTCACTATTCAAACGGTCGTATTAATTTTATTCTCGTCCATCGCCATTGAAATTTCGGCTTTTCTTCAGGAGATCTCTGCACCAGAGATGGGCAGTCGAACGGGTGGCGCCAGGGTCATCGGCTCGCCACCGCGTCGAGGGCGAGCAACCTTACTTGGTCGACTCACGCGCCAACTCGAGGTTGGACATGAAGTTGGTGGTGGCGACGCGTCGCGTCTGCAACCGCAGTCGGGCCGAGGCAAGTGCTGCGCTGCGATCGCTGGCGATATGGGCATTGATGACTTCGGTGCCATAGGCCGGAGCGCCGCTGTTCATCGACAGCGGTTGGCTGTTGAGGTTGCGCGCACGATCGGTTGCCCGAGAGTCGGCCAGCAGGGGGGCTGACACGGCGGCCAGCGACAGCGCCGCCAGCAGGGAGACGCAGAGTAGGGGGGTGAGTTTCATGACGTGCACCTCGATGAATACGCCTCACACTGAAGTGTGGGCCTTTGAGACGTTAGTCGAGGTAGGCGGCTGTTCCTTACGAACTAATGTATTCCTTTCTTACGCTGCAGCGCCGAAGACAGCACCGCCGGCTCGGCCGGCGGCGTGTGGCGTGACGCCGTGAGCATCGCGGTTCGCGATCGTGGTGCTATGACTTGCGCTCGATATCGACATCATCGGCGGCGGTAAAGTCGCCCAGGGCCATCATGTGACCCAGCTTGCCGGCCTTGGTCGACAGATAATGCTCGTTGTGAGGATTGAGGCCGGTGGTCAGCGAGACCCGCTCGATGACGTCCACGCCGGCGTCGGTCAGGGCGGCGACCTTGCGCGGATTGTTGGTCATCAGGCGCAGCCCCTTGACGCCCAGATGGTCGAGCATCGGGACGCACAGGTCGTAGCGGCGCAGGTCGGCGGCGAAGCCCAGGCGCTCGTTGGCCTCGACGGTGTCGGCGCCCTCATCCTGCAGGTGATAGGCACGGATCTTGTTGAGCAGGCCGATGCCGCGTCCTTCCTGGCGCAGATACAAGATGACCCCACGACCCTCGTCGGCGATGCGCTTCATGGCTTCCTGAAGCTGGTAGCCGCAGTCGCAGCGCATCGAGAACAGGGCGTCTCCGGTCAGGCACTCGGAGTGCACGCGTCCGAGCACGGGCTGGCCATCGTCGATGGCACCGAGCGTCAGTGCGATATGGTCCTTGCCGGTGGCTTCGTCCTCGAAGCCATGCATGGAGAAGGTGGCCCAGGGAGTGGGCAGCCGGGAGGCGGCGATGAATCGAATCGTCACGGAGTACCTCGGTGTCAATACCACGGCGATGCCGGCGGGTGGGCGGTCATTCTATCAGGATCCGTGTCTTGCCTCACGACACAGCTTCCGAGCGATGCTTGCGGTACACTAGGCGCCACATTTTCCGTGGATAACGCCCGCATGGAACTCCAAAACGATCGTATCCTGCGCGCCCTGGCTCGTCAGCCGGTGGACCGCACCCCGGTATGGATGATGCGCCAGGCCGGACGCTACCTGCCCGAGTATCGCCAGGTGCGCGGCGAGGCCGGCAGCTTCATGGACCTGTGTCGCGATACCGATCGCGCCTGCGAAGTGACCCTACAGCCGCTGGAGCGCTACCCACTCGATGCCGCCATCCTGTTCTCGGACATCCTGACCATTCCGGATGCCATGGGCCTTGGCCTGTATTTCGAGACCGGTGAGGGCCCCAAGTTTCGCAAGCCGGTGCGTAGCGCCGAGGAAGTCGCCGCGCTCAAGGCGCCGGATGCGGAACGGGATCTGGACTACGTGATGCGGGCGGTGTCGACCATCCGTCGTGAGCTCAATGGCCGGGTGCCACTGATTGGCTTCTCGGGCAGTCCCTGGACGCTGGCGACTTACATGGTCGAAGGCGCCTCGAGCAAGGACTTCCGCCACGTCAAGACGATGCTCTACAACACCCCGGACGTGATGCATCAGTTGCTCGACGTCCTGGCCGAGGCGGTCACCGATTATCTCAATGCCCAGATTCGTGCCGGTGCCCAGGTGGTGCAGATTTTCGATACCTGGGGGGGCACCCTGTCGACACCGGCCTACCGTGAGTTTTCGCTGCGCTACATGGAACAGATCGTCGCTGGCCTGATCCGCGAACACGACGGACGCCGGGTGCCGGTCATCCTGTTCACCAAGAACGGTGGCCAGTGGCTCGAGGACCTGGCCCAGACCGGCGCCGATGCGCTGGGGCTTGACTGGACCACGGAGATGTCCGTGGCCCGTGCCCGGGTCGGCCGCAAGGTCGCGTTGCAGGGTAACCTGGATCCCAACGTGCTGTTCGCCAGTCCCGCGGCGATTCGCGCCGAGGTGGGGCGCATCCTCGACAGCTTCGGCCACGGGTCCGGCCATGTGTTCAACCTGGGTCATGGCATCAGTCAGTTCACCGATCCCGGCTCCGTGCATGCCCTCATGGACGCTCTTCACGACCTGAGCCCGGCCTATCATGAGCAGATCGCGGTCGGCTGAGACGCATGGCGACAAGTGGGTCGGCTGACGTGAGCTGGATCGCGACTGTTCTCGCCAGGCGTCGCCTGTGGGGGTGTCTGGCCGTGCTGGTCGCCCTGGCGATTGGCGTGGGTAGCCTGCTGCCGGCAAGCGAGTTGCCGGAGCAGCTGCCCTGGGACAAGCTCAATCATCTGCTGGGTTATGCCGCTCTTGCCGGCCTCGGTGGGCTGGCAATGCGTCGACTGGGGCCGGTGTGGCTGGCGGCGACGGTCTATGGCCTGGTGATCGAACTGGCCCAGATCCCGGTTCCGGGCCGCCTGGGTGGCGACCCGTGGGACATGTTCGCCAATGCCCTGGGGGCGGCCTTGGGCGTTGCCCTGGCAGCGGTGCTGCGCCGACTGGCGAGACCCTGACCGGGCTGGCAACGCCCTGGCCGAGGCCTCACGGCGAGCGAGCGCAGCCGCCCCTGTCGCCCGCTTACAAGCTGGGCTCGCGGCGCTGCGGTGGTCGTGGGGCCGCGCTGTCGCCTTGATCCTGCGGCTGCCCCTCGTCCCGTTCTTCCGCTAGACGTTCATTCAAGTTCAGGCCTGGCTCGCTGACGCGACGCTTGCCGAGGGGCTCGGCCGGTCGCGTCACGCGAGCGCTGCCGACGGCTTCCTCGCCTCGTGTGATGGCGCGTGCCTGGGAGGTCCAGGCCTGGTCTTCGTCGTGGACGGCGGGGCGGCGCTCGAAGGAGCGTGTCACCACGTCCGACGCCGCGAAGCCGGGACGTTGTTCCGCCAGGTGATGGGGCAGTAGCCACAATTCGGCGATCAGGCGCAGCCCGACCATGGCCGCCAGGGTCAGGCTGGCGCCGATGGCGAGTGTCGGCCAGGCGTCCGCCCAGGTGGTCGGGGCCAGCCAGGGCGTCCTGGGGGCCAGCCACCAGAGACCGGCACCGAGCACGCCAAGCTGCAGCACGGCGTGACAGAACAGGAGCGTGCCACGGCGCAGTGGCGAACGCGGAAAAAAGAAGTGACGCATGGTTTGTCCTCCGGGGTCGGCGTGGTCGTGTACCAGTGGATGGCGCCGACCACCATCCTGGGCGTGGCGGCGCCGCCAGCCACGAGGGCAGCGCTTCGTCACGCGGGGTCGGAACCCGCATGCTACCCCAACCGGGGGAGCCCCGGCAGTGTCCGTGGAGGGAGACGCCGCTGTCGCCAGATGGCATCGCCCCAGGAGCAAAGGTGGAGATACCGGTGCCTGACGCGGGCATCGGTTGACGCTCGACCGTCGCCTTGCCATGGTGAATCTGTGCCGGTTCAGACTTCTGATCGGCCCCACTTTTGTGAAGTGAGGAGCGACTATGACGACCTACATCGTGGTGGCGGATGCGGCCAGGGCGCGGATGTTCACCCGCGTTGGCCACAAGCTCAGTGAAATCGAGAGTCTGGTCCATGCCGAAGGGCGCATGCATGAGGGAGATCTCGTCACCGACAAGGGTGGCGACGTGCATGAATCGACCGCCACGTCTTCACGCTCTGCCGGGAACGAAAATGTCGCCACGAACCACCACGAGGAGATATTTGCCCGGGAGGTCGCCGATCGACTCTACCGCGCGCGCACCGAGAACAGCCTGGAGAAGCTGATCCTGGTGGCCCCACCACGTTTTCTCGGCCAACTGCGCGATAAGCTCGATGGACCCACCGCCAAGCTGGTGATCCATTCGCTGTCAAAGGATCTGACCAAGGCCAACACCGACGCCATCGGTGACGCGGTCGACGACCTGCGCTGACGGCGAGGCCTTCGCCGTCGCCGGCCCCATCCGAGCAGGGTGGGGCTCGCCCCACCCCTTTCATGCTCCCCCCTGCGGTTTCCCTCGTCTGTCCGGCGTCCAGGCGCCGATGTGGTGTGTGCAGTGGCAGGCGTCTGGCGCGACATTGCGCCACGCAGCACAGGCGCGTCTGGCGGTATCTAGCGTGCGTCGGGCCCGGCGTGGCTAGGGGATCTGTGGCAGGTCGATCTCGTCACTGCGCTGAATCCCTTCGGTCATCTGGCGGCACTGACGCAGAAACTCACGCATCCCCGCCGCCAGGTACTTGTGGCGATGCCAGATGAAGGTGAACTGGCGGCTCAAGTCGAGCTCCGGGGTCGCAATCGGCATCAGGCTGCCACGCCGAAAGGCGTCACGCAGGGCCAGGCGTGAGACACAGCCGATACCGAGCCCGGACTCGACCGCGCGCTTGATGCCCTCGGTGTGTTCGAGCTCGAGTAGAATATTGAAGCGCCCGCGACGATGTCGGGCCGCCTGCTCCAGCGTCAGTCGCGTGCCGGAGCCTTGCTCACGCATGATCCAGGCCTCCCGCAGGAGCCTGTCGAGCTCCACCGGTCCTTGGCCCGCCAACGGATGGCGTGGCGAGCAGAACACCACCAGATCGTCCTCGACCCAGGGCTGGGTAATCACATCCTCGTCTTCGCACTGACCTTCGATCAGGCCCAGGTCCAGCTCATGCTGGCGCACGCTGTCGATGATCGTGCGAGTATTGCGCACCTGCAGGCGGACCCGGCTGCCGGGGTGGCGCTGCATGAAATCGCTGATCAACAGCGTCGCCAGGTAGTTACCGATCGTCAGGGTCGCACCCACGTCCAGGGTGCCGATTCCCTGTTGGCCACGCAGCAGCTCTTCCACTTCTTCGGCACGATCGAGCAGCGCCACCGCCTTGGGCAGCAGCTGAAAGCCCAGGGCGTTGAGCTTCAGACGCTTGCCGATGCGATCCAGCAGCTGGCAGTCGAACTGGCGTTCGAGCTCCGCCAGGGCGGTACTCGCGGCGGATTGGGACAGTGACAGGGCTCGGGCGGCGCGAGACACGCTCTCGTGCTGGGCGACGGCGACGAAGACCTCGAGCTGGCGCAGGGTGTAACGCATCATGGCCTCCTCTGGCGAGGCAGTGGACGACGGGCTTATATCTATTGTATGGATAAGTGTTATCCATACAATTCATTTAACAGATATCGGTCGCCGCCTTAGAATTCATGCCAACAGTTATCTCTTCTATCTATTCCTTTGAGGAATATGTAGAGCATCTTTTCAAGGAGTCGGCATGAGCAAGTTTGCGCTCGAAGAAGTCCTCAGCGTTCATCACTGGAACGACACCCTGTTCAGCTTCCGTACCACCCGGGAGCGCAGCCTGCGCTTCAAGAACGGCCAGTTCGTGATGATCGGCCTCGAGGTGGCGGGCAAGCCGCTGATGCGCGCCTACTCCATCGCCAGCCCCAACTACGAAGATCATCTCGAGTTCTTCAGTATCAAGGTCCCCGATGGTCCGCTGACCTCGCGTCTGCAGCACCTTCAGGTAGGCGATCAGATCATGGTCAGCCGCAAGCCTACCGGCACCCTGGTGTGTGACGACCTGCTGCCCGGCCGCAATCTGTACATGCTCTCCACCGGGACCGGCCTTGCTCCCTTCATGAGCCTGATCCAGGACCCCGAAGTCTACGAGCGCTTCGAGAAGGTCGTGCTGGTTCACGGGGTGCGGAATGTCAGCGAGCTGGCCTATGCCGATTTCATCACCAAGGAACTGCCGGCCCACGAGTACCTGGGCGAGGACATCAGCGAAAAGCTGGTCTATTACCCCACCGTGACCCGTGAAGAGTTCCACACCATGGGGCGGCTGACCGACCATATCCGCAGTGGCAAGCTGGCCGAGGACAAGGGCTTGCCGCCCATCGATCCCAAGCAGGATCGTGCCATGATCTGCGGCAGCCCGGCGATGCTGGACGACACCAGCGCCCTGCTCGACGAGCTCGGCTTCACGATTTCGCCGCGCATGGGCGAGCCGGGTGACTATGTCATCGAGCGGGCCTTCGTCGAGAAGTAAGTGCGCGGTAGGTGAGTACGCGGAGGGTGTTCGCCCCCGAAAGACGTCGCCCCCGACGGGCTCGCGCCTTTCGGGGGCGTTTGCTTGCCGCCACACGCCGGCGATGCGAGCGCCTCAAGGGCATGGACCGGTGTCGGGGCGATACCGGCTTGCCAGGACGGCAGCACCGTGGCCGTCGCGACGGCCTAGCGCAGCGCGTCGCCGATCCCGCGCTCGCCATCCAGCAGCACGAATTCGCGATCCTTGAGCTGCGTCGACTTGGCCAGGTGCAACAGCGCATGGGCGACATTGGCCCGGGACACCTGGTTGGTGCCGTCGGCCTCCTCCAGCGAGGTCGCGATACGCTGGCTGGCAGGCTCGTCGGTCAGTCGGCCGGGCTTGACGATCAGGTGGGAGACGCCGGCGGCGCGCAGGTAGGCGTCGGCGGCAAACTTGGCGGCCATGTAGGGGCGCAGCTTCTCTGGGGCGTCGAGAGGGTTCTCGGCGCGCAGGGCGCTGACGAGGAGCATGCGCTCCAGGCCCAGTTCGCTGGCCTTGTCGGCGACCCGGGTAGCGCCAAACAAGTCGACCATCAGGGTCTTGTCGGGGCCGGTATCGGGGCCTGAGCCGGCGGCGAACAGCACCTGGGTGCAGCCATCGAAGGCGTGGTGAAAGTTGCCTTCGAGATCCGCGACCACGCTGACGATGCCGCGCTCCTCGAACCAGGCCTGTTGCGCCTCGTCGCGAACCATCGCCTTGATCGGTTCTCCAGCGTCGCGAGCCAGCTCGCAGAATTGGCGGCCGATCTGGCCGTTGGCGCCTACTACCAGGGTGGACATGAGGCTCTCCTTGGCAAGTGGCATGCTGGTAACGACACACCGAAATCGGGGCACGATCCCAGCACGATGGTGAGGGCGTTCCTCTCTGGGTGGCGGCACCGGTCGACGAATTCAAGGGCCGGGTGGTCGCGTGGCCCACCGGTGATGCGTCACCCCAACCGCTGGCCGGACACGCTGGGGTGAAACAGCGGTTGAACGCTGTTGCCGTCAGGGTCGAGGCAGTAGAAGCTGCGTCCGCCGTCGCCATGATCGTGTGGCTCGCGGGTGATGGTGACGCCGGCTTCGGCGAGGTAGGCGTGCCAGGCGTCGACGTCCTCGCGCAGGTCGACGACGAAGCCAAAGTGGTCAAGGCGCTGGGGATCGTCGCCGGTGGGTTGCCTGGCACGACCGAGCGAGAAGTTGTCGTTGCCGAGTGTCAGGTAGACCAGGTCGGCGTGGGCGCGACGCAGCAGGCGCATGCCGAGAAGATCGACGTAGAAGCGTTCGCAGGCTTCGAGGTCCTGCACCTGCAGGGCGATATGGCGGATTCCGTTCAAGGGGGCGGGACGGGACATCTTGCGAGCTCCGATGGAGGTGGGTAGGGTTTGTTTGGAAATATTTTCCATAATATGCCCTCAGTCATCGGCCGATGGCAAATCCCGCTACCCTACGGAAGTCGACATGTACTGTATTATTGTCAGGACACAGCTCAAGCCGGGCTGTCGCGAGCGCTTTCTCGCGGCCATGCTACCCAATGCCCGCGCCTCGGTAGACGATGAACCGGGCTGCCTGGTCTTCGATGTGATCGAAGACCAGGATACCCCGGAGCTGTTTCACCTGTATGAGATCTATGCCGATCAGCAGGCCTTGGCCGCGCACAAGGAGACCGCTCATTACCTGGCATCGCGCAGAGTGGTGACGCCCTTGATCGCACAGCAGAGCGTGGTGCGCGCCGACGTGCTGGCGACCAACCCCGTGCGCCAAGAAGAGGGCGCTGCTGGTCCGCGGATGAACGGGCCTAGAGCTTCGGACTAGGCCCTGTGGCGAGAGCTTGTGGCTAAGCTAGTGGTCAGAGCTTGTGGCGAGAGCTTGTGGCTAGAGCTTGTGGCTAGAGCTTGTGGCTAGAGCTTGTGGCTAGAGTTTGTGGCTAGCGCTTGTGGTCAGAGCCGGTGGCGAGAGCTTGTGGTCAGAGCCGGTGGCTAGCGCTTGTGGCTAGAGCCGGTGGCTAGAGCCGGTGGCTAGCCCTGTTGACGCCCTGTTTCACGAATCCCCTACGACTCCGTTTCACTAGCCTCTTTACACAGGCCCTTTTCATAAGCCCCTTTCACAAACCCCAGGATCGCCCATGAAGCCAGAAGATCTCGAACGACTGGTCACCCAGACAATGCCCTTCGGCAAGCACGCGGGCACCTTGATCGCCGATCTGCCGGGGCCCTATCTCAACTGGTTTGCCCGGGTGGGGTTCCCGAGCGGCGAGATCGGCCGCCTGCTGCAACTGATGCAGGAGATCGATCACAACGGCCTGTCACCGCTGCTCGACCCGCTGCGTCGTTAGTCCTCTTCGAGCCGCCCGAGGCGGGTCAGGCGCGCCTTGATCGAGTCGTGGGTGCGGCCGTGACGGCGCCCCAACTCGGCGAGGCGCTCGCCGCCATCGAAGGCCACCGCCAGTGCCCCCGAAACGGCAATGCCAGGGGCGCTATCGGCGCGGTTCTGCATTCGGCTGTTGGCTTGCCGTGGTCTGCCCACAACGCACAAGAGCCGCAAGCAGCGGCCCTTGGGCGACGAACAGCGTATCGCTGTAGCGCTAGCCTGTTCGCCTGGCTCTCCCGCACTCAGCCGGCGTTATACTGCATCCTTGTCGGTTTCGCCGGTGCGAATACGAATGACCTGCTCGAGCGGGGTGGCTGAAGACAGCTTCCGTCGCCTGGGCCGCGCCTTGGTCTCTGGGTCAGACCCTCTGGGTCAGACCCTCTGGGTCTGACCGCATCCTTGTCGGTTTCGCCGGTGCGAATACGAATGACCTGCTCCAGTGGGGTGGCTGAAGACAGCTTCCGTCGCCTGGGCCGCGCCTTGGTCTCTGGGTCAGGCCCTCGGGGTTATACCGCATCCTTGTCGGTTTCGCCGGTACGAATACGAATGACCTGCTCGAGCGGGGTGACGAAGATCTTGCCGTCGCCGATCTTGCCGGTGTTCGCGACCTGGGTGATGGCCTCGATGACCTGCTCGGTCATGCCGTCGTCCACGGCTACCTCGAGCTTCACCTTGGGCAGAAAGTCGACGACGTACTCGGCGCCGCGGTAGAGCTCGGTATGGCCTTTCTGACGGCCGAAGCCCTTGACCTCGGTGACGGTGATGCCCTGGACGCCGATTTCCGAGAGCGACTCGCGAACGTCGTCGAGCTTGAAGGGCTTGATGATGGCGGTCACCAGTTTCATGGTCGTGTTCCTCGTCCTGTCCATTGAGGGAAGGCTCGCGTGCACGGCGTGACGGTGCGCTGGGAGCGCTTCCTGAAGCGGCGCGGCAATGCGCCTTTCCTGTCTAGTGTGACAAAGCATACGCCTGGCGGACAGCAATAAAAAAGACCCCCGAAGGGGCCAGGTGGAGCACGCCAGCTCACTGGAGTCGCGGTAACCTCGGGGTTACTTCTTGGCGACGTTAAACTCGGGGTAGGCTTCGAGGCCGCATTCGGCAAGGTCGACGCCTTCGTATTCTTCTTCTTCGGTGACGCGCACGCCCATCACCGCCTTGATGATCAGCCACACCACCAGGCTCGCCGCGAAGACCCAGGCGAAGATGCCGGCGATTCCGAGCAACTGGGCACCGAAGGTGGCGTCGGCGTTGTTCAGCGGGACCGCCAGGACCCCCCAGATGCCGACCACACCGTGGGCCGAGATGGCACCGACCGGGTCGTCCAGGCGCAGCTTGTCGAGGGTGACGATGGACAGCACCACCAGCACGCCGCCGAAGGCACCGATCAGGGTCGCGCCGAGGGCCGACGGCGACAGCGGGTCGGCGGTGATGGCCACCAGACCGGCGATGGCGCCGTTCAGGGCCATGGTCAGGTCGGCCTTGCGGAACCACACCTTGGCAAGCCCCAGGGCGGCGAGGACACCACCGGCGGCGGCGGCGTTGGTGTTGACCAGAACCTGGGCCATGTTGTTGGCGGAGGACACGTCGGAGACCTTGAGCTCGGAGCCGCCGTTGAAGCCGAACCAGCCCAGCCACAGGATGAAGGTACCCAGGGTCGCCAGCGGCATGTTGGCGCCAGGGATGGCGAAAATCGCGCCGTTTTTGCCGTACTTGCCCTTGCGCGGGCCCAGGACCAGGACGCCAGCGAGGGCCGCGGACGCGCCAGCCAGGTGCACGATGCCAGACCCGGCGTAGTCCGAGAAACCCGCTTCGGACAGCCAGCCACCGCCCCAGGTCCAGTAGCCGGACACCGGATAGATGAAGCCGGTCATGACCACGGCGAAGGCCAGGAAGGCCCACAGCTTCATGCGTTCGGCCACGGCACCGGAGACGATGGACATGGCGGTGGCCACGAACACGACCTGAAAGAAGAAGTCGGCGCGGGCGGAGTAGTAGGGCGCATCGTCGCCACCGGCGAGCACGGCGTCGACGCTGTTCTCGGCGCCGAGCAGAAAGCCGAGATTGGGCAGGAAACCGCCGCCGTCGGAGGAGTACATGATGAAGTAGCCCACCAGCAGGTACATGGTGCAGGCGATGGCGAACAGCACGATGTTCTTGGTCAGGATCTCGGCGGTGTTCTTGGCGCGCACAAGGCCGGCCTCGAGCATCGAGAAGCCCGCGGCCATCCACATGACCAGGGCGCCACAGATCAAGAAATAGAAGGTGTCGAGCGCGTAACTCAGTTCACTGATGTCGACCATGGAGGTTCTCTCTTATTCAAACCAGGGATGCGGTAGCCGGGGAGACGGCCAAGGCTCAAACGGCGTCCGCGCCGCGCTCACCGGTGCGGATGCGGATGACGTCTTCCAGCGGGGTGACGAATACCTTGCCGTCGCCGATCTTGCCGCTGTTGGCCGCGTTGCAGATGGCGTCCAGCACGGTGTCCAGACGATCTTCATCGACCGCGACCTCGACCTTTACCTTGGGCAGGAAGTCGACGACGTACTCGGCGCCGCGATAGAGCTCGGTGTGGCCTTTCTGGCGACCGAAGCCCTTGACCTCGGTGACGGTGATGCCTTGGACGCCGTTGTCGGCCAGCGCCTCGCGCACGTCGTCCAGCTTGAATGGCTTGATGATGGCGGTGATCAGCTTCATACCGGTTCTCCCTGCGGGAAGTGTGGCGGCATGGTGCCGCTCGGTGCATTCATGGCTTGTTAAAGCGTGAACCGTGCCAGGTCCTTTTTAATCTCTTACATATCAGTTTGTTGTAATTATCTATTGGTGCCAGATGCTGCAATGCACTGTGCCGGAGATAACGATGCGCACTATTTTGGTGCTCGGCGAGAAATGGCGTGCGCCAATGAGGGGCGAGCCGACGCCGGCTCGACAGGGTGAGTGACGACAAGACACATGCGCCGACGCCGCCCCTTGCGTATCCTGTCGGGAGCGTCACACCTTCATCTCAAGGAGAATCATCATGGTCAGCCAGGACCGTATCAGCCGCTTGGCCCAGCAGATCGGCGAGCGTCTGCAGGGCGCCTCCCAAGCCCCGGACGAGATCCACAAGGGCGTGCAGCAGGTGGTGCGCGGCGCCTTCGACCGACTGGAGCTGGTGTCTCGGGAAGACTTCGATATCCTGATGGACGTGCTGCAGCGCACCCGCTCCCGGGTCGAGGCCCTCGAAAAGCAGGTCGCCGCCCTCGAGGAGGCCGTGGAACAGCGCGCAGCCGCGACGCCCCCGGCCGTGGCTCAGGAAGGTGTCGAAGCGCCGGCCGGCCCGGCGCATGGCAGCGGCGACGACGAAGCGCGCTGAACCGCCTAGGCGGTGCGCAGAGGCCGGACAGGACGTCCGGCGGACCCTGAGGCGAGGGAATGCCAATGACGCTGGCGATCATCACCACTCGAGCCGGGCTCGGGCTGGATGCCCCCGAGGTTCAGGTCGAGGTGCACCTGGCCAACGGCCTGCCGGGTATGACACTGGTCGGCCTGCCCGAGGCCGCCGTCAGGGAGAGCCGCGAGCGCGTACGCAGCGCCCTGACGACCTCGGATCTCGAGTTTCCGCTGCGCCGTATCACCTTGAATCTCGCGCCCGCCGACCTGCCCAAGGAAGGCGGGCGCTTCGATTTGCCCATCGCGCTCGGGCTGCTGGTTGCCTCCGGCCAGATCCCCTCCGAGGCACTGTCCGGTGTCGAATGCGCTGGCGAGCTGGCGCTCGATGGACGCTTGCGCCCGGTGACGGGCATCCTGCCGTTTGCCCTGGCTACCCGGGCGGCCAAGCGGCGTCTGCTGGTTCCACGTGCCAATGCCGACGAGGCGGCGCTGGTGGCCGGCCTCGAGGTCCTGCCGGCGGATCATCTTCTCGACGTCGTCGCCCATCTGCTGGGTAAGGCGCCGATCGAGGCGCACCGGGCGGTGCCGCCGGTGATGGTGTCCCAGGAGATCCCTGACCTGGCCGATGTGCGCGGCCAACACCAGGCGCGTCGGGCCCTGGAAGTGGCGGCGGCCGGTGGCCACAACCTGCTGTTCGCCGGGCCGCCTGGCACCGGCAAGACGCTGTTGGCGAGCCGCCTGCCGGGAATTCTGCCGCCGCTGTCCGATGACGAAGTGCTGGAAGTCGCGGCACTGCGCTCGGTGTGCGGCATGGCGCTGGCGCCGGAGTGGAGCAGGCGTCCCTTTCGCGCTCCTCACCATACCGCCAGCGCCGTCGCCCTGGTCGGCGGCGGCTCGAAACCGCGCCCGGGGGAGATCTCCCTGGCCCACCGCGGGGTGCTGTTCCTGGACGAGTTGCCGGAGTTCAGTCGACACGTGCTGGAAGTCATGCGTGAGCCGATGGAATCGGGCAGGATCCATATCGCCAGAGCCAACTGTGAGCGAGAGTTTCCCGCGCAGTTTCAACTCATTGGGGCGATGAACCCTTGCCCCTGCGGCCATCTGGGTGACCCGCGCCAGGCCTGCGTGTGCACCGCGACCCAGATCCAGCGTTACCAGGCCAGGCTGTCGGGGCCGCTGCTCGACCGTATCGATCTGCAGGTTGCCGTGCCGGCCCTGCCGGCGGATCAACTCACCGCGGATACCCGCGGCGAGCCCTCCAGCGCGGTGCGTGAAAGGGTCGTTGCCGCCCGGGAACGCCAGGCCGAGCGCGGTGAGTTGAACGCTCGGTTGTCCGGCCGCGCCCTGGATGAGGCCTGTGCATTGGGCGCCGCCGACCGTGCCTGGCTCGCCGAGACCCTCGAGCGGCTCAAGCTCTCGGCGCGGGCCTACCATCGGGTGTTGCGGGTCGCGCTGACGCTGGCTGACCTGGCCGGCCACCGGCGCCTGGGCCGCGACGAGCTGATCGAAGCCATCGGCTATCGCCAGCTCGATCGGTTGCTCAGAGGAGGATGAGCGCGATCACCGGGTCGCCCCCACGGGGGCGATTCGGCAAGACGCTGCGGAACCCGGGAGCGGTCGCGGCGCTCGATGCCAGCGCCAGGCGAACCGTCAACGCCTCACGTCCAGGCGGCGGTCACGCGCCGTGGAGCGTCGAGGGCGCCGGTCAGGTCCAGCATCGCAACGGCGAAATCCGCGTAGGAAATCTGTGAGGCGCCGTTGGCGTCGGTCACCAGCGTGTCCGAGCCCAGGGTGTACTCCCCGGTTCGATCACCTTGTGTCAGCATCGCCGGAGGCCGCAGGCACGTCCATGCGCAGTCTTCGAAGTCGTCGAGCAGCGCATCCTGCGCGGCGCAGGCTTCGGCGATCGGGCGCACCTGGTCCGGCAGAAATCCCGGCGCCGTCAACACACTGTGGCCGCTATTATCGGCGAGCTTGAGCAGCGCCGCGCCGCCGGTGATGAGCATCCGAGTACGGGCGAGTCGTGCCGCCTGCATGATCCGCTGGGTCAACGCTACCAGATCGCTTTCCTGGCCGGCTGGCGGGCGCAGTGCGCTGATCGCGACATCGTGTTCGGCGAGCAACTCGGCGATCTGCTCTGCGGACGTGGCGAGCACGTCGAGATTTCGGCGGGCGATTGCGTTGGGGAGCCGCGCATCGTCGGTCGCCTGGCGAGACACCGCTGTGACGTTAACGTTGCGCTGCAGTGCCTCTGCCGTGACGGCTCGACCGACATCGCCAGTGGCGCCAAAAATAATCATCTTCATGGGGTGACTCCTGAGTTGACCTTCATGGTTGCTTTGCCCCCTGCGCGCTGGCCTAGCCATACGCTGACCAACACCACCGCTGCGCCGAGGATTTGTACTGTGCTGAGAACCTGGCCCAGAGCCAGCCACCCCAGCAGCACTGCCGACAGCGGACTGAGAAACCCGAACGCCGTCACCGTTGCCGGCCCGAGCCTGGCGATGCCTCGAAACCACAACACGTAGCTGATGGCGGCACCGACGATACCCAGCCACAGGTAGCCGGCGAGGTTCGCCAACGAAGGGGCGGGCAAGGGGGCTTCGAATATCAGTGCGCCAGGCAGTAGCAGGAGGCCGCCCGCCGTCAGTTGCCAACTGGTGAAGACCAGGGGAGAGACCGGAGGCTGCCATTTGCGTGTCAGCACGGTCCCCGCTGCCATGGAGGCCGCCGCGGCGAGGGCCGCAGCGACCCCCAGCGGATCGATGGCGGCGTTGGGCCCGAGAATCAGTAGTCCGACCCCGGCGATGCCGGTCAGCGCTGCGATGACGCCTGCCGATTGCACTGGGGTCGCGAGGGCGATCCGCGAGAGCAGGAGCACCAGCAACGGTTGAATCGCCCCCAGCGTCGCCGCCAGCCCACCGGGTAGCCGATACGCGGCGACGAACAGCAGGCCCCAGAAGAGTGCGAAGTTCAGCGCACCGAGCATCAACAGTCGGCCGAGCCAGTCGCGCCCGGGCAACTGCCGTACCAGTGCCAGCAGGACCAGGCCGGCGGGTAAGGCGCGCAACATCGCCACGCCCAACGGATGCCCCGCTGGCAGGAGCTCGGTGGTCACGACATAGGTACTGCCCCAGATGACCGGGGCGAGGGCCGCAAGAGAGAGGTCGGTATAGCGCATGGCTGGCTCCTTATCTTGACGTCAAGATATTCGGTAAAAATCTTGAGGTCAAGATAAAATGCCGGCATAGTGGCGAGCATGGATCATATTGATAGCGTTCTCGCGCAGTGGCGGGCCGAGCGGCCCGACCTCGACACGGCCCCGATGGGCACGATTGGCAGGCTGAAGCGGCTGTCGAAGACCGTAAACGACCGAATGGAGCAACTGTTCGTCGTCCACGGCCTGAACAGGGCGAGTTTCGATGTCCTGGCCACCCTGCGTCGGGCGGGGCCGCCCTATGCCCTGTCGCCCTCAGCCCTGATCGAATGGACGATGGTGACGTCCGGCACCATGACCAACCGCATCGATCGCCTCGAGGCCGCTGGCCTGGTTAAGCGAACCCGCAATGAAACGGATGGGCGCGGCTTCGTTGTCGGCCTGACGGACGCTGGCTTTGCGCTGATCGATCGGGCGGTGACAGAGCATGTGGCGAATCAACATCGCCTGACCGAGACGCTCGATGACGCGGAACGAGAGCAGCTCGACCGGCTGTTGGCAAAATGGCAGCAAGGGCTCGAGGGGTAGGCCGCAGGCACTCCGTCGATCAGCGCTCTCGCGAGGCCTGCCACGCACCGTGGGGGTGGCTACCGACCGCGAATCAGCCTCCAGGCCTTGGGCCCATTGCCGGATACCCGGCAATGGGCCTTTGGGCGTTCTTCGGGTCGCCAGGCGGTTGCGGAGCGGCATCGGGTGGGCATGACATGCGCCAGGGGCGATGGGGGCTCGGAGCGAGCACAGCGTCCGGGCGAGGCGCGGATGATGGAACCTGTCTTATTGTATAGCTATTTGGGTGACTCGAGCGGTGGAGCTTCACGATTAGACATTGGTCGAATATTGCGCGCGATATCGTGCCCTTTCATGCACCTATTTTTTATCATAATTCGTTGTTTAAAATAATTTATTTAGGATTTCTCGGTGCGCCTTCGAGGCACAGGGGCGTCCGGGGTGGCGGTCGGGCTCGTGGCGGCACTGGTCGCTATAATGTATATACAAATAGGCGTTCGGTTTCCACTGCCAGAGGCTTGAGCGTTTCCTGGCGACAGGCGGGACTCTGGCGAGTGGAAGCGCCGCGACAATAACCTCAATACATCGGCCGCGCTCCAGGTGCGGTCCGGTAGCGCCCTGCGCTGCCCCCCAGGAGTGACGCCATGTCCCCCCACCCGAACAAGGGCCTCAAGGCCGGGGTCTTCTTTCCCGTGTTCGCCATCGTCATCGTCTCGGTCGTTGTCGGACTCGTCGACAACGCGCTGCTGGTGAAAACCGCAAAGAGCCTCTTCTATTTCTCACTGTCCGATTTCGGATGGCTCTATCAGCTGATCGCCATTTCCGCGCTCGGCATCACCACGTTCGTGTTCTTTTCCCGCGTCGGGCGCATTCGTCTGGGTGGGCCGGACGCCAAACCCAAGTTTTCGATGGCGTCCAACTTTGCCATGGCCCTGACCGGCGGTATCGCGACAGGCGTGGTCACCTACTCGGTCAACGAGCCGATCATCTACCTGGGCAATGTCTACGGTGAGATCGGCCAGCAGAGCTTTGCCGCGGGCAGTGGCGAAGCGGCGATCTTCGCGTTGGCGCGCAGCTTCCACAACTGGAGCTTCATCCCCTATGCGATCTACTCCATCGTCGGCCTGATGATCGCCTATATGCACTACAACCGGAAGCAGGGCTTCTCCATCGCCTCGACGGTAACGCCGGTACTGGGGCGCTTTGGTGAGATGGCGGCGGTGCGTGCCTTCATCGATGTGATTTCGGTGCTCGCCATCGCGCTGGGGCTGGCATCGTCGTTGGGGGCGGGGCTTGCGCTGATCAGTTCCGGCGTCGAGGCTGAGTACGGTATCGTCGCGAGCCCGGTGACCTGGCTCGGGCTGACGTTGCTGATTACCGTGATCTTCGTATCGTCGGCGCTCTCCGGCCTCAAGCGGGGGATACGACTGCTGTCGTCGATCAACGCCTACATCTTCTATGGCTTTCTGGTGATCCTGGTCGTGGTGGGGCCCTTGTCCTACATGCTCAGTCTCTCGACGACCAGCATTGGCTATTGGCTCGATCATTTCCTGCTGTGGTCTTTCGATACCAAGGAGTCCGGTGGTGAGGCCCTGGTGACCTGGTGGACCATGTATGACTGGTCGATCTGGATCGCCTACGCCCCGCTGATGGGACTGTTCTTGGCACGCATCTCCTACGGGCGCACCCTGCGCGAGTTCCTCGTCATCAACTGGATCCTCCCGGCCCTGTTCGGCATCGTCTGGTTCGCCATCTGGGGGAGTTCGGCGATCAAATGGCAGCTCGATGGCGCCATCGATCTGGTCGAAATGGTAAAAGCCAATGGGGCGGTCTCGGGGCTGTGGGGTTTCCTCCAGCACATGCCGCTCTCGACGCTGCTGGTGCCGCTGGCGATCTTCACCCTGATCATTTCCTTCGCGACCTCTGCCGATTCCATGTCGTCGACCATCGCGACCATCTGTACGCGCAACATCGGTGCGGATGAGGAGTCGCCCAAGGCCCAGAAGATCCTCTGGGGGCTGTCCATCAGTGCCATCGCCTACATCATGGTGGCCTTTGGCGGCGGCGCCCAGGGGGTCGATGGCATCAAGTACCTGGCCGCGGCGGGTGGGTTCAGCGTGGTCTTCCTGTTCGCCCTTATCCTGATGTCGGCGGTGCGCGTGTTGATCCTTGATCAGCGTACCGTGGAACCGATGGCGCCCCCCAAGATGAGCGCGGAGGCGCCCCATGAGTGATGGCCAAAGGATGGCCCCGGTGGTGCTGGGCGAGGGCTCGGTTGGCTGGGGTGATGTGGTGCGGGTGGCGTGCCATGGCGCACCACTGACGCTCGCAGCGCCGTGCCTGTCGCGACTGCACCGTGCGCGCGCGGCGGTGGAGGCCATCGCCGATTCCGACCAGGCCTACTACGGTATCAATACCGGGCTCGGGGCCCTGTGTGATGTGGTGCTGGAGCGCGATGCGCTGTCGCGGCTGTCGCGCCATACGCTGATGAGCCATGCCTGTGGCGTCGGTGAGCCGCTGCGCCGCGAGCAGGTGCGCGCGATCATGTGCTGTGCCGTGGTGAACTACTCCCACGGTCATTCGGGTATCAGTCCGGGGGTCGTCGAGGCCCTGGTCGGGTGTCTCAATGCCGGGATCACGCCCGTCGTGCCGGCGCGCGGGTCGGTGGGTTACCTGACCCACATGGCGCACATCGGGCTCGCGCTGATCGGCGTTGGTGAGGTCGAGGTCGAGGGCCGGAGGCTGGCCGCGACGCTTGCGCTTGACGCCTGTGGCCTGGTGCCGGTGACGCTGGGGCCGAAGGATGGCCTGAGCCTGGTCAATGGAACCCCGGCAATGACGGGGCTGGCCTGCCTCGCCTTGGACGGTGCGTCGCGCCTCGCCGACTGGGCCGACATCATCGGTGCGATGAGTTTCGATGCGTTGCGGGGGCAGCGTGATGCGCTGGGGGCGGATGTGGCCGCGCTCAAGCGCCATCCCGGTGTGGCGACGTCGGCACGCCACCTGCGTCGCCTGGTGGAGGGAAGTGCCTGGCTCGATCACTGCCACGGTGACCACCTGCAAGACGCGCTGAGCCTGCGATCGATGCCCCAGGTGCACGGCGCCTGTCGCGATCAGCTCGACCATGCCGCGCGTCAGGTCGATGCCGAACTCCGTGCTGCCACGGACAACCCCCTCGTCATCGAGACCGAGCAGGGCGTGCGGGTGGTGTCACAGGCCAACCCCCATGGCGCATCGGTGGCCCTGGCCTGTGATGCGCTGGCCATGGCGGTGTGCGAGTGGGGCTCGATCTCCGAGCGGCGCAGCTACCGACTGGTAACCCCCCAGGTTAGCCAGTTGCCGGCCTTTCTGACCCACGAGGGCGGGGTCAAGTCGGGCCTGATGATTGCGCAGTATGCGGCGGCGTCGCTCGCGGCAGATCTCAAGCGTCTGGCGCAGCCTGCGGTGACCGACAACTATCTCACCTCCGGGCTGCAGGAGGATCACTTGAGCCTCGGGGACAGCGCTGCCTTGAAGCTCGACCGCGCCGTGGACACCGCCTTGCGGGTGCTGGCCATCGAATACCTTCTCGCGGCGCAGGCCATGGACCTGATCGGCGCCCGGGACTTCGGCGCCGGGACAACCCTAGCGCGGCGTGATCTGCGTGAACGGATCGCCTATTACGACGAAGGCCACCCCCTGTCCGAGGACATGGAGGCGGCCTATCGCTTGGTCTCGCACTCGGCCCGTCTGGAGGCTTTCGCCGAATTTCTCCAATGCCCCCCGGACGGTGAACCGCCGGGGAGGTATTGAGGCGCTACGAAGCGCGCTGCTGGCCGGCTTCGTGGCCTGGCGTATCTGGCCTAGAGCGCGTCGGCATCGAAGGCGCCGCTGATGACCGTGGACCACAGGGCGGCGCCGTCGCCGGGGCGCCGCAGGCGCAGTTCGAGTCGATAGGGCACCAGCTCCCTGTCGGAAAGACGCAGCCGAGGGCCGTCGGCGATCAGGCGGCTATCCACCAGCCATTGTTGGCTGTCTCCCGAGGGGGTGCTGCCGGGTTGCCAGTCGAGCACCTGGGGGCCGTCTTTTACCCCCAGCAGGCCGCGAGTCAGGCTTTCCTGCACGCGCTCCTGGGCCAGGTTGAGCTTGGCGTCGACGTCCGGGGGCGCGAGCAGCAGGACCTGGTCTCTGAGCGCTGAGGGCACCGGCGGGGCGGAAACGACTTCTTCTGCCGCGCGCTGCCCCAGGCCCAGCAACGCCTGGCGCAGCTGGGTCGGCGCGTCCGGCGTCGTGGCGCAGCCGATCAGCAAGGCGATCAGGCTCAGTAGCCCCACCCAGTGGACGGCTCGCCGGCGGTAGCCGGGTCGGGCTGCTGCAGCGCCGCGAACGCTAGCCGATGCGGTGCTTCCCGCCCACGCTTGAATCGTCATGACGTCCGCTGTCGTTGCGCAACTCGGGGACGAACCCGCTAGGCGTCGGGGCATCGGCAAGAAGTCCTTGTCTTGGAGGTGGGGCGGAGGCGGCCGGCGAGGAAGTCGTGCAGGTGGCCGAACAGCTCGGCGCGGATGGTTTCCGCCTCGTTGACCAGATGATGCCGTGCTTCGGGGTGGCGGTGAATGCAGGCATTGGGGAATTTTTTCTCCAGCACCGCGAGATTCCAGGGGCCATCTACCGTCAGGTCCTTGTCACCTTGCAGGATCAGGGTCGGCAAGGGACAGGGGGGGAGATCCATGAGGCGCGGCATCCAGCGGCGCATGGCGGTGACCCAACCCGTGGGCAGGCGGACCGGCTGCAGCGGGTCGTTTTCGCGCAGAAACGCGGCGAAGTCGGCGTCGTTGGAATTCGCCCGGAAGCGCCTCGGTACACTGGCGACGAAGGGGCTGACCAGGCGATGCACCCAGCTGGAGCGAGCCCAGCCCCAGGGGCGCACCAGCGGTGCCAGCAGCACCAGCGCCGTCCAGTGATGGTCGGCGCCCCGGGTCAGGGCATCGGTGGCCAGAATGGCCGCGCCGGTGCTCTGCCCGACGCCGATCCAGGGGCCCTCGGCCAACCCTTCGCGGGTCAGGTGATCCTGCAGCATGCTCAGACTGTCGCCGTAGTCGGCGAAGTCGGCGATATCGGCGCGCTCGCCGCTGGACAGGCCGTGGCCGGGCAGGTCCCACAGGACGACCCGCAGGTTTTCCTCGAGCAGCAACTTGAGCAGGTGACGATAGAGCCCCAGGTGATCGTAGTAACCGTGCACGATAATTGCGGTGGCACGGGGCCGTGGGGGGCTCCACACTTGGGTCCAGAGGCGAAAGCGCGGCGTCGCCAAGTTGCCGGCGTGCAGCGTTATCGCATTGGTGAGCATGGCTCTTAGGCCGTAATGCGTGAGGTACTTGGCCAGGGTCGAGGTGGGGGCCAACGCGTTGGCGTCCACCCGGGTGAGGCCATCGAGTGCCTGCAGGGGAGTGAAATCGGTCATCGTATTCTCCACCTTGGCACTCCATGCTAGCGAGCCTGATGGTTCTGCACCACTGTTTCCTAATCACGCATGGCCCTTGGGACTTATCATTTGGTCTAGCCTGGAGGCTTCGGCAGGTCCTTTGCCTTTACATATGGAATTGTTTTCCACAAAATTATTCGTGAGCAGTCTACCTTCCCCTGTCCGGCCGGTCGGTGCCAGGGGGGCATCGAGCAGCCTTGTGAGGAGCTACACACCATGACCCAACGAATCACTCGCCATCGTCTGCAAGTGGCCGCCGAGCTGGACCAGTTCATCAATGAGCAGGCCCTGCCTGGTACCGGCATCGATGCCGAGGCCTTCTGGAAGGGCGTTGATGCCCTGTTTCATGACCTGACACCGACCAATCGGGCGTTGCTGGCCGAGCGTGATGCGCTGCAACAAAAGCTCGATGTCTGGCACCGTGAGCATCCTGGCCCGGTCACTGACATGGCCGCCTACCAGGCGTTTCTCAAGGATATCGGCTACCTGGTGGATCCGCCGGCCACGGTCGAGGTCACCACCGAAAACGTCGATCGCGAGATCGCCGTTCAAGCCGGTCCGCAGCTGGTGGTGCCGGTCAACAACGCCCGCTACGCCTTGAATGCCGCCAATGCGCGTTGGGGTAGCCTGTATGACGCGCTTTATGGCACCGACGTCATCGCCGAAGATGATGGCGCCGAGAAGGGCACCGGCTTCAATCCGAAGCGTGGCGCCAAGGTCATCGCCTATGCTCGCAATGTGCTGGACCAGGCGGCGCCGCTGGCGACCGGTACGCATCGTGATGCGGTGAAGTACTTCCTGCGTGACGGCCACCTTGTGGTGTCGCTGGACGGCGGTCGCGAGACAGGCTTGAAGGCACCGGGCAAGCTGGTCGGCTACCAGGGTGACGCGTCCGCACCGAGCTCGGTCCTGCTGTCACACAATGGCCTGCACCTGGAGATCCAGGTCGACGCCAGCCATCCGATCGGCAAGACCGACCCGGCTGGCGTCAAGGATCTGGTCGTCGAGGCCGCACTGACGTCGATCATGGACTGCGAGGATTCCGTGGCGGCGGTGGACGCCGAGGAAAAGGTCGGCGTCTATGCCAGCTGGCTTGGCCTGATGAAGGGCGACCTGAGCGCCGACATCAGCAAGGGCGACAAGACCTTTACACGCCGCCTGAACCCCGATCGCCGCTGGACCGCGCCGGACGGCGGAGACGTCACCCTGCCGGGACGTTCGCTACTGTTCGTGCGTAACGTGGGGCACTTGATGACCACCCCGGCGGTGCTCGATGAGCAAGGCAACGAGCTGCCCGAGGGCATTCTCGATGGCATCGTCACCGGCCTGGTCGCTCTGCATGACCTGAACAAGGGCGACGACGAGCCGCGCAACTCGCGCACGGGCTCCATGTACATCGTCAAGCCGAAGATGCACGGTCCCAAGGAAGTCGCCTTCGCGGCCACCCTGTTCGGGCGCATCGAAGACCTGCTTGGCATGACTCGCGATACCCTGAAGATGGGCATCATGGACGAGGAGCGTCGCACTTCGGTCAACCTGAAGGCCTGTATCGCCGAGGCGACGTCGCGGGTCGTGTTCATCAATACGGGCTTCCTCGACCGCACCGGCGACGAGATGCATACCGCCATGGAAGCCGGTCCGATGATGCGTAAGGGCGACATGAAGGGCGCTGCCTGGATCCAGGCCTATGAGCGTTCCAACGTCCTGGTTGGCCTGGCCTGTGGCCTGCGCGGCCGCGCTCAGATCGGCAAGGGCATGTGGGCCATGCCGGACCTGATGGCGGCGATGCTCGAGCAGAAGATCGGCCACCCGAAGGCCGGAGCCAATACCGCCTGGGTGCCGTCGCCCACGGCCGCCACGCTGCACGCCCTGCATTATCACCAGGTCGACGTGGCCGCGGTGCAGAAGGAGCTCGAGGCGCAGGACGAGAGCACGCTGCGTGATGAAATGCTGCAGGCCTTGCTCAGCGTGCCGGTGGAGGCTGCCGCCGACTGGAGCGAGCAGGAGCGTCAACAGGAGCTGGACAACAACTGTCAGGGCATCCTGGGCTACGTGGTGCGTTGGGTCGAGAGCGGCGTCGGCTGCTCCAAGGTGCCGGATATCCATGATGTAGGCCTGATGGAAGACCGCGCCACGCTGCGCATTTCCAGCCAGCACATCGCCAACTGGTTGCACCATGGTGTGGTCGATGCGCCGCGCGTCCAGGAGACGCTGGAGCGCATGGCCAAGGTGGTCGACGGTCAGAACGAAGGCGACCCGAGCTACACGCCGATGAGCGCGAACTTCGAGACGTCGTCCGCGTTTCAGGCGGCTAGCGACCTGATCTTCAAGGGCCGTGTGCAGCCGGCGGGCTACACCGAGCCGCTGTTGCATCACTGGCGCCAGGTGCATAAGGCCAAGTAAGGCCAAGCAGGAGGCGCCGAGGGACACCGGCGCTGGTGTCGTAGGCCGTTTTGAGCCGCAGCCTCGGGGCAGGATCGCCTGGGGCCAGGCGCTGATATCGCCCCCGTGGTTGCCCACGGGGGCGTTTTTGTGGCGTCGCGGTGCCCACGGGCGTTCGCCGGCTCGGGGCTGGGGCTCCACGGGGGCCGTAGGTAGGCGGGGTGGCCTCGGCGGGCAAGTCGCGCGCCATCGCCCCGCGACGCCGCTGTCCTGCGTTGGGCTCCGTCACGTTGTCAGGGTGGGCGCACCGGTTGGCTTGCGCTATCGTGGGCCGGGTGCCTTTGCCGGGTGCCTATGCCGAGTACCAGGCCAGAGCTCAGACCGTTTCCAGGACCCGATGTTTTCGCCACCGTGACGCTGCCAGGGAGTGCCCCATGACCGTGATGACCGCCGCCGCCATCGAAGACTTTCTCGACGAGGTCTTTCCCCAGCGTGCGGGAACCATCGAGGGGGTCGGAGACATGCGGGCCACCATGAGCCTGGCGATCGAAGACGAACACCTGAGGCCCGGGGCGAGCGTGTCTGGCCCGACCATGATGGGGCTCGCCGATGTGTGCTTGTATGTCGCTATCCTGGCCCAGATTGGCCCCGAGGCCATGGCGGTGACCACCGACCTCAACTGCCATTTCCTGCGCCGAGCCCGTGGCGATCGCGACTTGATCGCCAATGCCCGAGTGATCAAGCTCGGACGGCGCCTCGCCGTCGGCGAGGTGCAGCTGTTCTCGGCCGGTGACGAGAGGCCGGTGGCCCACGTCACCGCGACCTACGCGCTTCCCGACAGCGACTGATACGCCGCGACCCCTAGCGCTGGCGCCAGACACCGGCGGCCAGCGCCAGCCAGCCAAGCACCAGCGCGAGTCCGCCGACCGGCGTGACGACGGCGAAGGCACCGAGCCCGGTGCCGGCCAGTGCTGCCAGCCCCATCGCGTACAGCGAGCCGGAAAACAGCAGTGTGCCCGCGGCCCACAGCATCAGGGCGTAGCGCTGGGCGCTGAAGCGAATCTGGGTACGCCAGGCCAGCACCGCCAGGGCCGCCAGCGTGTGCCAGGCCTGGTAACGTACCCCGGTGGTAAAGGCCTGTTCGAGGCGCGGCGTGAGTTGCCCGCTCAGGCCATGGGCGGCGAAGGCGCCGAGCATCACGACCAGCGCACCGGAGAGCGCAACGCCGAGCCACCAGCTGCGGTCCTGCATGAAAGGGCTCCTTTTGTCGTCGACGGTGGGGAAAGTTGTCGCCCAACCGTACCCCGAGTCGTGTCGAGCCGCTACAATAAGGCCCCGCAAAAGCGCGATGACACGACGTGAACCCGTCGCGTTGCCAGCGCTGTCCAACAGCCAGCCCGATGAATGAGGTGCCCATGCAGATTCAGCTGAACGGTGAGTCCCATGACCTCGGTCGCGCGCAGACCGTGGCGGAGCTGATCGAGTCCCTGGGACTCGGCGGGCGGCGTATCGCCGTCGAGCTCAACGAGGACATCGTGCCGCGAAGCCAGCACTCCGAGACGCGTCTCGCCGCGGGCGATAGCGTCGAGATCGTCCACGCCATCGGCGGTGGCTGACCCGCGCTCGACGCGGTGCACGCCATCCGCCCGCGCCGCTGGCGCAATTTTCGCTCTGGATACTCGCTCTCGCGATAAGGACCGTTTCATGACCGACTTCTTTCAGGACAGCCCACTGCGCATCGCCGGCCACGCCTTTTCCTCCCGCCTGCTGGTGGGAACCGGCAAGTACAAGGACTTCGACGAGACCGGTGAGGCGATCGCCGCCAGCGGCGCCGAGGTGGTGACCTTCGCCGTACGCCGCACCAACCTGGGGCAGGACGCGAGCGCACCGAACCTGCTCGATGTCGTGCCGCCGGAGCGCTATACCCTGCTGCCCAACACCGCCGGCTGCTACAACGCCAAGGATGCGGTGCGCACCTGCAAGCTGGCTCGGGAGCTGCTCGACGGCCACAAGCTGGTCAAGCTCGAGGTGCTGGGCGATGACGCGACCTTGTATCCCAATGTGGTGGAGACCCTGAAGGCCGCCGAGATCCTGGTCGCCGATGGGTTCGATGTCATGGTCTACACCAGCGACGACCCCATCGTCGCCCAGGAGCTCGAGGCCATTGGTTGCTGTGCGGTCATGCCACTAGGCTCACTGATCGGTTCCGGTCACGGCATTCAGAACCCCTACAACGTGCGCCTGATCATCGAGCGGGCCAAGGTGCCCGTACTGGTCGACGCCGGCATCGGCACGGCCTCCGAGGCGGCACTCGCCATGGAGCTTGGCTGTGATGGCGTGCTGATGAACTCCGCCATTGCCCACGCTCGCGATCCGCTGCTGATGGCCCAGGCCATGAAGCACGCGGTCCAGGCCGGGCGCCAGGCGCACCTGGCCGGACGCATGCCGCGCCGCAGCGCCGAGGCGTCTTCGCCGAGCAGCGGCCGCATCAATGCCTGAGGCACCTTGCCCGGGCTTCACCTTTTCGAGAGACACGACTCAGCGCATGACCGATCCGCATCACGACGACGAGCGCCCCGACGAGGCCAGGGCCACCCGGCCGGAATCCCCCGATGCTCCGCTGCACCGTCGCGGCATCAAGAGCTATGTGCTGCGCGCCGGGCGCATGACGATTGCCCAGACCCGCGGCCTCGAGGAGGTCTGGCCACGCCTCGGCCTGACCCTGGCAGAGGGCCGCCAGGACCTGGACGCCCTGTTCGGACGGAGTGCCCCGCGAGTGGTCGAGATCGGCTTCGGCATGGGGGCCTCGCTCATCGAGCAGGCCGAGACCCATCGCGATACCGACTTCATTGGCATCGAGGTGCATGCGCCGGGGGTGGGCAAGCTGCTCGACGAAGCCGACAAGCGTGGGCTGACCAATCTTCGTGTCTATCGCGAGGATGCGCTGGCGGTGCTCGAACAGTGTCTGCCCGAGGCGAGCCTCACGACGCTGCAGCTGTTCTTTCCTGATCCCTGGCCAAAGAAGAAGCACCACAAGCGACGCATCGTGCAGCCGGCCTTCGTCGAGTTGGTGCGCACCCGTCTGGCGGAAGGCGGCACCTTGCACATGGCCACCGACTGGGAAGCCTACGCCGAGTGGATGGCGGAGGTGATGACGGCCGCGCCGGGCTATCTCAACACGGCGGCTCCCGAGACGTCGCCTTACGTGCCGCGTCCCGAGTTTCGACCGCTGACCAAGTTTGAGGCGCGGGGCGAGCGACTCGGTCACGGCGTCTGGGACCTGATTTTCCGCCGCGTCGACTGAGGCCGGCATTGGCGCCGTGGCCGCGGCGCCGGGCGCCGGCTGCCAGCGCCCAGAGCGCCCCCACTAGTGATAGCGCCAGCCCGACTAGTCCCAGGGTGTCGGGGCGTTCGGCGAACAGCGTTGCCGTCATGGCCAAGGTGATCGCCGGCGTCAGCGCGATGAGCCCCGATGTCGACGTGACGCCGAAGCGCGTCAGGCTCGCCACGAAGAACCCGTAGCCGCCGAAGGTGGCCAGCACCACCAGCCAGGTCAGGGCCAGCCAGGCATCGGTTGTCGCCGGTGGTGGCGTCGGCCAGCCGGGTTCGAGCACCAGGGCCGCGACCATGAACAGGCCCGTGGCAGCGCTGAGCTGCAATGCCAGGCGCGTTTCGAGCGCCAACGGCTCAGGCGCCAGTTGCGGGTGTTCGCGGTGGCCCGGAGGCGGTAACACGCTGCCCACGGAAACCGCCAGCACGGCGATCAGCGGCAGAGCGTAGGCCCAAGCCGGCGCCCCACCCACACCTTGCATGTCGCCCATGACCATCGCGCCAGCGCCCAGGGTCGCGAGCCCCATCCCCGCCCACTGCGCCGCGCAGCAGCGCTCCTTCAACAGTTGTGTCGCCAGTAGTGCCGCGGCCAATGGCTGCAAGGCGCCGATCAACGCCGCCACCGAGGCGCTGACGCCCTCGGCCACGGCCAGCAGCATGGTCAGCAGGTAGACCCCGACGGTCAGTCCCCCGACGAGCATTTCATGCACCACCTGGCGCCCGCTCGGGCGGTGCCCAGGGTGGGCACGGCGCCACATCACCAGCGCCCAGGCCACCAGCGTCGCCAGCGCAAAGCGCCAGGCGTACAGGCCGATCACCGGGCTATCGACGTCGACGGCGAGGCGGCTACCGACGAAGCCACTGCTCCAGCACAGCACGAAGCCACCGGCGATGGTCAGCGACAGGGTGTGGCGGCGCAGGACACGAGCACTGGGCGGGGTAAACAGGCGCGCTAGGGACAGCATGGCGAGCGCCTCCTTGACGGTAGGGTGGAAGAGAGCCGGGCGACGATGAGCAACACCACGAGAGCGTGCCGCGAGTCTGGCGCGATGCTAGGCTTTCGAGTAGCGAAACTTATTGCAGATAGAGTTCAATTTTCTTTAAGGCAGGATCATGAACACTCCGGATACTGGCGGCGCGGCGCTCGATCTCGAGGCCCTGCGCAGCTTCGTTACCATCGTTCAGCAGGGCAGCCTGGCCGCGGCCGCGGAGCAGCGCCATCGCACCGTCAGCGCGCTGAGCATGCAGATCAAGCGTCTGGAAGAGCGGCTGGCGACCCGGCTGTTGATTCGTGGGCCGCGTGGTGTCACGCCGTCGCCGGCCGGTGAGGTGTTGTTGCGTGAAGCGCGGGAGCTGTTGCGCCAGCACGATGGCCTGGTGGGGCGATTGACCGGCCAGGGGCTATCCGGGCGCGTGCGCTTCGGCATGCCCGAAGGCTATGCCCCACAGTTGGTGGAGCAGGTGCTGCCGGACTTCCTGGCGAGCCACCCCAGTGTGCTGCTGGAGGCGGTGACGGCCCCCAGCGGCGAGCTGGCGCGGCGGCTCGAGCGCGGCGACCTGTCCCTGGCTGTGGCGCTGGACCGCCCCCACCGGGTGGCGGGCGGAGAACCACTGTGGAAGACCTCGCCGGTGTGGGCGGCGTCGCGGGACTACAGCATCGACCAGCACGCACCATTGCCGCTGGCGCTGCATCCATTGGACTGCCCGTTTCGCTCGTTGGGGGTCGAGGCCCTGGAGGCCCGCGGGCGAGAGTGGTACGCGGTGTTCACCAGTACCAGCATCCATGCGGTGGAAAAGGCCGTGGAGGTAGGGCTGGCGGTGAGTATTCTCGATCGTCAACGGCTGACGCCGAGCATGCGAGTGCTCGGCGAGGCCGATGACCTGCCGGAGTTGGGGGAGAGTCAGGCGTGTCTCTACTTCAGCCGGCGGATTGCCGCTTCGTCATGGCCGGCGGTGGAGGCGCTCGCCGTCATGCTGCGGCGTCGCCTGTCTCAGGTGGGGCCGTGGCACGGGGTGTGGTAAGGAGCGTGGTAAGAGCCTCGGGACAGGCCGGGCGCTAGGCGAGTACGGCGCCGGCGTCGGCGTCGGTCGTGAGACCGCGGCACGGTGCGATGAACCAAAGTGCGATGAACCAAAAAAAGCCGCTCCTGAGGCGGAGCGGCGCATAAGGACCGTGACTAGCAATGAGGAGGAGAAACCAGATAGCGACTGGCATGTCTCGAATCTGGTTGCCGGCGACTCATCAACGCCGACAACTGAAGCGTAAATCATTCTCGTTTGACGCGTCAACACAAACGAGAATCTTTTTTGTTTAGAGCCGCTAACTCGCTGAGCCTCCGTGCTTTTTTGGGTCTTTCATCCGGCAGTAGGGCGCTGGTGGTGGCATCGGATGCCGAGCGACCTGGTCCATGGGGGCGGGAGCGGACACCTCCTCGCCAGACATGCGCTCTACGCTGCAGCCCCCGGCCACAAGAAAAAGCCGCTCCCGAGGAGGAAGCGGCGTAAGGACCGTGACTAGCAATGAGGAGGAGAAACCAGATAGCGACTGGCATGTCTCGAATCTGGTTGCCGGCGACTCATTAACGCCGACAACTGAAGCGTAAATCATTCTCGTTTACCACGTCAACACAAACGAGAATCTTTTTTAGTAAGACTGGCTATTTACCCCACCAGTCGCATCCATAGCGGCAGGGTCAGCATCGCGGCCAGGGTCTGAGCGGTGATCAGGCCGGCCATCAATTCGGCGTCGCCTCCCAACTGGCGGGCCAGAATGTAGGCGGAGGTAGCCGTCGGCAGGGCCGCAAAGAGCAGGGCCACGTCGCGGCTGACCGTGTCCAGGCCCAGGCACCAGGCCAGGATCAACACCACCAATGGCATCAGCACGAGCTTGACCGCACTCGACAGCCACAGACCAATGTCACGGCGTAGCAAGGCCTGGGGGCGCAGCGCAACCCCGACAGCGACCAACCCCAGAGGCAGTGCCGCGCGGCCGAGCAGCTCCAGGGTTCCGGCGCTCCACCCTGGCAAGCCGATGCCGGACAGGTTCAGCCCGATGCCGATCAGGCAGGCCAGAATCAGCGGGTTCTGGGCCAGCGCGGTGAGGCTGCGCCATAGGCCCGAGCGTCCGAGTGTGCCGGCGGCGATAAAGGTCAGGACGCACAGTACGTTGACGACTGGAATCATCAGCGCGAGAGCCACGGCGGCGGTGGTGGTGCCGAGGGGGCCATGCAGGGCCGCAGCACCGGCGACACCGACATAGGTATTGAACCGAATGGCGCCCTGGAACACCGAGGTGAAGGCCGCTGCGTCCATCGCGAGTCGCGACTTGCTCCACCACAACAGCGCCGTGAACACGGCCATGGCGCCAAGCAGGACGATGGCCAGCCGAGTGACGGGGACCTGGCTGATATCCGCCGTGGCCATGGTGGCGATCAGCATGGCCGGGAACAGGATGAAATAGATCAGGCGTTCCATGCGCTGCCAGAAATCGCCGCCGGGGATGCGGCCGGCGCCGAGCACGGCGCCAAGCAGAATGAGCAGGAACAGTGGGCCGAGAGCGGCCGCGACGCCAGCCATGGTGACTCCTTGTCGAGAGGCTCGCCGGTCGCTCGGAACACGATGGCGAAACGTAGTTGAATGGGCCCCAAGAATAGCCTGGCCCGACGGGCGTTGACGTCGATAGTCGCCTGGCGACAGCGTCGTCAACAGCGTTGGCAGCTGCGACATCGGCGCGCAGGGTGCCTCGGCCATTTGCTGATAAGCTTACCGGTACTACTGATTTTTCGGGAGGCTGTCCATTCCGATGCTTTCGCGACGCCTGCCCTCATCACGTTCGACCCGGCGACCGCGCCTGCGCCTGTTGATCCTGGTGACCCTCGTGACGCTCGCCGTGACGCTATGGTACCTGTTGCGTCATGAATTGAGCGATCCTGATCCGGTGACCTGGTACCCCCCGGCGTCGACGGCCTGCACCCTGCACGCCGGGCCCTGCAGCACGGCCCTCGGCGAGGGGGAGCGGTTGACCCTCGAAATAGCGGTCGATGGTGAGATTCGGCCGCTCACTCCGCTGCCGCTCGATGTCGCCATCGACGGCGTTGCCGCGAGCCAAGTGAGTATCAGCTTCGAGGGGGTCGACATGGACATGGGGCTGAATCGCTTTGCGCTCGACGCGGGAGAGGCGGGGCATTTCCACGGTCAGGGCCAGCTCGGCATCTGTACCAACGACACCATGACCTGGCGTGCCAAGGTCACGTTTGACTCGCCTCGGGGAAGACTCGGGAGCTGGTTCGATATCGACGTCGAAAGGAGTCTGCCATGAAGGGACGGCTATGGGGGCTTGGCCTTGCGACGGCGGCCGTTCTGGTTGCCGCAACGCTATGGACGTTGGCTCCCTGGCAGCAGCGTCACGCCGATGGCGAACCCGTGGGGGGGCCTATCGAGCTACCCTCGACCCGGGGCGAGTTCTCGCTGTCGTCCCTCGAGGACGATCAGCTGGCCGTGATCTTCTTCGGCTACACCTGGTGTCCCGACGTCTGTCCGATGAGCCTCGCGGTCGTGCGCCAGGCACGTCAGGCACTGCCCGATGAGCAGCGCCGGCGTGTCGTGCCGTTGATGGTGTCGGTGGACCCCGAGCGTGACAGCCTGGCACGACTCGAGGAGTATCTGGGCTTCTTCGGTGAGGACTTCATCGGCGCGACCGGCAGCCAGGCGCAACTCGACGACATCGCCGAGCGCTACGGAGTGGTCTGGCGCAAGGTCGAGACGCCGGACTCGGCGATGGCGTACACCGTGGACCATACCGCTTCGCTGTATCTGGTGAATGCCGACGGCGATATCGTGCGCCGGGTGCTGCATTCCCCCACCCCCGGCCCTCTTCAGGCCGCCCTGGATGAGGCCTTGAGCGAGGGCTGAAGGCTCTTCATCGGCCCCGCTGAGGGCTCTTTATCGAGCCCGCTGAAGGCTCTTTACCGAGCCCGCTGAAGGCTCTTTACCGAGCCCGCTGAGGGCTCTTTACCGAGCCCGCTGAAGGCTCTTTATCACCCCGCTGAAGGCTCTTTATCACCCCGCTGAAGGCTCTTTATCACCCCGCTGAAGGCTCTTTATCACCCCGCTGAAGGCTCTTTATCACCCCGCTGAGGGCTCTTTATCGAGCCCGCTGAGGGCTCTTTATCGAGCCCGCTGAGGGCTCTTCATGGCTCGACACCGTCCGCGGCGTGCCCGCGCGGGGCCGGGCCGCGTCGAGGGTGGGGTGTCAGGCCTGGCCGTCACGAAAAACGCCAGCGGCGCCCGGATTCCCCGAGGCGTCGCTGGCGTTTGTGTGCCGCTGGTGCTGACCCGGCGGTTCATGGTGGGTCTAGGTCTAGGCTTTGGTTCGTGCCCGCTCAGGGCGCGGCCTGCAGGCTGTCGATCATGCCCATCAGCGCCTTGACCTGGCGGCCGTCGCGGCTGTCCTGGAGCGGATCGAGCTGCCAGGTGCTCTCGCTGAAGCCCCACCAGTCCCAGCACCCCTTGGGGTTGGCCAGGGTCGCCTCGGCCTGGGGATAGAGCACCGCCAGGCGATTGGCGGCGGCCCAGCGGTTCAGGCCGCTGCCCGACACGAAGGCCGGGACACCGGCGTCTTCTTCGTCGGAAACGCCCATTTCGCAGCCGTGCAGGGCGACCACGATGCCGCAGTGGCCGTCCTCGCAAGCGCTCGGCAGATACAGGTAGCCGGTGTCCGCCAGGCCACGGGCGTCGAAGGCGCTCTGGTCGAAGACCAGCAGGGAGCCAGCGGCAGCGGGATCGTCCACCGCGGGCTCGGGGGACGGGTACCACCAGGCGATGGCGTCGCCGGCGAGGTCCGTGCCGCAAGCAAGCAGGTAGGGGGGGCCGCTGGCGTGGCAGTCGGCCAGCGATTCGCCTGCCGTCTCGGCGTCCACGGGCCACCCATGGCCGGCCGTTGCGTCGACCACCGTCTTGAGCTGGGCCTCCGGGTCGGCGAGCCAGCCGTCGAGCTGCGTCACTGCGGCAGTGCTGACGGCAGGATCGACGGTACCGTCGCTGCCACCCTGCCAGGCGTAGACCCTGAGCTTGCCGCGGTCGGCCTGACTGCCGACCAGTTCACGCTCGCGATAGTCTGCCCAGCGCTGATCGATGGCGCTGAGGTCGGGGGCGCCCAGGCGAGTGAACATGCACTGACCAAGCGCCCGACCGAGTTCGCCCTGGGCACAGCCCCAGGGCCCGGTCGCCACCAGGCCAAGGGCATCAAAGCGTTCGGGCCAGGCCACGGCCAACTGAGCCGCCATGTAGCCGCCGGAGGATACCCCGATGGCGGCGAGCCGCTCGCCGTCCAGGCCAAGCCTGGGCAGGGGGTCGGGTGTTTCGGCATGGACGTTGGCCGTAAACGACAAAGCCAGCCCCGCGAGGAGGCTGGCGATGATGGTACGAGGGCTGGCGGTCACGTGATCAGCCTTCGTCGCTCGGGTTCACATCCAGCAGTTCGACCTTGAAGATCAGTGTCTCGTTGGGACCGATCGGGCCCTGGCCGCGTGCACCATAGGCCAGTTCGGCGGGGATCACGACTTCCCAGGTATCGCCGACGTTCATCATCTTGAGCGCTTCCTGCCAGCCCTCGATGACCTGACCGACCTGGAAGGTGACCGGCTCGCCACGCTCGTAGGAGCTGTCGAACACGGTGCCGTCGATCAGCTTGCCTTCGTAGTTGACCTCGACGGTATCACCGGCTTCCGGCGAGGCGCCATCACCCTCTTCCAGCTCCTTGTACTGGAGGCCAGAATCGGTGGTTGTCACGCCGTCCTTGTCGCCGTTCTCGGCCAGGTAGCTCTCGCCTGCCGCCTGGTTATCTTCGCCCTGCTTTTCCCGTTCGGCGGCAAGCTGCTCCTGTTCCTCGGCGCGCTTGGCCATGGCTTCCTGCTGGAACTTGGTCAGGGCGGCGGCGATTTCCTCATCGCTCAGGTCAAGCTCCTCTCCGGCGAACACGTCCTTGACCGCATCGGAGAAGGCGTCGGTGTCGAGGTCTTCGACATCCTGCTGGATGCTCTGACCGAGGGTCACGCCGAGGCTGTAGCTGAGCTTTTCCTGATCGGTTTCGGGGGCGGAGAAGGCCAGTGGAGCGGCGCCCAGCAGGGCGACCAGGGAAGCAGAAGTCAGCAGTGTCTTCATGAATGTCCTTAACTCTTGGGCGCTTGGCGCCATGCGTGATGAGTGACGAAGGTGTATGTCGGTGTTGAGACTCTAACAGGGGGCGGAGGGTTCCGCATCTGGTGCAAAGGTGTTGCATGACCCGGGGCCAGGCCAGAAGCGCACGGGCGTGCCTTGGGCGTGCCTGTGTCGGGGGGCTCGAAGGGCACGCTCCCAGCGTTGTCGGCGTGGCCGGGCCGACGATGAGGTGAGGACAGATGTCGCCAAGCACGGATTCTGCGCCGACCGGCATGTCGGGCCGGTAGTGGCACCCGTGCAACGACCGGGCCCCGGCGCGAGCGACATTCGCCGGGGCCTGGGAACCGCGTTCGCGGGCTTAGACCACCATGGTGGCCGCGTGAGCGGAGCCTGCGACTCGTTGGGCGACGCTGCCGAGGATCAGGCTGGAGTCGCCGTTGGTGCCCTGGGCGCCGATCACGATCAGGTCGCAGTCGCGCTTGCGGGCGAAGCGCACGATGGTGCGTGAGGGGCGGCCGCCCTTGACGAAGGCGCGGACCTTGTCTGCCGGCACGCCAAGCTCCACGGCGTGGGCCTTGGCGTGTACTGCGATCTCGGAGGCGTATTCCTTCAACGCATCGTCGGGCAGGTCCAGTTTGTCGGGGCGGACCATGGACAAGGACGCCTCGAGCAGACTGTGATGCTTGAACACGCACAGCACCCACAGCTCCGAGCCGGTCAGGTACTGCAGGCCCACGGCCTTCTCGAGGGCTTTCAGGGCGCCTTTGGAGCCGTCCACCGCCACCAGGATTCTGTTGAACATCGCTAGACTCTCCGTAAAAGGGGCGTGGTCGGCATCAGCGGAACGCCACGTCGCGCAGGAACAGCGCGATCTGCGGGAACATGATCAGCAGAGCCGCGGCCAGAATCAGCAGCAGAACGAAGGGCGGGGTGCCCTTAATCACGTCGAAGTAGGGCCGCTTGAAGATCGCGATGGCGGTAAAGATGTCGCAGCCGAAGGGCGGCGTTGCCGACCCGATCGCCACCTGCAACGTGATCAGGATCCCGACCAGCACCGGATCCAGGCCGGTGGCCTCGACGGCGGGGGCGAAGATCGGTGTGAGCACCAGGATGACCACGATCGGGTCGACGAACATGCAGGCGACGAAGAAGGCGATACAGATCGCGATCAAGACGCCTGTGGCGCCGGCATCGTTGATCCCCGCGGCCTCGAGCAGGGCCTGGGGAATCTGGGCGAAGGAGATGATCCAGGAGAAGCCGTTGCCCACCGCGACCAGGATGAACACCACCGCCGTGATCAGGCCGGTGGACTTGGCGATGGCGTAGATGTGGCTGAGCTTGAGCGAGCGGAAGACCACAAACTCGAGGAACACGGCATACAGCACGCAGGCCGCCGCGGCTTCGGTGGGGCTGAAGATGCCGCCATAGATGCCGCCGACGATGATCACCGGGAAGCCCAGTGGCCACAGGGCCTCGCGCACCGAGGTCAAGCGCTCGCGCCAGGAGGCCTTGGGTTCGGTGGGGACATCGCGGATCACGGCGTAGAGCACGCAGTAGACCGAGAACATCATCAGAATCAGCAGCCCCGGGCCGATGCCGGCGATGAACAGCTCGCCGATGGAGGTGCCGGAGATGACGCCATAGATGATCATGCCGATGCTCGGCGGGATCAGAAAGGCGATATCACTGGAGTTGATGATCAGGGCCAGGGTGAAAGAGTCGGAATAGCCGGCCTTGAGCATGCGCGGGCGCAGCGGCGAGCCGACCGCCACCACGGTGGCCTGGGTCGAGCCAGAGACTGCGCCAAACAGGGTGCAGGAGGCCGCCGTGGAGACGGCTAGGCCACCCTTCACGTGGCCGATAAAGGACATGACCATATTGATCAAGCGTTCGGCCGACTGGCCGCGGGTCATGATATCGGCGGCGAGAATGAACATCGGTACCGCGATCAGCGAGGCAGGACGAATACCCGCCATCATCTGTTGGATCAGGGTATCCATCTGGCCGAAGCCGTTGAACATCATGAAGAAGCCGATCACTGCGGCACTGATCAGCGGAACCATCATGGGAAAGCCCAGCAGCAGCAGGGCAATCATGGTGACTACCATTATTGTCGTCATAGGGGGATTCTCCGTGGCCTTCTCGGCGAGTCAGACTTCCGTTTCCGTATCTTTGTAACCGTCGAGTACCCCGGTGGAGAGGTAGACGTCACGCGAGGTCAGGTTCTTGACCGCGGTCAGCAGATACTGGATGCCTGTGATTAGAAAGCCCATGGGAACCCAGATGTATATGATGAAGATCGGGAAGCCTAGAGCCGGGAGAATCCGTCCCTTGTCGTACAGGTCGAGAATGTAGATCACCGAGTAGTAGAGCAGGAAAAACATCACCGCCGCGGTGAAAAGAGAGATGGTGACCATCAGCACCTTGCGTCCACCTACCGGCAGCGCATCGTAGATAGCGGACATACGGATATGACGGCCATGGCGCGCCGCGTAGCCGATACCGGCGAAGGTAATCATGATAATCAGGATGCGATTGATCTCGCCGGTGAAGAAGATACTTTCACCGAGAGCAAAGCGTCCAATGACGTTCGCGATGGTATTGACGGCCATCAGCAGCACCCCTACGGCAAGGATCACGGCTTCGATCTTGCTGATCAGGGTATCGATGGTCCCCAGGATGCCAGGCAGCCCGGAACGGTAGTTCATCTCGGATTCTTCGTCGGTCATGGCCGAGCTCCTCTCTGAGTTCAGAGTCCGCAACAGTGGATGCCCTGACCGCAGCGTACTCCCTGTGTCGGCGCCGATGGGGCACAAGCGTCAACGCTGGATGCACGCAGCGGTCAGTGAACCTCAGTGATGGCGCGCAGCGCGTTCTGGTGTGGTCATGCCCGGAACACGCTGGCGGCGAAAACAACAAGGGGGCAGCGTGGCTGCCCCCTTGGGTGGCGACGGCTGGCGGCAACGTATTTCTGGCGGTGCCATGTGTCGCGTCAGCCGCTGTTTCAGTGCGTGGTTTAGCCGTTGTCTGCGTTCTGTTCCACGGCCTCGAGATCGGCCTTGAACTGGTCGAGCAGCTCCTGACCGCCGTCACCGGTCATTTCGATGAACTTCTCTTCGACCTGGGGTGCACGCTCCTTGAAGGCAGCGATCTGCTCATCGTTCAGACGCGTCACGGTGACCTCGTCAGAGGCTTCCTGGATCTTGCCCAGAGCCTCTTCGGCGAGCCCTTGGATGTGCTCGATGGTGGTGTCGTAGGCGGAGTCGGTGGCGTCTTGGACCAGCTGCTTGTCCTCGTCCGACAGGCCGTCAAAGAAGTCCTGGTTGGCCATCATGGCGGTGGTGAACCAGCCGTGGCCGGTGAACGTCAGGTTCGGTGACACCTCGTAGAGGCCGCCGGATTCGATCCAGAAGATCGGGTTCTCCTGGCCATCGATGATGCCGGTCTGCAGGCCGCCGTAGACTTCACCCCAGGGCAGCGGGGTCGGCGTGGCGCCGAAGGCGGAGTAGGTCTCGGCCAGCAGCGGATTGGTCATGGTGCGGATCTTCTTGTTATCGAAGTCCTCCGGCGAGGTGATCGGCTCGTCGGCGGTGACGACCATTTCCCCTTCCGGATACATCTGCAAAAGCTCGAGGCCTTGTTCGGCGTAGAGCTCCGGGAACATCTCGTTGATGGCCTTGCTCTCGTCGAAGAACTTGAGCACGGTGCCTTCGTCGGTGGGCAGCAGGTAGGGGATGAAGAAGATCTGGGCTTCCGGAATCAGGGCGCCGGTGAAGCCGGGGGACTGGTTGACGAACTGCAGGATACCGTTCTGGGTCTGCTCCATGATGTCATCGGACTCGCCCAGCTCGCCGAAGCGGTAGACCTGGACGTCGTGATCGGAGTTCTCCTCGACATACTGCTTGAACGCTTGGGCGAAGACGTCCTGCACGTCGCCTTCGTACTCTTCGTGGGCGTAGCGCCAGCTGTCGGCGAAAGCGGCGGAGGACATGCCAAGCATCAGGGCGCCGATACTGGCGGTGGTCAACAGTTGGGTTGCCTTCATTCTTGTGGTTCCTCTGCAGGTGTTGTCGTGGCGATATTATGAGAGTGCTGCGATTGCCTCATGGGAAGGTCAGGGCATAGAACAAAGTGAGGTTCAGCCGCCATTTAGCGTGGCAGCGTTCGGGATATTGTGCGCGCCAAAATAGCGCGCCAGATACGCCGTAAATCTCATGCGATGACTTTCAGGCTAGCGTGCGGCTTGGGGAGGGTCAAGCTGGCTTTCGAGGCTTATGATGGCCATAACTTGCGATTTTTTCTGTGATTCGCCGTTCGGAAGTAGCACTTTTTCCAAGCCGGGCCTAGGGCGGGGAAGGGGCGTAATAGCCTCTGATTCAAGGCTAATTTTCATGAGCCTTTCGAGGGTTTCATGCTCGGCGGCGAGTTCGGCCTGCTGGAGATGTGAGCGAACGCTTGCCACCCCGGGATGTGCGTTCGCCTCGGCCTTTAGTGCGCGACGAAGGTGGCGCAAGGGCGCGGTGACCTCGCACTGCCAGCGCAGGACCTCGTCGGGGCATGGGCCAGTCTCGGCGCCATGTCGATACAGCCAGCAGCGCCACAGCAATTCGCAGACGTCGTGGCCACCTTCGTCCTGGAGGGTCAGGCAGGCGGACTCGACGCCGGGACGGCCATACAGGGCCAAGGCGAAGTCCCAAAGGGGGGCTTCGACGAGTCGCAGGCGCAGCTGGCGCCTGAATTCGGTAGAATGGCGGTTCACGCTTCGAGCCTCTGTGTTCAAGGTGACGACGCCCCGCCTCTGTGTCCAAGCCCGGGACGAGTGCCGCCTGTATCAGCGGGACTGAATCCCCCAGGGCGTGGGCGCCGATGCCGACGGCCGTCTCGTTATTTGCCTATCCCAAGTATCGCCGAGTGGAGCCTGCATGATTGCACTGCGCCAAGTGTCCCTGCAACGCGGGGCCGAGCCCCTGTTCGAGGGCGCCGATCTAACCCTGCACGCCGGGCACAAGGCCGGCATCGTCGGTCCCAATGGCGCCGGCAAGTCCAGCCTGTTTGGCTTGTTGCTGGGGGAAATTGGCGCCGACACGGGCAGCGTGGAGATGAGTGGCGGTCAGCGTATCGCTCATATGGCCCAGGAGGTCGAGGCGCTGTCGCGGCCGATCGTCGAGTATGTGCTCGACGGCGATGCCGAACTGCGACGTACCGAAACCGCGCTGGCCGAGGCTCAGCGTCGCGAAGACCACCATCGCGAGGCCGAACTGCACGGCGCCATCGAAGCGCTGGACGGCTACAGCGCTCCGGCCCGGGCGGCCCAGTTGCTGGTCGGCCTGGGCTTCGCCCAGCACGATCTCGACAAGCCGCTGTCGGCCTTCTCCGGTGGATGGCGGATGCGCGTCAACCTGGCGCGCACGCTATTCATGCCCTCCGACGTGCTGTTGCTGGATGAGCCCACCAACCACCTGGACCTGGATGCCCTGCTGTGGCTCGAGCAGTGGCTGGTGCGCTACCCCGGCACGCTGCTGTTGATTTCCCATGACCGGGACTTTCTCGACGCGGTGTGCGACCACATCGTGCACTTCGATCGCAAGCGCCTGGTGTTGTACCGCGGCAACTACTCCATCTTCGAGCGCACCCGGGCGGAGAAGCTTGCGCTGCAGCAGGCCGAGGCGGCCAAGCAGCAGGCGCGCAAGGAAGAGATCGAGAAGTTCGTCGCCCGCTTCCGCTACAAGGCGACCAAGGCCCGTCAGGCCCAGAGCCGCCTCAAGATGCTGGAGCGCATGGGTACCATCGCCCTGGCCCACGTCGATTCACCGTTCCACTTCAGCTTGCCGGCGGCGGACAAGACGTCACATCCACTGCTGGTGCTGGATGAGGCAACGCTGGGCTACCATCACCCGCAGCAAGGTGATCGCGTACAACTCGAGCAGGTACGCCTGACCATCTTGCCGGGGCAGCGCATTGGCTTGCTTGGCCCCAATGGCGCCGGCAAGTCGACCCTGATCAAGTCGCTCACCGGCGACCTGCCGTTGCTGGGCGGCAAGCGGGTCCCCGGCGAGCACCTGGCCATCGGCTACTTCGCCCAGCACCAGCTCGAAGGGCTGGACCTGGGGTCGACGCCGTTCCAGCACGTTCAGCGTCTATCGCCGACCGCCGCCGATAGCGACATCCGGCGCTTCCTCGGTGGCTTCGGCTTCCCCGGTGACGATGTCTTCGCTCAGGTCGGACATTTTTCCGGCGGCGAGAAGGCACGCCTGGCGCTGTCGCTGGTGGCGTGGCAAAAACCCAATCTGTTGCTGCTCGACGAGCCGACCAACCATCTCGATCTGGAGATGCGCGAGGCGCTGACCGAGGCGCTAGCGGCCTTCGATGGTACCGTCATCGTGGTGTCCCACGATCGCCATCTGCTCAAGGCAACCGTCGATGAGTTCTGGAAAGTGGCCGATCATCGTGTCGAGCCTTTCGACGGCGATCTTGACGATTACCGAGTCTGGCTCAAGACCCGCCTGGAAGAGGCGCGGCGCGGTGCCCGAGCCGACAAGGCGGAACGTGTCGAGTGGGCTCAGGAGGCGCCGAAGGAAGATCGCAAGGCCAGTCGGCGGGCCGCCGCCGAGCTACGCGAAAAGCTCAGGCCCTGGAGGCGAGAGCGGGACAAGGCGGAAAAGGCGATGGAGAAGGTTCAGGGAGAGCTCGGTGAGCTTGAAGAGCGCCTGGCGGACCCCGAGGTGTATACCGATCCGGCGCGCAAGGATGAGCTCACCAAGCTCCTGGCGGGGCAAGGTGAGCTGAGCGCTCGCCTTGGCGAGCTGGAAGGTCAGTGGTTGGTCGCCGAAGAGACCCTCGAGGAAATGACCCGGGAACTATCGGAATGACGCTGCCCGGCTGCGCTTCATGGGACCCTTGCGTGAGGCCTCATCCTCGGCGTTCATCTTCGCGGCGAGCCGCTCGCGCTCCTCACGTTCGTCGTCCAGGCCGCGTTTCGGCAGCACGAGGTTCAGCACCACGGCGGTGATCGCAGCCACGACCACAGGCGAGCCGCCGATGGCGAGCTGGAGTGTGGGCGGCAAGGCGCCAAGCGCGCCCGGCGCCGCATACAGTCCCAAGCTCATGGCCAGCGCAAGGCTGGCGATGGTCATGTTGCGGGCCGATAGTTCATCCCGGGTCAGCAGCTGGATGCCGGTCATGGTGATCATGCCGAAGACGGTGACCGTGGCGCCGCCGAGCACCGGATAGGGAATGGTGGTCATCACGGCGCCGAACTTCGGCACCAGTCCTGCGACCAGCATGAACACGGCGGCCAGGCCCAAGACGGAGCGGCTCACCACCTTGGTCATTGCGACGATGCCGACGTTCTGACTGTACGACGAGGTCGGCAAGGCCCCGAACAGGGCTCCTACCAGGGTACTCAGGCCGTTCCCCAACAAGCCGCCGGACAACTCCTTTTCGCCTAGCTCTCGGTTCATGCCTGCCATGGTGGTGGCCGATAGATCGCCGATGGTCTGCACCGAATTGACCATGCAGATGACGACCATGGACAAGATGGCGGCCGGCGGAAAGCTGAGGCTGACCGGCAGGAGCTCCGGCGCACTCAACCAGGCGGCCTCGCGCACCGCCGTGAAGTCGACCATGCCCAGCGCGAGTGACAGCAGATAGCCCACGGCAATGCCGCATATGATCGCCGACAGTTTCATGAAACCGCGGGCGAACTGAGAGATCACGAGCACCACGGCGAGTGTTGCCAGGGCCACCATCCATTGCTTGCCGGAGCCGTAGCCGGGTCGGCCGATACCGCCAGCCATGTAGTGGATGGCGATGTCGTAAAGGGAGAGGCCGATCACCAGGACCACGACGCCTGCCACCACCGGCGGGAACAGGTGGCGCAAGGGGCGAATGCCGAAGCCGACCAACAACATGGCCACACCGCCGATCAACTGAGCACCGAAGATGCCTTCGAGGCCGTACTGGCTACCCACGGCGGTCAACGTTGGCACATAAGCGAACCCGACGCCGAAGATGCTCGGCAGGCGAGCGCCGAAGCGACCCACACCGTAGAGCTGGATCAGCGTGGCGATGCCGGACGTCAGCAGGGACACCTGGATGAGCAGTAGCGTCTGGTTGCTGGTGGCACCGACGGTGCCGGCCACGATGATCGGCACGGTAATGGTGCCCATGATCATGGCGAGGATGTGCTGCAGCGATAATGGCAGGGCGCGGGTGAGCGGCGGCCGGCCATGAAAGTCGAACACGGAAGTGCTGTGGGGGCTTTTCATGGATACGATTACCGGTTGTTTTTGTATACAGTCGCAATTCTGGTAATCATTTCCAAAAACTTCAAGCGATGCGCCCGTTCGCGAGGAAAATTGCGACGAATGGATGAGATCACCGCGCGACGCCGGCGGCCGGTCTGAGGGGGTGGCGGCGCCCAAGGGGCAAAGAACCGCACCACGGCCGAGCCGAAGCGCGGGCGGCCATCTAGCAGGCAAGCGTGTCACGCCGATGGCGTCAGGGGCACCGTCGGTGCAAGGGTCAGGGGCAACGGAGAGATCCGCTGGCCTCGGCTCAGGGGACGGTGGTCATGCGGTCAAGTACCGCGTGGGCGGCGCTCGGCGAGGAGTGCCGTAGGCGGGCTGGACCGAGGGCTAGGCCAATAGGGGCAGGGCCTGCCCTTGTCTCAACTCTCGAGCAGGAAGGTCACGGGGCCGTCGTTGACCAGCGAGACCTGCATGTTGGCGCCGAACTCGCCGCAGGCCACGGGGGCGTGGCGCAGGTGAGCTTTTTCGAGTAGCGCGTGAAAGAGGCGTTCTCCCTCTGCCGGTGGCGCGGCGCTGGAGAAGCTGGGGCGCAGCCCCTTGCGGGTGCTGGCGGCCAATGTGAACTGCGACACCAGCAGTAGCCCGCCGCCGGCTTGTTGAACGTCGAGGTTCATCTTGCCATCGTCGTCGCTGAAGACCCGGTAGTGCAGCAGCTTGTGCAGCAAGCGATCGACGCTGGTTTTGTCGTCGCCCTTTTCCACCCCGATCAGAGCCAGCAGTCCGGGGCCGATGGTGCCCACGCAGCGAGCATCGACTTCCACGCTGGCACGGCTAACGCGTTGGATCAGGGCTTTCATGAGGCTCTCCGTGGTGGGCTCTCTGTGCTGGGCTCGGCTGACTCGCCGGGCAAACGCAGCGAGCCTATCACGAAGGCGGCTTGCCTCGCAGACGGCCATGCCTCGGGCAAGGGTACGGCTAACCTCGCCCCAGCAGGTTATCGCGAAAACCCCGACTCAGTGGCTCATCACCCAGCCAGATGCCGAACATGGCACTGGCCAGTGCCGCCTCGGGGGCCCGATACAGGACCTCGTCGTTGAGTGTCAGGGTCAACTGCTGACCGTCCCAGGTCAGGGTGTAGCGATCTCCGGGTGCCACGTCCCGATAACTCGCGTTGAACGTCCTCAGCGCTGCCGCGATGGTGGGAAAGTCGCGGGCACCGACCTGGTCGCGCAGGGTGTCTTCGGTTACGTCGGCGAAGTCGGCGGCATCGATGGCATGAAAGTAGTGCAGCACCAGCTTGCGTGGGACGCTCGATTGGGGCGCGGGGCGAGGATACCCATTGGCCTGATAGTAGGCCCCGGCATAGGCGTCCCAGATCATGTAGGTGAATAGGCCCGCACCGACCAGGCGGTAGCCGGGCGGCTCGGTCAGTGTCGTGGCGAACTGGGCGTCCTTGACCCTCACCCGGTCTTGGGCGTTGGCCTCCAGAGCAACCAGCGAGGCCAGCACCAGACAGGCCATCAGCCCCCCGCCGCGGATCAGGCGTGCGATGAGAGGGGCGGTGAGAGGGGAGGTAAGAGGGGCGATTCGACGCGGGACGTCGGGGCCGCGCATGGCGTCGTCTCCAGGGTCATGATGTGTACAAATCATGAGGCATCGACGTCGTTATGTATAGCTGTTGTATAAATTTTAGATGGCGACGAATGCGTCGCCTACCAGGCTCTGCATAGCATGATGTCGCAGTGCAGCTCGGTCAGCAGGCGCTTGGTGATCTGGCTTCGGCGGCCCACCTGGCCACGGTTGCCTAGCGCGAGGAGATCCGGGGGCTGACGCCTCAGGTGCGCCATCAGCACCTCCAGCGGTTCGCCCTGCTCGAGGACCAGCTCGAGCTCGGGCACCTGGTCGAACTCGGACATCAACTGGTCGATCTCGCGTTCCAGCTGGGTGCGCAGTCGGGCGACTTCCTGGTCGCGCCAGCGGGCATAGCCGCTGTCGGAGCCGAGTTCGCGTTCGCCGGGCACGTCCCAGGCGTGAAGCAGGGTCAGGCGAGACTCGGGAAAGCGGATCAGCGCCTCGCGCAAGGTCCGCCGGCAGGTCAGGGAGAAATCCACCGGGACCAGGATGTCGTGCCAGTCGCTGGACGGTGGCTGGCTTACCGTCAGTACCGGGCAGGGGGCGCTGCGCAGTACCCGGGCAAGGGTCGTACCACCGACCAGGTCAGGGTGGCCGCGCTTGCGATGGGTGCCAAGGATGATCATGTCGGCGCTGCGCTCGTGGGCCTCGCGAATGATCTCGGTATAGGCCGGCCCGGTTACGGTCTGGATCAGGTGCGCCGGTTCATCGAGAGCATAGTCCTCGCGCAGGTCGGTCATGATCGACTGGATATCGGCCACCACCGCGCCCTCAAGATCGCGCAGTACACGGTGAGGCAGATACGGATCGAGGACATGGATCACATCCAGGCGAGCGCCCTGCTCGCCGGCCAGGCGGATCGCTCGGCCGAAGGCGGCACGATTTTCGGCGGACAGGTCACAGGCAAACAGCAGGGTGCGAGTCATGGCTCAGCCCTCTTAACGCCGGCGGGTGAGTCCTCAGCATGGTGCGGCATTGGCGATCGCGCAAGCGACGTCATGTGGCGCCGGTTCGGGCGGCGGACCACCAAGGTGTGCCGATACGAGGCCCTATCCACGACGTGAATGGTGTCGAGTCGGGCCGGCAAGGGCAGAAAAGGAAAGACCCGGAATGGAAAGACCCGGAAAGGAAAGGCTCGGAAAGGAAAGCGCCGGCCACCGAGGCCGGCGTCTCGCTTGTCGTGGCCGGGGGGTCGCGGGCCTAGCCCAGGGGCTTGCTCAGAGGCCGCGCTCGGGGTAGCGATATGGCGGCCATGCGGGCTACCACCAGGCGTTGAAGTGATGCACCGGCCCCCGACCCTGGCCCACGTCCAGGCGGCGGCTTGCTTCCAGCGCCTCGTGCAGCCAGCGCTTGGCGTCGCCGATGGCGGTAACGATGCGTTCGTGATCGGCATCCGGCGGCAGGTGGGCGAGGTGCGCGGCGATCGCCGACGACAGCGCGCAGCCGGTGCCGTGAAGGTTGGCGGTGTCGATGCGCGGTGCCGGAAGCCAGCGGTCGCCCTGGGGCGTGGCCAGCAGGTCCGGACAGCTATCACCGGCCAAATGGCCACCCTTGAGCAGGACATAGGGCGAGGCCAATGCCTTCAGCGAAGGCAACATCGCTTCCATGGCATCGGCCGTGGTGGGCGCGGCAACGCCGAGCAACACGGCTGCCTCGGGCAGGTTCGGGGTGATCACATCGGCCATCGGCACCAGCACGTCACGTACGGCGCTGATGCCGGCGGCATCGACCAGAACATCGCCGCTCTTGGCGACCATGACCGGATCGAGGACGATCCAGCGTGGGCGGCGAGCCTCGAGCGCCTCGCGCAGCGTTTCTGCCACCTCGCGGCTGGCGACCATGCCGATCTTGACGGCATCGATGCGTACGTCATCGAGGAGATTATCGAGTTGCTCGCGGATGATACCGGCGGGCACCGGATGAACCGCCGCCACACCGCGGGTATTCTGGGCGATCACCGCGGTGATGACATTGGTGGCATAGGTGCCGAGGGCCGACAGGGTCTTGATATCTCCCTGCAGCCCGGCGCCGCCCGAGGGGTCGGAGCCAGCGATGGTCAGAGTATGAGGAATCGATACAGCGTGAGACATGAACGTGGCTCGAATGACAGCGTGACGCACAGCATACTAAAGCCAGCGGGGGCTGGGCCATGCTGAGCCTGTTTGTCGTTGCCCTGGTCAGTGCCACGGTGTTGCCCGGTGGCTCCGAAGCCTGGTTCGCCACGCTCTGGTGTCGGGGCGAGGCGCCCCTGGCGCTGTGGGCAAGCGCGACCGCCGGCAACGTGCTGGGCAGCCTGATCAATGTGGCGCTGGGGCGCTACGCCCGCGGTTTTCAGCACCGTCGCTGGTTTCCGGTGTCGCCAAAGGCCTTGGCGCGAGCGGAGCATTGGTACCGACGTGGCGGCGAAGCGACCCTGCTGCTGGCCTGGGTGCCGGTGATCGGCGACCCGCTGACGGTGCTCGCCGGCATCGCCCGGCTGCCCTGGTGGCGGGTGACGGCGTGGATACTGATCAGCAAGGGAGGCCGCTATGCCGCGCTATTGTGGCTCGCCGAGCGGTACCTGGCGCCGCTGTGCTCTGCCTAGTGTCGCAGGTCGCCAAGTCGGACTGGCGCCGGCTGTGGCACTCGGCGTGAACCCGATGTGAAGGGGCGCTCCAGGTATCGTGGTGGGCGGTTAGAGGGACGGGTGGGAAGGCCCCTGAACAACCACACCCCACTGCCGTCAGGCAGTGGGGTGTGAGGCTTCGTCGAGGATCCAGCCCTGCGGCTTGGCACTTGGCTGCAAGGACTTGGCTGCGAGGGCCTGGCTACAGGGAGCCGCTTGTCGCGGCTCGCAGGAGGTTACTCGCCGTCTTCGCCAAAGTCCGTCCCGCCGCCGGGGTTACGGGCGTTGTAGTACGCCTGCTCGGAGATGGCATGGTAGTTCACCACCTTATTCTGGAAGTCGCGGTAGGAGTCGTAGATGCGTCCGGCGATGTCGCTGGAATCGGCCAGCTCCTGCACCACTTCCGCGGAGTACTCCTGAGCCTGGGCCAGGACGTCATCGGGCAGTTTGCGCAGCTGAACGTCGTGCTCGTTGATCAGCGTCTCCAGGGCATCGTTGTTGCGCGCGGTGTACTCGTCGAGCACGTCCTGGTTCACATCACGCACTGCCGTGCGCAGGATCGCCTGCAGGTCGGCGGGCAGTTCGGCGTAGGCGTCTTCGTTGATGATCGCCTCGAACATCACGGTCGGCTCATGCCAGCCCGGATAGTAGTAGTACTCGGCGGCCTGGTGCAGGCCGAAGGCCAGGTCGTTGTACGGACCGATCCACTCGGTGGCGTCGATGGCGCCGGACTGCAGGGAGGTGAAGATCTCGCCGCCCGGCATGTTGACGATGGCCACGCCCATGCGATTCATCACTTCGCCGCCGAGGCCCGGCATGCGCATCTTCAAGCCGTCGAGGTCGGCAACGGAGTTGATTTCCTTGTTGTACCAGCCACCCATCTGCACGCCGGAGGCGCCGGCTGCCAGCACGTCGACGCCGAAGTCGTCATACAGCTCGTTCCACAGCTCCAGGCCGCCACCGTAGTGCAGCCAGGCGTTCATTTCCTGGGCGTTCATGCCAAACGGCACGGCGGCAAAGAACTGCGCCGCCGGCGCCTTGCCCTTCCAGTAATAGGAAGCGGAGTGACCGATCTGCGCGGTGCCCTCGGAGACGGCATCGAAGACCTCGAAGCCGGGCACGAGCTGGCCGGCACCGAAGACTTCGATCTTGAGACGGCCGTCAGACATTTCCTCGACCAACTTGGCCAGGCGCTCGGGGCCTTGGCCGACACCGGGAAAGTTCTTCGGCCACGAGGTGACCAGCTTCCATTCGAAGGTGTCCTGGGCCTGGGCCTGGACGCCGATCAGCATCATGCCGGCGGCACCGGTGAGGGCAATGGCCTTGGCGAGTGACGTGCGTTGCATGCGTTGTCCCCTTAGATTGTGCGTTGTGATGTTGTGGACATGGGACAGCCCGGGTCGGGCTGGCTTGCAGAAAGGGAGCGGCGAATGGGCCGCTCCGGCTTCAGGGAAGTGACGATCCGTCGCTTCCGACACTATAGACGGCCCCGGTGGGTGGCCCGCCTACCGTAAATCCACGCTAGGCGGTGTGGCCTAGAACTGCGCCGGAAGCCAGGTGGCCAGTTGCGGGAAGAACGACAGCGCGATCAGCATGCCGAGCTGGAGCACGATAAACGGGATCACCCCGCGGTAGATCGCCGATGTCGGCACCGAGTCCGGTGCCACGCCACGCAGGTAGAACAGGGCGAAGCCGAACGGTGGGGTCAAGAACGACGTCTGCAGGTTGATCGCGATCATGATGCCGAGCCAGATCGGGTCGAGGCCCATGGCCAGCAGGATCGGGCCGACGATGGGGACCACCACGAAGGTGATCTCGATGAAGTCGAGAATGAAGCCAAGCAGAAAGATGACCAGCATGACGATGATGGTGGCGCCGATCACGCCACCGGGCATGTTGTCGAACAGATGCTTGACCAGCTCCTCACCGCCATAGGCGCGGAACACCAGCGAGAACAGCGCCGCACCGATCAGGATCAGAAACACCATGGTGGTGACGTGGGTGGTGGAGCGCAGCACTTCCTTGAGCGTGGCCAGGTCAAGGCGGCGATAGGCCAGGGCCAGAACGAGAGCGCCGAAGGCGCCGACGGCAGAGGCCTCGGTGGGGGTGGCGAAGCCTCCGAGAATCGAGCCGAGCACCGCCACGATCAGCACGATCGGTGGCACCAGCCCCTTGAGCAGTAGCAGGCCGATGCCGCTGGTGTGCCCCATCTCGGCCATCAACTCGGCGCGATCCACCGCCGGTGCCGCGCTTGGCTTGAACAGTGCCACGAGGCTCACGTAGATGATGTACGCCACCACCAGCAGCAGGCCGGGCACCAGTGCACCCATGAACAGGTCGCCCACCGAGACGGTCTTGGGGCTGAAGATGCCCATCGACAGCTGGGCCTGCTGGTAAGCCGACGACAGCACGTCGCCCAGCAGCACCAGGGCGATGGAGGGCGGAATGATCTGACCCAGGGTTCCGGTGGCGCAGATGGTGCCGGTGGCCAGCGACTGGCTGTAGCCGCGCTTGAGCATGGTCGGCAGCGACATCAGGCCCATGGTGACGACCGTGGCGCCGACGATGCCGGTGGACGCCGCCAGCATCATGCCGACCAGGGTCACCGAGATGCCGAGACCGCCGCGCAGGGAGCCGAACAGCAAGGCCATGGCGTCGAGCAGGGTCTCGGCGACCTTGGACTTCTCCAGCAGCACGCCCATCAGCACGAACAGTGGCACCGCCAATAGGGTGGAGTTGGTCATGATGCCGTAGAGGCGATTGGGGAAGGCGCCGAGGTAACTGCTGTCGAAGTTGGCATCGATGCCGAGACTCTCGAGCCCGTAGCCGAAACCGGCGAAGGCCAATGCGGTGCCGGCCAGCGACAGGGCCACCGGATAGCCAAACATGAGCACCGCACAGATGACGCCGAACAGCACCAGGGGCATGAATTCCAGCATTACAGGTGCTCCTCGTTGGCGTCGTGGTCCTGGCACTCGGGATCGAGGCGCCCGGTCAGAATCAGCCACTGGCGGCAGGCTTCCGCCAGGGCCTGCAGCAGCATTAGCGCGGCGAACAGCGGGATCAACGTCTTCAACAGGAAGACCCCGGGAATGCCGCCGGCATCGGGCGACCCCTCCAGGATGGCCCAGGACTTGCCGACGTAGCCGAGGCTGGTCGCGATCACGAACAGCATGACCGGAAGCAGGAGAAACAGGGTGCCGAGCAGGTCCACCAGCGCCTTCTTGCGGGGCGTCATGGCGCGATAGAAGATGTCGACCCTCACGTGGCCGTCGTGTTTCAGGGTGTAGGCCGCCGCCAGCATGAAGACCATGGCGTGCATGTACATTACCGATTCCTGCATCGGGATGCTGTTGACGCTGAAGGCGTAGCGCAGCAACACAATCAGGAACTGGATCGCCATCATCGCCAGAATCAGCCAGGACAAGGCCTTGCCGAGGCGATCTGAGAAGGCATCCAGGGCCGCTATCGGGCCGGGTAAGCCGCGGGATTGGGGCATGGGAGAACTCGCTGGTGGTATCCGGTTCGTCAGGGAGCATCATCGCACGGGGGCGGATCACGCCGCCGGAGTGAGGCTAACGCTGACTATACGGTAAGCTCATGGCGACTGTCATGACGGCCAAGGTCGATGCTCGATGGGCACGAGTCCCTTGCGGGACGCGGCGTCAGACGCCTCAAACGGGGCAAGAAGGACGGTCTGGGAGGTGCCTGTCGGGTCAGGAGAAGGCGGCGCCGGTGTCGATGGTGGCCAGACACGCCTTGGGCAGGCGAATGTCGATGGCGACCGGCAGGTGGTCGGAGAACAGGTGGTCGAGCACTTCGACGTCGTCGGCCTCCAGCGATGACGACAGCAGGATATGGTCCAGCGCGCGACGTGGCTGCCAGGCCGGGTAACTCGCTACCGGGCGCACCGGGTGCAGCGGAAGGGCTTCATAGAGCCGGCTATGGGCCTGGAGGCGGTCCGGCGTGCAGTTCAAATCGCCCATCACGACCACGTGCTTGAGCGGCGTAATGCATTCGCTGAGGTAGTCGAGCTGACGCGTCTGGGTGCGCTGGCCGAGGGCCAGGTGGCAGACGAACAGGTGAAGGGCTTCTGGGCCATTGCCGAAGGTGGCATGGATGGCGCCGCGGCCGGGCAGAGTGCCCGGCAGGCGGTGCTCCTCGATCCGCGATGGCTTGAGGCGCGAGAGCAGGCCATTGCTGTGCTGACCAAAGCGCCCCAGATTGCGGTTCAGCTGTTGATAGTGGTGGGGAAAGCCCGCGGTCGTTGCCAGGTGGTGCAGCTGATTGACCTGGCTCGAGCGAATACTGCCGCCGTCGACCTCCTGAAGGCCGACCACATCGAAACGCGACAGCACCTCGGCGATCACGTCCAGGCGTCGCATGCGCTTGGGGTGCGGCAGCAGGTGCTGCCAGCTGCGGGTAAGGTAGTGGTGATAGGCCGACGTCTGAATGCCCACCTGGAGGTTGAAGGTCAAAAGCTTTAGATGACCGTCCTTCAGGGTGGGCGGATGGACGTCGGCCAGCGAGGTCATTCCTGGGCGGCCTCTTCCTGGCGGACTTGTTCGATCAGCTGAGTGGCGATCTTGGGCATGTTCTCGAGGCTGCCGGCGGTGCTTGGCGAGACGATATAGCGGCCATCCACCACCAGCGCCGGGACGCCCATCAGCTCGAGGTTGCGCATCGTGGCATTGGCACGGTTGACCTGGGACTTGACGCCGAAGCCGTTCAGCGCTTTCAGCGCATCGTCTTCGCTGACGCCGTAGTCACTGAAGAAGGCGGCGATGTCGTCGGGGTCGGTCAACTGCTGGCCTTCCTGATGGATGGCGTCGAAGAAGTCCTCGTGGACGTCGTCGAGGATACCGAGCTGTTCGGCGGCGTAGAAGGCCACGGCGTGCTTGGTCCAGTTGGCCCCGAGGGTGGCCGGCATGCGATTGAACTCGACGTCTTCGGGCAGATCGGCGACCCAGGCATTCAGCGGATCTTCCAGGGAGTAGCAGTGCGGGCAGCCATACCAGAAGATCTCCGTCACGTTGACCTTGCCGTCTTGGCTACCGAATTCCACCGCGTTGGGGGCCAGCGTGTAGTCCTCGCCCTCGGTGAGGGGGGCCGCAGAGACGAGAGTGGATAGTCCAAGGCCTGCCAGACCTACGATCAGTGACTTCAGCATGTCGCAATGACTCCTTGCGCAGTGGGATACAGGGTGGTCCTGAGGGGGTGCCGTCTTGGCGAACGCTGGTTTGAGTCTACAACGGCACAAGGGTTCCCGACACATGTGCCGCAACGGAACTGGCGTCGTCTGAGGTCCCGTGGTCAATGGCGAATAGCGTCTCACGGGGGGCGACCATTCGCCAAGGGGCCGGCGGTGGTGCTTGTTTTGGGTTAGCAGTGGTGACGTGACGATGCCGCGCAGTGGCCAAGCCACTGCGCGGCATTCGGGGGCGCCCTGCGGCGCCATTCGGGGGCGCTGCGGCGCCGGGTGTATGACGTTGTGTCCGGGGAGACCTGCCGCGGTGACAGGGTACCGGGCAGGCCGCTACGAGACCCCGGGACCGGGCCGGGGTCAGTGCAGGCCGAGCACGTAATTGGCGGCGGCGGCCATGTCGGCATCGCTCATCTTGGCGGCGATGTCACCCATCACGCCGTTGGGGTCATTGGTCCTGTCGCCGGCGGCGAAGGCCTTCAGGGTGCTCTCGATATAGCCGGCGTGCTGACCGGACAGGGCCGGGTAGACAGCCGAGCCGATGCCGGCACCGGTCGGGGTGTGGCAGGCGGCGCAGGCGGGAATGCCCTTGGCCATGTCACCGGCACGGTAGAGCGCTTCGCCGCGCTCGACCAGCGCCGGATCGGCCTGGCCGACCGCGGGTTCCTGGCCGGCGAAGTAGATGGCCACGTCCCAGGCATCCTGGTCGCTGAAGTTATCCACCTGTCCGGCCATCTGTGGCACCGAACGTGTGGCGTCGCGGATGTCCATGATCTGCTTGGCCAGGTAGGAGGCCTGCTGGCCGGCGAGGTTGGGAAAGGTGGGCGCTATGCTGATGCCGGCCGGGCCGTGGCAGGCGGCGCATGCCGCTGCCTTGTCGCGCCCGGCGGCGGCATCCGCATCGCCCTGCAGGTCGGCGTGGGCCACACCGACGATGCCGAGAGTGATTGCCAGGCTTGCCAGTAACTGTCTCATCGCTAGTCCATTTATGCCGTTATGGTTTTTTTGCGGTCCGACCCTGGGCGGGTGCGTTGCCACCTGATCGCTGGAATCTCGCTGCCTGTCCCGGTACGGGCACTGTCTTTTGCATCCTGTTGTCCGAGTGCGGTCGCCAGGCCGGCCGTTCGCCACCGTCGGGTCATTCGCTGGTGGCAACAGCACGATGCTATGATGGGGCTCCCGGGTCACAGACGCCTCAAAGATTACTATAACCAAACACCCGAAGCGCGGGAATGCCAGCCCCGTCATTGCCACCCTTGATCACCGTCAGGATTTTGCTCGTCCCATGTCGCTCAACTATCAGTCTGCCCGTTTTCTCACCAGCGCCCCGACCCTGGCTCGCTGCCCCATCGACAGCGGCGCCGAAGTCGCCTTTGCCGGTCGTTCCAATGCCGGAAAGTCCAGCGCACTCAATGTCATCACCCGGCAGAAGGCGTTGGCGCGTACATCGAAGACGCCCGGCCGCACCCAGCTGATCAACGTCTTTACCCTGGGCGATGATCAGGATCGCCGGTTGGTCGACTTGCCCGGTTATGGCTACGCCAAGGTGCCCGAGAAGGTCAAGCTCGAATGGCAACGTCACCTGGCCGAGTACCTCGAGTGCCGCGAGTCGTTGAACGGCCTGGTGCTGGTCATGGATGTTCGCCATCCGCTGACCGAGTTCGACCAGACGCTGCTCGAAGTCGCTGACTCGCGGGATCTGCCGGTGCATATCCTGCTGACCAAGGCCGACAAGCTGAAGCCGGGGGCGGCCAAGAATGCCCTTCAGCAGGTGCGTGTGCGCCTGCGCGAGTGGGAGGACCTGGTGACGATCCAGCTGTTCTCGGCGCTCAAGCGCCAGGGCGTCGAGGAGGCCCACCAGCGCCTCGATAGCTGGCTCGAAGGCGATATCGCGGCGTACGAGTAGCCGGGCCGTGGGGGCCGGGTGACGATGGTTCTGAGTGGAGCTGACGGCGATCAAGTTTCGGTGTAATGGCCGATCTCCCGCGCGGCTGGTGTGCTAAGACAGGTCCTCGCCCGTTGCCGCTGGACCGTCGATGCCGCACCCTAGATCGCTGTTGCCACTTGCCCGTCTGTTGACGCTAACCTGGGCCGTGGCTGCACTGGTGGCGATGCCGGCACATGGCGCCACCCTCGATTGCAACGGGCAGGCGCTGCAGCCGGGGCAGTGCTATTTCTCCCATGGCATCGTTCACTACCCCGATCGCGTTTCCGGTGGGGCGCTCGAGGGCACGGTGGTGGGCAGTGCCGACGTTCACACGCGGTTCGAGTGCCGCGCTAGCAACGACAGTCGTCGACAAGTGCTGATTGGTCTGGACACCTCGACCTCCTATGATGCCGCGACGGGAAATGCCAGAAGCAAGTACCCCGGGCTTCAGATGGAGATTCCCGCGACCTCCTCCACCATCGGTGGGCACCTTCACCAGACCTTTCTGGCGCGGCGGTTCGGCGCCAGTGCCGGCGCCTGTCTCTCCGGTGAGCTAGATCACAGTATCGACATCGTTCGCCACGGCAGCATCGCTGCCGGCACGCAGACCTTCGGCTATAACCCTAATCCTGTCTTCGTCAGTGCCCCCGGGGCGACCAGCGCGGCGTACTTTCCCACCCATTCGTCGCTGAATGTCGAGTACATCGAAGTGGTCATGCCGTCCTGTGGCATGGTGACCTCAAACATCGGCCTGCCCGACATCGATCTTGGCAAGATGCCGAGTGCGGGCGATGTGGCCGGGGCGACGGTCGCTGATCTGGTGGTTTTCTGCGCCAATGCCACCGCCTTCACCTACCGCCTTGATGTCGAGCATGGGGTCTATGTGGTCAAGGAGATTGGGCTGTTGGCCAACGCCGCCGGCGGGGCGACCGCCGCCGCCGGGATCGGCGTTCAAGTCGAGCAAAAGGTGCCAGGCCAGAGCCAATTTTCTCCTCTGCGCTTCGGCCATCTATACACCGAGGCCAGCCCCGAGAGCGTGACCCGTATCCCCCTTCGTGCCAGCTACTTTCGCCTGTCGAGCCAGGCCTCCGGCGGGCAGGTAGCGGCCGCCATGGTCGTGACCCTGAACTATTACTGACGCGGCATTACTGACGCGGCGACCCGGGCATGTCCGCCAACAGCGCCTCGAGCTCGGTGACGCGCTCCAGGCGCACGACGCCTGCCGGCAGGCTGCCGCGGCCTGTGCTGGGCCCCTCGGGCACGGGGGTTGTCGCGGGGGCTATCCACACCGCGCGCATGCCGAGCCGCAGCGCCGGCAGCACGTCCTCTTCCCAGGAGTCGCCCACGTGCAGGGCCTGCCCTGGGCTGACGCCCAGTCGCGCGAGCATGGCGAGGAAGGGGCGCGGGTCGGGCTTGGGGGCGAACATCTCGCCGGCGGCGATGCAGGCGTCGAAATAGCGCCGCAGCGGGAGGCGGTGAAAGGCCACGTTGCCGTTGGTGATGGTGCCGAGCCGGTACTGAGGCCTTAAGCGCTCGAGCATGGCATCGGTGCTGGGAAATGGGGTCACCTGGATACGCAGGCTGTGAAAGCGATCCATGGCGAGCGCCGCCCAGAGCCGCGCGGCGGCGGTGTTCAGACCGCTTGCCTTAAGCAAGGTGATCAGCGTGCGCTCACGCAGCCAACTGAAGTCGCCGCGTCGCTCCCAGGTCCGCTTGCCGAGTGCCACCCGTTCACGCTGATAGAGCTCGAGAGCGATGGCTGGCGTCACCGGCTCGCCCCGAGCGCGTTGCCACTCGGCGAGGTTTTCCGTCAGCCAGTCGACGTGACCCTGTTCGGTGGTCAGCATCACGCCGGCGTTGTCCCACAGGGTGTCGTCAAGGTCGAAGGTCAGGGCCTTGAGCATCAGGGCATCTCCTGGGAGGGAACATGTCGCTCTTCGCTTGTCGCAGGGTCGGCGTTCGCGGTGGATGCTCCGCCCCTCGGGCGTGCCCCGTCGCTGCCCGACCGTCGCGCCCGGGGATGGGCCTGATCGTAGCTCTCGGCCAGATGCTGCCAGTCGAGGCGGGTATAGACCTGGGTGGTCGACAGGTTGGCGTGGCCGAGCAGTTCCTGGACGGCGCGCAGGTCGTGGCTCGATTCGAGCAGATGGCTGGCGAAGGAGTGGCGCAGGCGATGTGGGTGCAGATGCTCGGGCAGGCCGCGGCGGCGGGCCTGGGTCACCAGTCGGCGCTGGATGGCGCGATGTCCCAGGCGCTTGCCTTGCTGGCCGACAAACAACGCCATCTCGCCGTCGCCGGCCATGGCGCTGCGCAGGCCAAGCCATTGTCCGAGTGCCTCGGCCGCGCGCCGGCCCACGGGCACCTGGCGTGGCTTGGCGCCCTTGCCGATGACGCGGACGCGGTTGGCCTGAAGGTCGCCGAGATCGAGCGCCGCCAGCTCTGCCAGGCGCAGGCCACTGGAGTACAGCAGCTCGAGCATCGCCTGGTCGCGTACCGACAGCGGTGAGCCGTCGTGGGGGGTGTCGAGAAAGCGCCCGAGCAGATCCACGTCCAGCGGGCGCGGCAGATCGCGAGGCGTCTTCGGCGCCCGAGTGAGGGCCACCGGGTTGTGGCCGAGCTGGCCCTGTTCGACCAGGAATTCACTGAAGCGAGACAGCGCCGCGCGGCGCCGCCTGAGGCTGCGCGGTGCCAGGCCGCGGCTGCGTTCGGAAGCCAGAAACCGACGCAGCGACGCGACATTCAAGGCCGCGTCGTCGGCGATGTCGTGGTCGTCGAGATAGTCGAGCAGGGCCGCGAGGTCACGTCGGTAGGCGTCCAGGGTCGCGGGGCTGGCGGTCTGGCCGAGCTCGGCCAGAAACCGCTGTACCGCCTCGCCCAACCGGCGTTCAGCCATGTTCACGCTCGCTCAGGCGGACGCTCAAGCGCACCAGGACATCGGCCAGATACTCGGTGAACAGGGTGTCCATGCTGGCGCGGAAGTGATCCGGGTCGGGGTTGGCCAGTACCAGGTAGCCCTGGGGTTCACCCAGGGTCAGCCGCGCCAGGGCACAGGAGCCGGCCTTGGTCGGTGCCTTGGCGTGGGGCAACAGACGCTTCCAGTCGGTGGGCGTGAGCCGCGCGCAGCGACTGGCTCGGCCCTCGAGCAACGCGGCCAGGCGTTGACCGGTGTGGTCGTCGAGCACATGTCGCGGGGCCTGGGGCGGGTGAGGGTCGCGATCGGTCAGGGTCGAAGGACACCAGAGAGCCACCGCCGGGGTCTGGAAGCGTTCCGACAGCTGGGTCGCCAGCGCCTGCCCCAGGGCATCGTTGTCCTCGGCCTCGAGCAGGGCCAGGACCAGCTCCCGAGTACGTCGATACTGTGCCTCGTTGTGGCGAGCCGAGTCGAGCAGTTGCTCGAGGCGCCATTCGGCGCCCTCGGCGCGTCCGCGCAGGTCGTGGACCAGGCGCTCGAGCAGCGACGTGGCGCCCTTGGTTTCCGGGTGGGGCACCTTGAGCTGTTGCAGCAGTCCCTCGCGGCCGACGAAGAAGTCGGGATGGCGGGCCAGCCATTCGGCGACCCGATCGGGGTCCAGGGTCTTGCGAGGCTCGGGGGCGGCTTGGGGCATGCGGTTCTCCCTGACAAACTCGGTGCAAGCGCCCGGGCCAGAGGCTGGTCCGTGGTGCGCTTGCCTGGTGACATCTTAGCGTAACGCAGCCGCCTCGGAAGCGACGCCTTCAAGGCGGACGACCGTCCGGTTGACTAGCGCAGCGGGATCTTGCCGTCGAACACGCGCTCCGCCGGCCCGGTCATGACCAGGGGGCTGTCGCCGCCCTCCCAGCGGATCGACAGTCGGCCACCGGGCAGCTGCACCGTGACCGGGCTCTCGAGCAGGCCCTGGCGGATGCCGCAGGCCACGGCGGCGCAGGCGCCGGTGCCGCAGGCCAGTGTTTCGCCGCTGCCGCGCTCGAATACCCGCAGGCGGATCTCGCGGCTGGAAACCACCTGCATGAAGCCCACATTGACGCGCTTGGCAAAGCGCGGGTGGGCCTCGATGGCCGGCCCCAGGCGCTCGACCGGAGCCGTGACCACATCGTCGACGCAGAGCACCGCATGGGGGTTGCCCATGGAAGCCACGGCGATCTCGTGCACCACGCCTTCGACCTCCAGGCGGTGGCGCAGTCGATCCTCGTCGGCCTCGAACGGCAAGGCGTGAGGCGCGAAGCGCGGGGCCCCCATGTCGACGCTGACCTGGTCATCGGCGTGGACATCGAGTACCAGCGGGCCTCCGGCGGTTTCGACCCGGATCTGGTGCTTGTGGGTCAGGCGTTTCTCGAGCACGAAGCGGGCGAAGCAACGTGCGCCGTTGCCACAGTTCTCCACCTCACTGCCGTCGGCGTTGTAGATCCGATAGCGAAAATCCATGTCCGGGTCGCGCGGGGGCTCCACCACCAGCATCTGATCGAAGCCGATGCCGAAGCGACGGTCGGCCAGTCGGCGGACCTCTTCGGCGTCGATACGCGCGCGCTGGGTGACCAGGTCGACGACCATGAAGTCGTTGCCGAGTCCATGCATCTTGGTGAAGTGGAGCAGCATCAGCCGTCCTCCGCGAGCAGCGTCTCGCCGGCCCACAGGTCCTCGAGACGTTCACGTCGACGCACGATCTGGTAGCTGTCGGCATCGACCATGACCTCGGCGGGACGCGGGCGACTATTGTAGTTGGAGGCCATGACGAAGCCGTAGGCGCCGGCGGAGCGCACCGCCAGCAGGTCGCCGGGTGCCACGGCCAGCTCACGATCCTTGCCGAGGAAGTCGCCGGTCTCGCACACCGGGCCGACCACGTCGTAGTGGGCCGTCTGGCGTGGCTCGCGGGTATCCACCGGCAGAATCGCCTGCCAGGCCTGGTACAGCGCCGGCCGGATCAGGTCATTCATGGCGGCGTCGACGATGGCGAAGTTCTTGGTCTCGCCGGGCTTCAGGTACGTCACCCGGGTCAGCATCACGCCGGCATTGGCGGCGATGGAGCGACCGGGCTCGAACAGCAGCGTCAGGTGCTTGCCGCCTTCCCAGCGTGACAGGCGCTCCAGCAGCTTCGAGGCGTAGGCGAAGGGCGCCGGGGGCGTTTCGTCCTTGTAGGGCACGCCGAGGCCGCCGCCGAGGTCGAGGTGGTCGACCTCGATGCCGGCGTCGCGCAGGCGATCGAGCAGTACCAGCAGGCGTTCGAGAGCATCGAGGAAGGGGGCTATCTCGGTCAGCTGAGACCCGATGTGGCAGTCGAGTCCGGTCACGCGCAGGTTGGCGAGTCCCGTCGCCTGGCGATAGACCTCGAAGGCCTGGTCGACCGGGATGCCGAACTTGTTGTCCTTGAGCCCGGTGGAAATGTACGGGTGGGTGCCGGCGTCCACGTCCGGGTTAACCCGCAATGACACCGGCGCGATCACGCCGAGGCGACCGGCCACGGCGTTGAGCCGCTCGAGCTCCGGGCGTGATTCGACGTTGAAGCACTTGATGCCGATCTCAAGCGCCCGGACCATCTCGTGCTCTTCCTTGGCCACGCCCGAGAACACTACCTTGGCCGGGTCGCCGCCGGCGGCCAGCACGCGCTCGAGCTCGCCGACGGAGACGATATCGAAGCCGGCCCCCTGGCGCGCCAGCAGGTTCAGCACCGCCAGGTTGCTGTTGGCCTTGACCGCGTAGCAGATCAAGTGAGGGTGGTCGCCTAGGGCCTCACGGTAGGCATTGAAGTGGCGCTCCAGGGTGGCACGCGAGTAGACATAGCAGGGCGTGCCCACTTCCTTGGCGATCCGCGCAAGGGGCACGTCTTCGGCGAACATCTCGCCGTCGCGATACTCGAAATGGTCCATATCAGTTGTCGTCCTGCTCGCCCTGGGCATTGCCATCTTGGCGCTCGCCGGCGCCATCTTGGGTAGCGTCGCCCTGATCGTTGTCGTCTGCATTCTGGCCCTGTGGGTCATAGCGCTCGGCGGCCGCTTCGTCACCCGGGTGATACAGCGGACCCTTCTGGCCGCAGCCGGCCACGGCGACACCCAGCAAGGTCAGCAGCAAGGCGATCTTCAATGTCTTCATCATGCCTTGGCTCCCTGGACGGTGATGGCGGCAAGCGCATCGCGGGCGCGCTGGGCAGCGGCGCGGACCTGGTTCGGTGCGGTACCGCCGATGTGGTTACGTGCGGCAACCGAGCCTTCAAGGGTCAGCACCTCGAAGACGTCATCCTCGATCTCGCTGGAGAACTGGCGCAACTCGTCGAGGGTCATTTCCGACAGGTCCTTCTTCTCCTTCAGGCCGAAGGCCACCGACAAGCCGACGATCTCGTGGGCGTCGCGGAAGGCGACGCCCTTGCGGACCAGATAGTCGGCCAGGTCGGTCGCGGTGGAGAAGCCCTTGCGCGCGGCCTCACGCATGGAGTCGGACTTGGCTTCGATGGCGGGCACCATGTCGGCAAAGGCGCGCAGGCAGCCATTGACGGTATCGAGGGTGTCGAACAGCGGCTCCTTGTCCTCCTGATTGTCCTTGTTGTAGGCCAGCGGCTGCGACTTCATCAGGGTCAAGAGGCCAATCAGGTGGCCGTAGACACGGCCGGTCTTGCCGCGCACCAGCTCAGGCACGTCGGGGTTCTTCTTCTGCGGCATGATCGAGGAGCCGGTGCAGAAGCGATCGGGCAGATCGATGAAGTCGAACTGGGCACTGGTCCACAGCACCAGCTCTTCGCTCATCCGCGACAGGTGCATCAGCAGCAGGCTGGCGAAGGCGGTGAACTCGATGCCGAAATCACGATCGCTGACCGCGTCGAGGCTGTTTTCGGCGGGGCGCTCGAAGCCCAGCAGCTCGGCGGTGAGGTGGCGATCGATGGGATAGGTGGTGCCGGCCAGGGCGGCGGCCCCCAGCGGCATGACATTGACCCGCTTGCGGCAGTCGAGCAGGCGTTCGTGGTCGCGGGCGAGCATTTCCTGCCACGCCAGCAGGTGATGGCCGAAGGTCACCGGTTGGGCGGTTTGCAGGTGGGTGAAGCCGGGCATGATGGTCTCGGCTTCACGGTCGGCCAGCTCGATCAGGCCGTGGCGCAGGCGCGCGAGTTCGGCGGCGACGTGGTCGATCTCGTCGCGCATGAACAGACGAATATCGGTGGCGACCTGGTCGTTGCGCGAGCGTCCGGTGTGGAGCTTCTTGCCGGTGATGCCGATCTTGTCGGTCAGGCGCGCCTCGATGTTCATGTGCACGTCTTCCAGCGCCACGGACCAGGCGAACTCACCGGCGTCGATTTCCTGCTGGATCTCGTTGAGGCCGGCGATGATGGCATCGCGTTCGTCGTCATTGAGCACGCCGACCCGGGCGAGCATGGTGGCGTGGGCGATGGAGCCTTGGATATCGTGGGCAGCAAGACGTTGATCGAAGTCCACCGAGGCGGTGAAGCGGGCGACGAAGGCGTCGGTGGGCTCGCTGAAGCGGCCGCCCCAGGACTGATTGGTGGTCTGGCTCATAAGATGGGACTTCCTCGGTACGGGAGTGACGAGCCGGCCGGGGCCGGTGCGACGCGCGGGAGATGCCGACCATCCTCTCCGCGGATGTCGCCGTCGCGATATGCCCCAAAGTGTACCAGAGTCGCTACCTCTGGCGAGGGCCCTGAGGCGAGGGACATGGCGATGCGACAGCCGGTCCGATTTTACTGCCGCAGGCGGTGCTTTATGATGGCGGTATTGCTGATGAAAGGTGGGGCCGATGACGCCGTCGTCGGCACTCGACCAGGGAGAATGACGTGCAAGAGATGTCCACGCTGAGAATCGCGACGCGCAAGAGCCAGTTGGCCATGTGGCAGGCCGAACATGTGCGCGACCGCCTGATGGCGATCCACCCGGGGCTTGAGGTCGAGCTGGTGGCCATGTCGACCCGTGGCGACAAGATCCTCGATACGCCGTTGGCCAAGGTCGGTGGCAAGGGCTTGTTCGTCAAGGAGCTCGAAGAAGCGATGCTCGATGGCCGTGCCGACATCGCGGTGCACTCGATGAAGGACGTGCCGATGCACTTTCCGGAGAGCCTGGGGCTGTCGGTGATCCTGGCCGGTGCCGAGCCTACCGATGCGTTCGTGTCCAATCAGTACACCAGCCTGGATCAATTGCCTGAAGGCGCCAGGATTGGGACATCGAGCCTGCGCCGCGGCCTGCAGATGCGTGAAGCCCGCCCGGATCTTGAGGTGATCAGCCTGCGCGGTAACGTGCAGACGCGCCTGGCCAAGCTCGACGCTGGGGATTTCGATGCCATTCTACTGGCGACATCGGGGTTGAAGCGCCTGGGGCTAGGCGAACGTATCGCCCAGGAGTTGCCGCCGGAAGTGTGCCTGCCGGCCTGTGGTCAGGGCGCGCTGGGCATCGAGTGTCGCATGCACGATGCCGAACTGGTGTCGCTGCTGACGCCGCTCGACGACCCCGATACCGCCACCCGCGTGCGCGCCGAGCGAGCCATGAACACCCGTCTCGAGGGCGGCTGTCAGGTGCCGATCGGTGGCCACGCCGTCTTCGATGACGACGGTCGTACCCTGTGGCTGCGCGCGCTGGTGGGTAACCCGGAAGGGACCCGGGTGCTGCGTGCCGAGGGACGGGGCTCGGTGGACGAGCCCGAAGCGCTGGGCATCCGTGTCGCCGAGGACCTGCTTGCCCAAGGCGCCGGGGAGATTCTGGCCGAGGTCTACGGCACGCGCTGATGTCTCGTCTGCCGATCGTGATTACGCGTCCGGGTGAGCGGGCCGCAGCGTTGGCAAGTGCCATCGAGGCCGAGGGGTTCGTGGTCCATCGCATCGACGCCATGGCACAGGAGTTTCTGGCCGACACCCCGGATGCGCGGTTTGCCTGGCTCAACATCGACCAGTTTCACAAGGTGGTGGTGATCAGCCCCGCCGCGGCAGAGGGCTTGATCGAGGCCCTCGACCGGTTCTGGCCGCAGCTACCCCAGGGGCTCACCCTGTACGCGGTGGGGCAGGCGACTGCCAGTGTGCTTTATCAGGCGTTGGGGGTGCGCGTCAGGGTGCCGCCGTTGGGCGCGGGAGAAGAGACCACCGAGGCCTTGCTGGCACTGGGGTCGCTGCAGAAACTCGACCACCAGCGGGTGCTGCTGGTCGCCGGCCAAGGCGGGCGGGCCTTGCTGGGCGACGGCTTGGCGGCGCGCGGCGCTCGTGTCACGCGCCTGGAGGTATACCGGCGGCGGTTGTTATCGCTGTCGCCGGTCAACGCGCAAGTGCTGCAACAGGCGCACTATGGCGCGTTGGTGGTCAGTAGCGGAGAAATCCTCGAACATCTGGCAAGATGGTGTACAGAGGCCGCTTTGCACCAACCGCTTGTCGTATCGAGCCAGCGGTTGGCTACACTGGCCAGCAAGCTGGGGTTTCGCGTCCCGGTCGTTGCGTCGGGTGCTTCCCCCGCAGCGCTGGCCGCGGCGGTGGCAAGGACCTGCGACCCGAAGGATGCCGAATGACGATCTCGAAAAGGGCTAGCGACAGATGAGCAACCAACATAACGATCAGGACGAACAGCAGACCGCGTCCAGCGCCACCCAGGGGGGCGCTGGCGGGCCGGCCGCGGGCAAGGACGCTCAGGGCGGTGGCGAGCCCGCCAAGAAGGGCGCGCAGCGTCGCTCGCGGCGGCGCGACAAGGCCGCGTCGGCAAGCACCGCTGCGGCGGCAGGTTCCTCATCCAGTAGCGATAGCGCTGGCGCCGACGGTACGCCGGCCAAAGGCGCCGGGAAGCCGTCGACCGCTGCTCAGTCCAGCGCGGCATCGCAGGCCGAGCCGGCCAGGTCCTCGGCGACGGGGAGTACCGGCGCCGGCGCTTCGCCCCCCGCAAGCAGCGCATCCCGGGGGGATGCGGCCAAGGACAAGGCAGGAACTGCGACGGATACCACGGCTGCTGCCGGCTCCAAGGCCGCCGGCGGGGCACCCAAGGCTGACGGTGGCGCGGCGGGTAATAGCGCCTCCACCACCCCCTCTGCCGGTGATGCCTCCAAGGCCAGCAATGCCACCAAGAAGGGCGCCGCCGGCAAACCGGCATCCTCCGGCGCCGCGACGTCCAAGGCGTCGTCGGGGGGCGCGTCCGCTCAGTCCAAGCCGGCCCCGTCCTCGGGCGGCGCCGGTGCATCGGCTGGGCGCACCGGTTCCGGTTCCGATGGCAGCGGCGGTGGCAAGGCCGGCGTCATCGCCCTGGTGCTGGTCCTGCTGGTGATTGCCGGCCTTGGCTTCATCGGCTGGAAGGGCTGGCAGGTCCAGCAGGCACTGAACGCACGCCTGGACCAGCTCAAGCAGAACACCCCGGATGTGGCCCAGCTCGAGCAACTCTCCAGCCAGCTCGAAAGCGGCCTGAACGAGCGTCGCGACACCATGAGTCAGGCGGTCGATGGCATCAAGAGCGACTTCAACGACTACAAGGGTGAGGTCAATCAGACCCTGGACCGGGTGCTGACCGAACTGTCCAAGGAGCAGAGCACCGACGAGCGTGACTGGCTCCACGCCGAGGCGGCCTATCTGCTGCGCTTGGCCAACCAGCGCTTGCAGCTCGAGCGCGACGTCGACGGTGCCGTCGCGTTGCTGCGCACCGCCGATGCTCGCCTGCTCGAGGCCGACAACCCCGCCCTGGTACCGGTGCGCCGCGCCATTGCCGAGGAACTCGCGGCGCTGCAGTCGGTGCCCAGCGTCGATCGCACTGGCTTGTACCTGGCGTTGAACGGTCAGCAGGAGCAGATCGCCGGGCTGCCGCTGGCTCAGGACATCGATGAGCTCACTGCCAATGCCACCATCGAAGAGGCCCCCACGGGTGCCTGGCAGGAGCAGTTGGCGAAGGTTGGCGAGGAGCTCAAGGAACTGGTCGTGGTTCGCCATCACGATCAGGCCCTCGAGGCCTTGATGACGCCGGAGCAGGAGTCCTACCTGCGCCAGAGCCTGCGTCTGGTGCTCGAGCAATCGCAGCTCGCGCTGTTGAAAGAAGAGCAGAGCCTGTACGAGGCGAGCCTCGACAAGGCAGTCACGCTGCTCAATGGCTACTACGACCTGGACGACGACGCGGTGCAAGGCGTCATCGCTCGCCTGGAGGAACTCAAGGGCGAGTCGATCCATCCGGATCTGCCCGATATCAGCGCCTCCCAGCAGGCCCTGGCAAGCTTCATCAAGCAGCGCTTCGAATCCGGCGCTGGTGCCGGCCAGGGAGGTGATGCATGAGAAAGCTGCTCCTGCTCATTGTCCTGGGCCTCGCGCTCGGGGCGCTGTTCGGCCAGCTGATTCTGTCGGTGCCCGGCTACTGGCTGGTGCGGGTCGGTGAAACCTCTTTCCAGACCTCGTTCTGGTTTGGCCTGGTCATCTTGCTGGCGGTCTTCCTGGTCCTGCACTTCGCGCTGCGCGTGGCGATGCGCCTGACCCGGCCGGTCAGCCGCTTCAAGGTGTGGAACACGCGAGCGCGCAATCGTGCCGCCATGAAGCGCACCGTACGTGGCCTGGTAGCGTTGGCCGAGGGTCGCTGGAAGCGTGCCGAGAAAGCGCTGGTGAAGGCTGCCGACGACTCCAGCACACCGCTGGTCAACTATCTGTCTGCCGCCCTGGCGGCCCACTACCAGGGCCGCTACGAGCAGGCCGATACCCTGCTCAAGCGTGCGCACCTGTCCACCGAAGGCGCTGACCCTGCGGTGGGCATGATGCAGGCCCAGCTGATGCTGGATCGCCAGCAGTACGAAGAAGCGTTGGCCATCCTGACCCGTCTCGATCGTCACCTGCCGCGCCATCCCCAGGTCCTCAAGCAGCTCAAGGCGGCCTATATCAGTGTCAGCGACTGGGACGGACTGCGTCGGCTCCTGCCGCGACTGGGCGATCAGCAGCTGATTTCTCGCGAGGAGCGAGAACAGCTCGAGTTCCAGGCCTATCGCGAACTCATCCTGCAGGAGACGCGCAACCCCGAGGACGTGGACCGGGTGCGCAACCTGTGGGCCGATATGCCGGAGCATCTGCGCGCCAATGTTGATCTGATCGTGTTGTATGCCGAGGCACTGGTACGCGGCGATCAACAGGTCATCGCCGAGCGCCTGCTGCGCCATTCGCTGAAGGACCATTGGGATAGCCGCCTGGTGCTGCGTTACGGCCTGCTTGGCGTGGATGCCTCGCGCCAGCTGGTCACGGCCGAGAAATGGCTTCAGGAACGCCCCAATGATCCGGACCTGTTGTTGACCCTGGGGCGACTGGCACTGCGCAACGCCTACTGGGGCAAGGCCCAGGAATACTTCGAAGCCAGCCAGCGCCAGCGTCCAAGCGGCGTGGTCTGCGCGGAGCTGGCGCGGCTCTACGCCAATCTTGGCGAGCACAACAAGAGCCAGCTGTACTATCGCCAGAGCGTCGAGTTGCTCGACAAGTCCCTGCCGTCGCTGCCCCAGCCGAGCGACGCGCAGCAAAGCTGAAATAGCCTGGCGACAGCGTTGAGCACTGCAGTATGACCGCCGCGGGCGGGGCCAAGGCCTCGCCCGCGGCGTTTCCGTTGGTGGACGACGCGGGCCCTGTTCTGCGGGAGGCACCGCTTGGCACGCCAGATGCGCCCCCCCCATCCGTCTTCGTGGCAGGCCTGGACTGGCTTGGTCGGCATCGCCTCGTCGTCATGGCCTCGTCGTCATGGCCCGGCCCACCCAGCGACGTCGTGGACGGGGAATCGAGTAAGCGAGCCGAGCCAGTGAGCCGAGCGCCTGACGCGAGGCCAGTCACTCATGGCCGGGCATGAAAAAGGCGGCCCGTAGGCCGCCAGAAGAATGCGTCGCTCCGCCGGGAAGGGCGAGGGTGCCGGCTCAGGTTTGTTCGCCGGCGTCCGGGTCGGGATCGTAGTCGCCGCGGTACTTGGCATTGGTATCGGCACTAGCCGGTGCCTCGTGGGTGTTGGGCGACTCCACGCTGCCATCTTCACCGGCGGCAGGGGCGCGGCTTTCTTTCCTGGCGACGGTGCCGCCATCCTTGTCCATGAGGCGCAGGTTGGCCGCCGGCGCCCGCCCCTTCTTGTCCTCGCCGAAAAACAGCGTGGTGTGGGGGAAGGGAATCTCGATGCCGGCCTCGTCCAGATGCAACTTGACCAGGCGGTTGTAGGCGCGACCCACGGCCCACTGGTTGCCCGGTGTGGTCTTGATGCGCACGCGAATATTGACCGAGCTGTCGGCCAGGGCGATGACACCGGCCACCTCGAGGGGCTCCAGGATGTTGGCCTTATGGGCCTCATCTGTGGCCAGCTCGTCGAAGGCATTGCGCAAGGCGGTGATGGCCTCATCGATGCTCTCGCGGTAGGCGATGCCGTATTCGCCGACGTGGAAGGCCCAGTCGCGCATATAGTTGGAGACCAGGTCGACGCTCGAGAAGGGCACCAGGTGGTAGGTGCCGTGCAGATCCCGGATGCCCACCGAGCGGATGCTGAGTTTCTCCGCGGTGCCGGTGATACCGCCTACCGTGACGACGTCGCCGGTGTTCATGGCGTTCTCGATCTGGATGAAGATGCCGGTGATGATGTCCTGCACCAGTTTCTGGGCACCGAAACCGATGGCCAGGCCAAGGACACCGGCACCGGCGATCAGCGGTCCGATATTGATGCCGATCTCGGACAGCACGATCATCGCGGTCATGGTGACCAGGGCGATGGCCAGGGCATTACGGAACAACGACAGCAGTGTTTGCGCCCGGGCAGAGGGCTGACCCCTGCCGGTGGATGGGTTGAGCTTGTGTTCGATGAGGCTGGCCAGGCCAATCCACACCGCCGCCGCGACGATCAGGATAAAGGCGACGCTGGCGACCTGCCCGACCAGCAGGCGGCCTGCCGCCGAGGCATACCAGGCGGCGAGGTCGAACACGCCCCAGGCGTTGAAGACCATCATCACGGCGACGATCAGGATCAAGATGTTGATCGCGCGAAGGATGTTGGGGATGTAGGAGTTGAGCCGCGATTCGAGCAGGGGCAGCTTGCGGCGCAGGTCGTCGGACAGACTGATACGGCGGCCGATGGCCTGCACCAGCAGGCGCGACAGGAGCATGCCGGCGAGCACGATGCCCAGTGTCTTGAGGGTCGCGAAGAGTACGAAGGGCAGGGCATCCTCGGGGCGGGCCAGGGTCAGCACCAGCACGACCGAGAAGTAGACGATGGCCAGCAGGTGCCAGGTCCGGGCCAGCAGGCGCATGGCCACCCGCGAGGCCGACAAGCTGGCGCTACGCGCCTTGTCGAGCAGCGCGTCGCGCAGTTTGGACCGATTCACCAGCACCACCGTGACGGCGTACAGATAGGCACTGATCATGATGAGAGCGCCGATGCCCTCGCCCAGGCGAGGCGACAGATAGGTATTGACCAGCGGCACGACGGCCATCAGGCCGTAGCCGGTGAGCCCGATCAGGCGGGCGATCCAGCGGTTCCAGTAGGAGGCACTGGCAGCGCCGATGGGTAAAAGGCGCAAGCCTTCGTAGCGCGAGGCGAACAGCATGCGCACCGCGGCCTTGAGCAGTTCGATGACCAGGAAGGCGTTGAGGAACAGCGAAGCACGAGTCGACAGGCTGCCGGTCTCGCCGATGGCGAAGGTGGCGGCCAGGTTACCGCCGACGTAGGCCAGGCCCACCACCAGTGCATCGACCAGTACGGCAAGCATGACACACAGCACCAGTCGAATCGTGGGGTTGAGGTTTTGCCCGTTGAGCGACCACTGGCTCAAGCGAGTAAACAGCGGCCTTACCAGGCGTCGCACCACGATGAACAGGGCGAAGGTGGCCAGGATCACCAGGCCGAGGTTGATCGCCGCCTCGGTAAAGAGCCCGAAGTTCAGCCCCTCGTCTGCGACCGACCCATCGACCAGGGAGACGAGGATGGTGGCCAGGTTATCGAACTGGTCGCCGAACTCGCTGACCACGCGGCTGGTCATGTCGGCCAGCTGCTTGGGCAGGGTGGCTTCGCCGCCAGCGGCGTTGGCGGCCTGGCTCGCAGCGCCGGAGGCATCGCTAGCCGCTCCGGCAGCCGCATCGGCGGGGGCCTCGGCGAGCTGGCGCAGTTGTTCGATCAGCTTGGCGCGTGCCTGCTCGTTTTCCAGCAGGTCGGCCAGGGTCGAGTAGGCGGGGCCGTCACCGCCGCTTTCGGCCTGCTGAGCCATGGCCGGTGTGGCGATCGCCATGACGGCGAACATCAGCACCCCCATCAGCAGTGCACAGAGTCGTGATGGCATCACTTCCGAAATCTCCTTGTGTCGTGGGCCTGGTCGGTGAGAGGTGGTGATCAGGCTAACATGGTCGTGGTGGGGTGTGGCCATTACCCCTATGCAAACCTTGTACAGTATGCGGCGCTTGTGCCATATTGGCGGCGAAGCTCATCGAGCTCCATCCCTGCTAGGTAAGCATGCAATTGCGCCGCCCCTCCTCCGGGGCGGCGTTTTTTTTCTCCGCATCAGCGCTTACCATGGATGTCCTTCCCTCAATAACGGAAAGACGATGCTCCAGGGGTGGCTCACGGTGGTTCTGGTAGCGCTGGGCGGTGGCCTGGGCGGCATGGGGCGGCTGTTCGTCAGTCGCGCTGCGGCGAGTCGTTTCGGCAGCCGCTTCCCCTGGGGCACCCTGGGCGCCAATCTGCTGGGAGCCTTCGCCATCGGCTGGCTGGCGGCGGTGTTGTCCGCCGGTTCGTCGGCCCTGGCGCCGTTGCTGCTCGTCGGCGTGCTGGGCGGCTTTACCACCGTATCCTCGTTCAGCCTGCAGACCCTCGACCTGCTTCGCGAGGGCCGCATGCTCGCCGCCGCCACTAACGTGACGGTGACGCTTGGCCTTGGCCTCGCGGCGGCGGGCCTCGGCGCCATGGTCGGGGCGCCAGCATGAGCCGCCGTGGCCAAGGTGCTTGTGTGAGCCGCCGTTGGCGGGGCGCCTGGCATCGCAGAGGTGACCGATGAGCACGTGGCGCTTGTACCTGGCTGTGGGCGCCGGCAGCGCGCTGGGGTCCGTGTGCCGGCTGCTGGTCGGTTGGTTGTTCATGGCGTTCGAGACGACCTCCTTTCCCTGGGCAACGCTCTTGGTCAACGTGCTTGGCTCGTGGCTAATCGCCCGTTTCGCAGTGCACGCCAGCTTGCGTGAGTGTGGCCGTCTAGCGCGGCTGCAGCCGTTTCTTGTCGCCGGTTTCTGCGGCGGTTTTACCACCTTTTCCCTGTTTAGCCTCGAGGCGGTGACCTTCGTCGCCGATGGCCGCCCGCTACTCGCCGCCTGGTACGTCTTGATCAGCGTGCCGGCGTGGCTCGTTGCGGCCTGGTGGGGCGACCGCGGGGCCCGTCGAGCGCTGACCTGAGCCGGTGATGGCGTTGTGGTGTTCCGGCGTCGTGCCTGTCGTGCGTGTCGGAGCTGCGGCGCAAAAAACAGCAGGGCCACCCACGGGTGGCCCTGATCGTTGACAGGTAAGAAGCGGGAACAGTTCCGCTGGTGTCAGCGGTGGTTCCTGGTCTTGCTCGTTTTGGTCGATTTTGGTGTAGCGGCCGGTTCGGTCGTCTTTTCCTTTGCCTTGGCGGTACTCTTGTTCTCCGGCTCGAAGTGCCCGCGAACCAGCCCCAGCAGGCCCTGGGTCGAGGCATCGAAGTCCTGGCTGTGTTCATCGATGCGCTCGCTGATCTCGCCGGCGATGCGCTTGCCAAGCTGCACGCCCCACTGGTCGAAGGAGTTGATGTTCCAGATCACCCCTTGGACGAACACCTTGTGCTCGTAGAGGGCGATCAGCGCGCCGAGGTTGCCAGGCGTCAATTCGTCGAGCAGCAGCACGCTGGATGGGCGATTGCCCGGACAGCTATAGGGGTCCAGGTCGCCGCCCTGCTGGCTGCCCTCCATGAAGGCATTGGCCTGGGCCAGCATATTGGTCAGCAGGGCGAAGTGGTGATCCTCGACGCCGGGCTCGGGCTTGAGCGAGGCGATGAAGTCGATGGGCACATAGCGAGTGCCCTGGTGCAGTAACTGGAAGAAGGCGTGCTGACCATTGGAGCCGGTCTGGCCCCACACGATCGGGCCGGTCTTGTAGTCGACCGGGCGACCGAAGATATCCACCGACTTGCCGTTGGACTCCATGTCCAGTTGCTGGAGGAAGGCCGGCAACTGATGCAGGGCCTGGTCGTAGGGCACGATGGCCTGGGTCTCAGCGCCGACGAAGTTGATGTACCAGATGCCGATCAGGGCCATCAGCACCGGCATGTTCTCGGCCAGAGGGGCGTTCAAGAAGTGCTGGTCCATCTCCCAGGCGCCCTGCAGCATCTCGATAAAACCCTCGAAGCCGATGGCCAGGGCAATGGGCAGGCCGATAGAGGACCACATGGAGTAGCGTCCGCCGACCCAGGCCCAGAACTCGAACACGTTCTCCTCGCGGATGCCGAATTCCATCGCCGCCTTGCGGTTGGTGGAGGCGGCGACGAAGTGAGCGCCTATGTCGGCGTCGTCACCGGCCTGCTCCAGGAACCAGCGCCGAGCGGTGCGGGCGTTGAGCAGGGTCTCCTGGGTCGAGAAGGTCTTGGTCGAGACGATGAACAGCGTCGTGGCCGGGTCCAGGCGTCTCAGGACCTTCTGGATATGGGCGCCATCGACGTTGGAAACGAAGTGGAAGTTGATATCGGCGTGGCGCTGCTTGAGCAGGGCTCGGCAGGCCATGTTGGGCCCCAGGTCGGAGCCACCGATGCCGATGTTGACCACGTCACGGATACGCTGGCCGCTGAAGCCCTTCCACTCGCCGCTGCGCACGGCATCCGAGAACCGCCGAATCTGCTCGCGGGTGCTGTGGATCTCCGGCATCACATCCTCGCCGTCGACCATCACCGGCGTATCGCCCAGGTTACGCAGGGCGGTATGCAGCACCGGACGGTTCTCGGTGACATTGATGATATCGCCGGAGAACATCTGGGCACGGCGCTGCACCAGGGCCGAGTGGTCGGCGAGCTCGAGCAGCTTGTCGAGCACTTCATCGGAGATCTGGTGCTTGGAATAGTCGAGGAACAGCCCGCCGACTCGCAGACTCATCTTCTCGAAGCGCTGGGGGTCACGGGTGAAGTAGTCGCGGATGCGATCGTCGGCGGTCTGCTCGTAAAGCCGCGTCAGGGATTGCCAGGTCACACTGCGAGTCAGCTGAAACACGGGGGTGTCCTCATTGGTGTCGATGAAATCAGTCGCTGCGCGAAGAGATCCAGGCGCCGGCGTCGGGGATGTCCATCTCGTAGTCCTGGTCGAGCAGGGGAGAACTCATCATGAAATCTGCGCTGGCCGGGTTGCAGGCGACCGGAATGTTCCATAGCGCCGCCAGGCGCAGCAGCGCCTTGACGTCCGGATCGTGCGGCTGGGGCGAGAAGGGGTCCCAGAAGAACACCAGCAGGTCCAGGCGCTGTTCGGTGATACGCGCCCCGATCTGTTGATCGCCGCCGAGAGGCCCGCTCATCAGGCCTTCCACTTCGAGCCCCAGAGCCTTGCCTAGGCGCGCCGCCGTGGTGCCGGTGCCGAGAAGCTGATGGCGGGCCAGCGTCTCGCGCCAGCGGTCGGCCCAGGCCATCATCTCGGGCTTCTTGCCGTCATGGGCGACCAGGGCGATGCGCTTGCGTGCCGGCAGGGTCCGGCGCGCGTCCTTGGCGGGGTGAGTGGCGGTCATGGCGAGCCTCCGGGCTTGGGCGGTGAATGGAGTCACCGAGGATGATGCCACCTTAGTATTTTGAAGGTAATATTACTACGGTAGCGAGGTTCGACTAAGGGATAAGGCGGCGGTCCTTGGCGATAGAGTTACGGCTAAGTCTTCGTTTTTATGTGCATATAAGCATATCTTGGTAAAAGCGCCGGCAACTAATGTTGTAAGTTTACCAAAATAACACTTGAGCCCGAGGCCGGGATGTACCACATTGGTGGCCATTAGCCGACGCCTTCGCGGGGGCTGGGGAGCCTTCTCGAGCCCGCCACTCGTCGACGCCAGAATACCGTTCATCGATTTGGGGGATTCCTCGCCATGACGCTCAAGATTGCCATCAACGGATTCGGACGCATTGGTCGCAACGTGTTGCGCGCACTTTACGAGAACGACTATCGCGGCAAGGTCGAAGTGGTTGCCATCAATGACCTGGGTGATCCGACGCTCAACGCCCATCTGCTGCGTCACGACACCGTTCACGGCCACTTTCCCTTCAAGGTAGAACACGACGAGGAGAGTCTCAGCGTCGATGGTGATCGCATCGCGATCCTGTCCGAGCGCGACCCCGCCAGCCTGCCCTGGAAGACGCTCGGCGTGGATCTCGTGATGGAGTGCACGGGGTTGTTCGTCAAGCGAGCCGATGCCGGCAAGCACCTTGAGGCCGGCGCCGGCCGGGTACTGATCTCCGCGCCGAGCCCCGACTGCGATGCCACGGTGGTCTTTGGCGTCAACGAGCAGGTGCTGACGGCCAAGGATACTGTCGTTTCCAATGCCTCGTGCACCACCAACTGCCTGGCCCCGGTGGCCAAGGCACTGAACGACGCCGTCGGTATCGAGAACGGTCTGATGACCACGATCCACGCCTACACCAACGATCAGAACCTGTCGGACGTGTACCACAAGGATCCTTACCGGGCGCGCAGTGCCACCCACTCGATGATTCCGACCAAGACCGGTGCGGCCGCCGCGGTGGGCAAGGTGCTGCCGGAACTGGCCGGCAAGTTCGATGGCCTGGCGGTGCGCGTGCCGGTGATCAACGTGTCCCTGGTCGACCTGGTGTTCACCGCATCCCGCGATACTACCAAGGACGAGATCAACGCGATCGTGGCCAAGGCCGCGGAGTCGTCTCCGGTGCTGGCGGTGAATGCCCAGCCGCTGGTGTCCATCGACTTCAACCACGACGCCAACTCGTCGACCTTCGATGCCAACCATACTCGCGTCAACGGCCGCCTGGTCAAGATCATGGCCTGGTATGACAATGAGTGGGGCTTCTCCAACCGCATGCTCGATACCGCCCTGGCCATGCAGGCCGCCAAGTAAGTAAAACGCACCTGCCCGCTGCCTTCGGCGGGCCTGGTGTGGCACCCTGAGGGTCGGGGTGAATCGTCGCCTCGACCAACAGTACAGACGCCGAAGCAATCACTGCTTCGGCGTCTTCGCGCGCAAGGACCGCCATGCTGCCCGACTATTCCTGGCTCGCCTGGGCCCTGATCATCCTCTCGACCTACCTCACCGGAGTCTCCAAGGGCGGCTTTGCCGGTGGCTTTGGCACGCTGTCGGTGCCACTGATGGCGCTGGCCATCGATCCCATCGCGGCGGCGGGCCTGCTGCTGCCGCTGTTGCTGGTGATGGACGTGATGGCGGTGAAGGCCTGGTGGGGCCACCACGACATCGCCGAGGTGAAGCGCCTGGTGCCTGGACTCGCGATAGGGGTGGTGGTGGCCACCCTGGTCGCCGGCAGCCTCGACGAGAACCACGTGCGCCTGCTTTTGGGGATCATCTCGCTGGCATTCGTCGCCTACATGATCATCAAACCCTCGGCGTCGAAGCCGATCCACCCCGTCTGGGCCTGGCCGGCCGGAATCGCAACCGGTATCACCAGCTTCATCGCCCACGCCGGTGCGCCGCCGATGAACCTGTATCTGGTGCCACGCCGCCTGCCCAAGGCCACCTTCATCGCCACCACCACCCTGGTCTTCGCCTCGGTCAACGCGATGAAGCTGCCGCCCTATATATGGCTTGGCGAGATCAACCTGACCAGCATCTGGGCGTCGCTGGCGCTGGTGCCGGTGGCCTGGTTCGGTATCAAGAGCGGACTCTGGCTGCAGCACCGGGTTAACGAGCGGCTCTTCTACCGCCTGGTGGTGCTGGCCATGGCCATCGTCGGCGTGCAGCTGATTCTCAAGGCGCTGGGGTACAGCCTCTAGGATTCGCCGTGCCGCGTGAGCCTTGCCCTGGTCCGCTCGATGGCCGATGGCCGATGGCCGATGGCCGTGTGGCGTTCGCGTCTAGCGGACGACCTCGGCCCAGGTGCCGCTTGAGGCCGAGGCGAAGACGGCGTCCAGCACGCTCATGTTGGCGATGGCGTCGTCAAGGCCGAATAGCGCGACGTCCTCGCCGCGAATGGCCCGGGACATACGCGTGATTTCCTGCTCGTACTGATCCACCGGCGCAAAGGTCTCGCTTTCGGGGGTGCAGGCGTCGAGGGCGGTGGCGTGGTCCTTGTACCAGCGACTGCGCGCTCCCTCGGCGGGGACGAAGGGCAGTGGCAGGTCCAATGAGCCTTCGCTGCCGGCGATGTGCAGGTGCTGGGTGGCGCGCATGGCGGTGGAGACCATGACCGTTGCGTGGCGACCCTCGCCGTAGTCCAGGATCACGCTGGCGCGGGTGTCCACGCCGTGTTCGGGGTCGCGGCTCAAGTGCGCGAGCACGCGCCGAGGCTCGTCGCCGAAGGCGAAGCGGGTGGCCATGATGGCGTAGCAGCCCAGATCGTAGAGGGCGCCGCCACCGAATTCCGGTCGCAGACGAATATCGCCCGGGGTGTCCAGGCTGAACGACAGCATCGCCTGAATCGCGAGCACGTCGCCGATCTCTCCTGCCTCGAGCCGTTGCCTGAGCGCCAGCCAGCGCGGCTGGTGGCGCACCATGAAGGCTTCACAGAAGATCAGCCCCGCCGGGACTCTCAGGGTGCGGGCTTCGTCGGCGGTCAGGGCCAGCGGCTTTTCACACAGCACGTGCTTGCCCTTGTCGAGCGCCTTCTGGGCCAGCGCCACGTGGAGGTGGTTGGGCACGGGAATATAGACCGCCTCGATCGCGGGATCGTCGAGCACCTCGTCATAGCTGGCATAGGCCCGCGGAATACCGAGTTCGTCGGCGAACGCCTGGGCCGAGGCGAGACTGCGCGAGCCGACGGCATGGGCGATGGCGCATGGGCTCGCGTCCATGGCGGGAATCAGCTTGGTGCGGGCGATATTGGCGGTGGACAGAATGCCCCAGCGTACCGGTAGGTGATTCATCGGGTCTCTCCGTCAGTGATTGGCGCTGGTTGGCGCCACCGTGACCCAGCGGCATTCGCGGCACGAGGTGTCGATGGCGGTGATGATGTTCTGATTGTGACGGCCGAAGGCGAAGTCGGGGGTGCAGCCCTCACGACCGGCGATCCCTTGGATAAGATCGTGGATCTCGATCACCTTGACGTCGAAGTAGCCGATGCCGCCGCCGCCATAGTCGAAGGGAAAGAAGGCGCGAAACTGAGGCACCTGGGAGCCGGCCAGCAGAGTTTTGAAGCCGCGGTCGGCGGGCGCGTCGCCGAGGCGGAAGAGCTTGAGCTCATTGAAGCGCTCACCGTCGTTGTAGAGCGTTCCTTCGGTGCCGGAGACTTCCCAGGTCATGCCGAAGACCTTGCCGGCGCAGATGCGCGAGCTTTCGATCACCCCGGCGGCCCCCGAGGCGAAGCCGACTAGCGCCTGGGTCTGGTCGTCATTTTCCACCGTGCGCCGCTTCGCATCGACGCTTGCCTTGGTGGAATAGCCGCTGCCGACGCCCGCCACCGGGCGGTCCTTGAACAGGACCTGGCTCTGGGCGCAGACCTTGGTGATATCGCCCATCAAAAACTGGGCCACGCTGATGGTGTGGGCACCGAGGTCGCCAAGCGAGCCGGTGCCGGCCTGTTCCCGGGAGCAACGCCACGACCAGGGCAGGTAGGGGTCGGTGAAGAAACCCTGATCGAAGGTGCCACGAAAGCGCACCGGGGTGCCGATGGCGCCGTCATCGATCAACTGCCGAGCGAGCAGGGCCGCCGGGGTCTTGGTGTTGTTGAAGGCGACCATGGTCTTCACGCCGCGGGCCAGGGCCGCCTCGTGCATTCTCGCCGCCTGGTCGTCGTCCATGGCCAGCGGTTTCTCGCAGTAGACGTGCTTGCCGTGCGCGATGGCGGCCATGACCATCTCGAAGTGCAGGGCGTTGGGCGAGGTGATGTCGACCACCTCGACCTCGGGGTCGGCGACGAGCTCGCGCCAGTCGCCGTAGCCCCGCTCGAAATCCAGGCGTGATCTTGCCGCCTCTGCGGCGGCCTCGCCAAGGTCGGCTATAGCGTACAGGCGCGGTATGAGTGGCAGGTCGTGGTAGAGGATACGGGCGCGGCGGTAGGCGTCGGCATGGGCCTGTCCCATGAAGCCGCTGCCGATCAGGCCTACCTTGAGTGTCTTGGGCATGACGATCTCTCTTTGCTGGTGTTTGGCTGGCGTTGCCGAGCCCTGGTGTGTCGACGCCTAGAGGCTCGCGGTTATGCGCCAGGCAACTCGTAGTCCGGGGCCTCGGTGGGCATGCATTCCTTGAGCAATGCCACCGAGCGAACGACGCCCTCGCGGCGCGATAGATTGAGGTCTTCGTGCTCGATGCTCAGCACACCCTTCTGATAGCCACCGGCCTGCAGCCAATAGCAGAATGCCTTCCACCAACGGCTGTCCTGTCCGTAACCGAGGGTGACGTAGGACCAGCCGCGCTGGCACAAATCGCCCATGGGCTGCGTGTCCAGGCGCGAGGTCAGGCCGATGCGCGCCGGATTGATCGCGGTGTCCTTGGCGTGGACGTGGTAGATGTGACGGGCGTAGCGCTTCACGATCTCGATGGGGTCGGCGCCCATCCACAACAGGTGGCTGGGATCCAGATTGAGCCCGACGATGTCGCCGATCTCGCCGTGCAGGCGCAGGAAGCTCGGCAGGTTGTAGACCAGCTGATTGCCGTGCATCTCAAGGCACAGCTGTGTGATGCCCTCGGCCCGGGCGTGCTCGGCCAGATCCCGCCAGTAGGGTAGCGCCACGTCATTCCACTGGTAGTCGAGCATGTGCGCCGTTTCCGGCGGCCAGGCGGCGGTCACCCAGTTAGGACAATGGTCGCCTGGCCCTCCTCCCGGCAGCCCCGACATCAGGTTGACCTGGGGCACCTCGAAGTGGCGTGACAACGCGATGGCTTGGCGCACCACGGCGTCCTGGCGTTGGCCGTCGGTCGGGTGCAGCGAATTGCCGTTGGCGTTGAACGCCGAGATGATGAGTCCATGGTCGTCCATACGGGCCTTTAGCTCGCGGCGCTCGACGCTGCTGCGGAGAAGCCCAGTGGCATCCAGATGGGGCGAATCAGACCAGTTGCCGATGGAAAACTCCAGGCACTCGATGCCGAGCTCTGCGCTGAGGGCGATGACCTCGTCCAGGCTCAGCGATGCCAGGCTGTCGGTGACGATTCCTATCTTCATGCGGGCTCCCGTGACCTTAGCGCCCGGCCACAGGAGCCGGGCGCTGGGCGATAAGGCGTGTTCACTTCGGCGTGCAGGCACTCGCGCCGCGAGTGTCGCGCGCGATGCTTAGCGATAGCCTTGCCTGGTCAGTTCGATCACCTGCTCGGCGTTTTCTTGGGTGATAAAGTTCGGCCCGGTCTGGATATTGGTGGTGGGCCTCAGGCCGTAGCGGTTATACAGCGCCAGCGAGACGATCGGCAGGTAGCCTTGCAGGTACTGCTGCTGATCCATGGCGAAGAGCATTTCGCCGTTCTTGACCGCCTCCAGCGACTCGGGGGCGAGATCGAAGGTGGCGAAGGCAATCTTGCCCATGGCGCCCTGATCACGAAACTCGTTGATCAGGGGCACGGTCGCCAGCGAGCCGAGGCTCAAGACGCCGTCGGTATCGGGGTTGCTGTTCAGGTGAGCGAGCACTGCATTGGTGATGGAGGTAGGGTCCTGGGTGGTGGAAAGCTGGGTGGCGGCGCCATCGAAGGCGTCGGTGAAGCCCTGGCAGCGAGCGTCGAGTTGCGACTGGCCGGGAGCGAAGTTGATGCAGATGGGCTTTGTCACGCCGGCCTCCTTCATGCGCTCACCGGCGAGTTGGCCGGCGCGATACTCGCTCTGGCCGACATAGTTGAGTGCGCCGATCTCGCCGGCAATTTCTTCACCGGTGTTGAGCACTACCACCGGGATGCCGGCGGCGATGGCGTCACGCACCGGCTTGGCGAAGGCGCTGGCATCGGGCATGGTCAACGCCAGGCCGTCGGGCTGGGTGGCGATGGCTTGCTCGATCATCCTGAGCATCTGTGAGGTGTCGTACTGGGCCGGGGAGTTGTAGAGCAGTTTGACGCCCATCTCCTCGGCGGCGTCCTCAAAGCCGCGCTTCAGCACATTGCCGAAGGGGTCGGCGGCGACGATATGGGTAATGGCGACGAATTCCAGTGGGTCGTCGTCCTGGGCTAGCGCCGTCTGGCCGGTGACCAGCGTCACGGCACCGGCGAGCAGGCCTGCGGTGATGGTGGTGGAAAAACGGCGAGTGAAGGGCTTCAGAGGGCTCATGGCGGACTCCTTGTTATTGAGAGCGGTACGTCTTGCTTGGCTGTTGTCGTTATCGTTGTTGCTGGTGTTGCTGGTGTTGCTGGTACGCTCAATTCGGCCAACGCCGGGCGGCGCTGTCAGGCGCATCGCGCCCTGGCCAGGCAGGCTAAGGCGTCGTGTAGCTGGGTCTCGGGCCAGGCCTCCGTCAGCGCCCGGGCGAGTAGCTCGCGTTGGCTTTCCGGCGCCAGCCCGCCAGCGCGCGGCGCAGTGCGGTCCAGATTCGCCGGAAACGGATAGCTTTCCGCCAGCGCATCGACGCAGGCGTGGGTCTGAGGCGTCCAGCCGCCGCGCTGAAACCTCGTCGTCAGGGCCGCATAGCACTTGCGAATCAGGCGCGCGTTGTCGACGCTCTCCATGGCGCGGCCGAAGGCCGAGGAGATCTGCAGCAAGTTGGCCATGCGCCGCCGGTGTTGACTGTCGTTGTCGCCGGCGGCGTGGAACAGCGCCGGGTTGAAGAACAGGCCATCGCCCTTGGCCAGCGGAAGCTGCACCCGATGGCGGGCAAAGACCTCTTGAAAGGCAGGATCGCGGTAGGCCAGGTAGCCTTCGGCATAGCGCTGAGAATGCGGCAGCAACTGCGTCGGGCCGCTCTCGAGTGGCATATCATCGTGGGCGACGGCGCCTTGCAGGGTCAGGTACTGCGAGGCCACTTGCTGGCCAAGCGGATAGTCCAGCGCCTGGGCCTCGCTCAGAAACCCCAGGTGATAGTCGCGATGCGGGAGCTGGGCGCGACCGCCGGGCTTGACCACGTTGACCTGGGAGGTGAGCTGATACCCCGGGCCGAGCCAGGCCTTGGCCACCAGGGCGAGCACCGGGTTGGCGTAGTAGCAGACGAAGCCGTCTGGATCGGCTTCCCCATGCTTTTGGAAGGCGTTCCACAGCCGGTCGTTGGCGCCGGCCGCGGCGAAATGATCGCCGCGCTGGCCGATGCCGCGCTCGGCCTCGATCAAGGCCAGAAAGGTCTCGGTGGCGCGGTCCACCACGGCGCCTTCCACCATGCCCGTGATCGCCAGCACACCGGGCCCTTGTGCCAGGCAGTGATGCCACTCTTCGAGCAGGGCGCGGCGGCGCGCGTTGGTCTCGCTGTCGTCGCGTTCAAGGCAATCTCGAGCACAGGCCGCCGCATAGATCGGAATCCCGGCCTCGACGCGCTCGGCCAGGGGCCAATCCTCGGCCCGAGTGGGCGTCTTGACCAGGGCCTCGAAGGCGCCAGGGTCCAGGTCGGCGCGGGTGGGAAAGTGACGGATGGCGGTCATCGACTCGTCTCTTCGCCTGTCGCGCCGAGCGTCATCGGCGCCGGCGGCTGGGGCGCGGCGTCGTGGCAGCCGAGCACGCTCTGATCCAGATCGATGATGGCGCCGCTCATCATTCCCGAGGCATCGGTGACCAGAAACTCGATGGCCCGGGCGACCTCTTCGGGCTCCAGCAGACGGCCCATCGGTTGGGAACTGGCCGCGGCCTCGAGCCAACCGTCTGCAGCGCCGTGGGTGTCGGTCTGGATGCGGTGCTCGCCTGGGGTGTTCATCCAGCCGATGTTGAGTCCGTTGACGCGGATGCGGTTGCGCAGCAGCGAGTAGGCGGCGTTGCGGGTCAGGGTAGCTAGCGCCCCCTTGCTGCCGCTGTAGGCACAGATAAAGGGCTGGCCGCCGTGACCGGACATACTCAGCACATTGACCATGCGGCCCGCACTGCCGTCGCGAATCATGCGCTTGGCGGCTTCCTGCATCAGGAAGAATGGCGCCTTGGTGTTGACGTCGAAGAGTCGGTCGTAGGCCGCTTCGTCGGTGTTAAGCAGGGTGCCGCGCTCGGTATTGCCGGCGCAGTTGATAAGGATGTCGACGCCACCGAAGACCTCGTCGGCGAGGGCCACCAGGCGCCTGCCATCGGCCACCTGAGTCAGGTCGGTCGCGGCGAACAGTACATGCGCTTGTCCTTGGCTATCGAGCTCGGCCGCCAGCGCTTCGCCTCTATCGGCCTGGCGTCCGCACAGCACCAGGCCGCGCAGGCCGAGCCCGAGCAGATGGCGGGCGACGGCTTCGCCGAGGCCCTGGGTGGACCCTGTCACGATGGCGACCTGGCCCTTGAGTGGGGGATTCGCTGGCATCGTCTGTTTCCCTCTTGTCGGTGATGGCGGTGGCTTGGGCGGGGCTGCTATTTGCAAGGGCTGTTATTTCCAGAGGCTGCTACTTCCCACGGCTGTTACGTCCCACGGCTAGGCCGCTCGGCCGTCCGCGGTCTTCTCGCCGTCGGCGCGCTGGAACTCGGCGAGTTCGGCGTCCAGGCTCTCGAGTTCGGCGCCACCGGCCATCATGTTCAGCACCTCCTCACGGCTGACGTCTTCCTTGCGGAAGGTGCCGAGGCTGGTGCCGCGCTTGAGGATGGTGAAGGCGTCCGCGACCGGGTAGGCGTGATGCACGTTGTGGGTGATGAAGATCACCGCCAGGCCGTCGCTGCGGGCCTTGGCGATATAGCGCAGCACCACCGAGGCCTGCTTGACCCCGAGCGCCGAGGTCGGCTCGTCGAGAATCAGCACCTTGGCACCGAAGTACACTGCCCGGGCGATCGCCACGCACTGGCGCTCGCCGCCGGAAAGCGTGCCCACCGGTTGGGCGGGGTCGCGGACATCGATGCCGATCTTGGCCATTTCCTCCTTGGCGACTCGATCGGCGAACGTCCAGTCGACTCGCCGCGTCGGCCCCCAACCCACGGTGGGCTCGCGGCCCATGAAAAAATTACGGGTGATCGACATCAGCGGAATCATCGCCAGGTCCTGGAACACCGTCGCGATGCCGGCGTCGAGGGCGTCCGCCGGCGAGGTGAAGTGGGCCTCCTCGGCGTCGACGAGAAATTGACCGTGGGTGGGCACGTGGACCCCGGAAAGGGTCTTGATCAGGGTCGACTTGCCGGCGCCGTTGTCACCGAGCAGACACATCACTTCGCCGCTGTGGACCTTCATGGTGATGCCGCTCAAGGCGATGACGCTGCCGAAGTGCTTATCGACGTTGCGCATCTCGATCATGGGAGTGAGGGCGTTCATTACTTGGCCTCCAGCGCCTTGCGACGCACGTAGTTATTGAACAGCACCGCGATGAGCAGCATGGCGCCGAGGAACACCTGGAACCAATCGGTGTTGACGCCGGTGTAGAAGATGCCCATCTGGACCATGCCGAAGATGAGCGCACCGAAGCTGGCGCCGATGGCGGAGCCGTAGCCGCCGGTGAGTAGTGCGCCGCCGATGACTACGGCGATGATGGCCTCGAGCTCCTTGAGGATGCCGCGGATGGAGTCCGCGGAGCCGGTGTCCATCACCTGTAGCGCGGCGAAGACACAGGCGGCGAAGGCGGTGAACATGAACAGTACGATCTTGACCAGATTGACCGGTACGCCGACGTTGCGCGCGGCGTTCTTGTCGCCACCGCAGGCGAAGATCCAGTTGCCGAAGCGGGTGAACAGCAGCACCCAGGTCGCCACCGCGGTCATTCCCAGCCACCATACGATCGACACGGGAATGCCGCTGACGCTGGGATTGCCGGCGAAATTGGTGGCGATCAGACCGGCCTCGGCGAGCCAGCGGAACAGGCCCTCGCCCACCTCACCGGTGAACAGCGCGGCGAACCAGTCGTTGCCGATCACATCGTGCACGCCCCCGATCTGGGTGCGGTCCGCCACCAGGCGTGGTACGCCGATGGCGACGCCGCGCAGAATAAACAGAAAGCCCAGGGTGACGATGAACGAGGGCAGGCCGGTGCGGACCACCAGCCAGCCATTGAGGGCGCCGATGGCCAGCGCGCAGCCGAAGGCGAAGGCCAGCGCCGCCCACAGCGGCCAGCCATACTGCACCGCGGGAATGGCGATCAGCATGCCGGCGAAGCCGATCATGGAGCCGATGGAGAGATCGAACTCGCCGCCGATCATCAACAGCGCCGCGGCCACGGCGATGATGCCGAGCTGGGCCGCGACCTCGAGGAAGTTGATGACACCGGCGCCGGAAAACATCCCGGTGCCGGAGGCCACCAGGGCGAAGAAGGCGATGACCAGCAGGGTGCCGGCGACGGCGCCGAATTCGGGGCGATGCAGGGCCTTCTTCAGCGGACTAACGCGCTGCAGGCGTTCGTCGGGAGAGGGGTGAACGGTGGTACTCATGGTGACTCCTTGGCGCGGGTCGTCTTGTTGTTGGCCAGCGTCCCTGAGCGTTCGAGTGTCGCCGGCAGTGTTGAAGAACATTCGGGGGAGTTATTGAAATGTAGATTCCAGGGATAAAATTAACAAATCAAAAATTCTATACTTTGGTATAGTCGGAACATTTATTCCTTTTCGGGTAGTCTACTGCCAGTGCTGAGGGTCGGGGCCTTGGGTAAGGGCATGCCGACCACCCGAGATGAGCCTAATGGCTCGAACAAGGAGTTAACCCATGAGACTGGCACTGATTGGCGCCGGACGAATCGGCAAGGTGCACGCGGCATCCATCGATGCCCACCCCGATGTCACCCTGGTAGCGGTCGCCGATGCCATCAGCGAGGCGGCCGAGGCGTTGGCGGCCCCACGTGGCGCCCAGGCGCTGAGCGTCGACGAGATCTTCGATGACGCGAGTATCGATGCCGTGCTGATCGCCTCGAGCACCAGCACCCATATCGACTACCTGCAAAGAGCCGCGGCCGCCGGCAAGGCGATCCTGTGCGAGAAGCCCATCGCCCTGGACCTTGAGGCCTCGAAGGCGGCCGCCGAGGCGGTGACCCATGCCGGAGGGCTCTGCGCCCTGGCCTTCAATCGCCGCCACGATCCCCAGTGCGCCGCGCTGAAGGCGGCCCTGGTGGACGGTCGGATCGGCAAGCTCGAGACCCTGACCTTCACCAGTCGCGACCCCGCGCCGCCGCCCATGGACTACTTGAAGGGCTCCGGCGGCATCTTTCGCGACATGATGATTCACGACTTCGACATGGCCCGCTGGCTACTCGATGAGCCTATCGTCTCGGTGCACGCCAGCGGCAGTTGCCTGGTCGACCCTGCCATCGCCGAGGCGGGTGACGTGGATACCGCAGTGGTGGTCCTGACGACCACCTCGGGGTGCCTGTGCTCCATCAGCGTCTCGCGACGGGCGGTGTTCGGCCATGATCAGCGCATCGAAGCCTTCGGTAGCCTGGGCATGCTGCAGACCCAGAACGAGACCGACACACGGCTCAAGGTTGTCGGCGAGCAGGGTCAGGTGGAGGAGGCCCCCCAGTGGTTCTTCCTCGAACGCTATGCGAAGGCCTATCGGCAGGAGCTCGATGACTTCTATCAAAGCTGGCGCGAGGGTCGCGCGCCGCGAGCGGGACTCAACGACGGCGTCGAGGCGCTGCGCCTGGCCGAGGCGGCGAGCCGCTCGCTGGAGCTTGGACGGGTGGTGTATCTGGAAGAGCTCTGACGTGATCGGCGGCTCGCAAGGGCGGGCGGCCTTGGCGACGGATTTTCCGGCCGCCCATTGCCGCGCGATTCTGCGTGAGGCTGCGCGAGTCTCGACACCTTCTCTTGCGAGCGCCACCAAAAAGCCTCAGCTCTTGATCCACCCCGTGTGATCCACCCCGTGCTTTGAGGGAGCACCAGAGTAGCGCCGCCTTGCCGAGATCAAGGCTTGCGGTCTCGAGATAGCCGCGCTTAATTGTTCGGGCAATCCGCTCGACCCGGGCGCGCTAGGCAAGCGCCACCGTCAGGAGATCGAGCAGACCATCCGCCTGGCCGGAGAGATCGGCGTTACGAAGGTGGTGACCATGTCGGGACTTCCGGCGGCCGCCCCAGAGGACAGCGTGCCGAACTGACTGGTGTACACCAAGAGCTGGCCCGACGAGATTCCCGAGCGCGACCGTTATCAGTGGGAAGACTGCGCCTTCCCCTATTGGCATGGCTTGGTCCGGCTGGTCGATGAAGTGGGGGTCGAGAAATACGCCCTGGAGAACTTCTCCGCCATGCTGGTGTGGAACCCGCAAACCCTGCTTCGTTTGCGCGACGAGGTGGGTCCTAAGGTCGGCATGAATCTCGGCCCCTCTCACCTGTTCTGGAAGGGTGCCTGCCCGATTGCCGCGGCTCGGGCCCTGGGCGAGGCGATCCATCATTGCCACGACAAGGATACGCGCATCGAGCGCGGCCTGGCCGAGGTCAACGGCCTGCTGGAGCTTAAAGACGTTACCGACGTGGCCAGCCGCGCCTGGAACTATATCGCCGTCGGCGCCGGCCATGACCTCCAGTGGTGGAAGGAGTTCTTCTCCGTGGTGCGAATGACGGGCTACAACGACTGGATCAGCCTCGAGATGGAGGACTTCACCGTGTCCACCGAAGCGGGCATCCAGTCCTCGATCAATGCCTTGGCGCAGACCATCAGCCGCTGATCGCCCCATCGACGAGACGTCATCGAGCGGTGAGGAGAACGTCATGATCCAGGGTGTTGCAAGGGTTGCCGAGCCTAGTCGCTCGCGCTGGTCGGCGGTGGCATGATCGGCGATATCCATCGCGCGGCGGCTCCAGATCATCTTCGCTGATCGCGTCAGCCGCGGGAGGGAAAGCGTAAGCCTGGCGGGGATGCATTCACGACTCGCCGCTACGTGGCTGGGGACCCGGCAGATCGCCTGCGAGCCGGTGGGCCGCTTGGCCACCGGCCAGGAGAGGCGTCGTATGGCAGTGCCCACCAGGGCCGAGAGAACCCACCAGGGCCGAGAGAACCCACCAGGGCCGAGAGAAGTGATGGCCGGGCGACAAAAAAGCCCCGCCAGGGCGGGGCAAAAGAGAGACGTGGTTGGGTCGATGAGTCAATAGGGCGGTGCAACGCGTTACGGGTGGCTATCGTTTCGCTGTCGTTTCGCTGTCGTTTCGCCACCGCTCTACTACTGATTCACTATCCACTCATGGTCCGGGTCGTTCTTGAATTTCCACTCACGCTTGGGGCCGGCCATCACGTTCAGGTAGTACAGCTCGTAGCCGTGGGGCGCGCCGACGGGGTGGTAGCCGCGAGGCACCAATACACAGCAGCCATTTTCCACCGCCATGGTTTCGTCAAGCGAGCGATCGTCGGTGTAGACGCGCTGGAAGGCGAAGCCCTGGGACGGATTCAGGCGATGATAGTAAGTCTCCTCGAGGATCGACTCCTCCGGCAGGTTATCCAGGTCGTGCTTGTGCGGCGGATAGCTCGACCAATTGCCGGCCGGGGTGTAGACCTCCACCACCAGCAAACTGTCGGCGGGCTCGGTTTGCGGCAGGATGTCCTGAATGTGCCGGCTGTTGGTGCCGCTGCCCCGGGTGGTGCAGGCAACGTCGCTTGGCGCGATAAGGCGCGGCCCGTGGTTGCCCTTGCCTGGGGCGCTACAGACCGCGAGCTCCATGTCGCTCAGCGCCTCGACGCTGAAGCCCACGTCATCGGGCAGGTAAACGGAGTACGGCGGGATCTTGTCGAACACGTCCATGCGCTCACCGATGTTCTCCCAGCGCTCGCCACCGCCCGCCACGGTGGCGCGGCCCGAGAGCAACACCAGGCAATGTTCGCGGCTGCCGGTCTCGCCGGACAGGGTCTGGCCCTTTGCGAGTCGATGCACGCGAAAGCCGACGTGGCCCCAACCGGCGGATTCGGGGGTGACGTCGAGGATGCGGCCATCGGCGTCGGGAGCGTGGGGGCGTACCAGCAGTGAGGTCATGTCGGGACTCCAGAGAGTGTTGCCAGAAGTGGTGAGTGTGCTCAGCCTGAGGCTGGGGCGTCCTTGTCGGTAGCTCGGCCGGTGGTCGGTTTGCTGGGGCGGCCGCCACTGGCATCGGCGGCGCTGTCCTTGCGCATTCCGAGGGCGATGGCCATCGATTGTGTCAGGCACAGGGTGGCGGTCAGGCCGCGGAAGCTTTTCACCTCGGCCTCCTGCACCACCAGGGTGATGTCGGCGATCCTGGCCAGCGGGCTCAGGCTAGAATCGGTGATGGCCACCACTGGCACATTGCGCTCGCGTGCCAGCTCGGCGATATCGCGGGTCTCCTGGGCATAGGGCGAGAAACTCACTACCAGCAGCGCATCTCGTGGGCCTATCGCCTTGATCTGCTCCATATGCATGCCGCCGAGGCCGCTGACCAGGTGGCTCGGCTTGTCGATATGGTTGAGCGCGTAGTTGGCGTAGCTTGCGACCACGAAGCTGCGTCTCGCCCCCATCACATGGATCGCCTCGGCGTGCTCGAAGATATCGAGAGCCGCCTCGAGCAGGCGCGGATCGATGCGCCCGGGCAGCTGTTCGAGCATCTCCCGGTTGGCCTCGGCAAACTCCCACAGCAGCTGCGTGCCGCTGGGGGTCTCGCCGGTGGCCGTGCGCACCGCGTGAATGCGCTCGGAGTAGTTCGGCAACTCATCCACCAGCCGAGCCCGAAACAGCTTCTGCATATCGGAGAAGCCCTTGAATCCGAAGCTGTTGGCGAACCGGATCAGGGTCGATGGCGTCACGCCGGCCTGCTCGGCGAGCTTGGCCACCGTGGCGAACGCGACCTCCTGGGGATGGTCGAGCAGAAAGCGCGCCGTCTGTTGCAGTCGCCGGCTGAGCGTCGGGTACTGCTCGGTGATCTGCGCCTCGAGCGCGACGAAGTCCTGGGGGAGCTGGGTCATGGGATCCGCCTTGTCGTTGCCTGCGATCGCCAGGGTGACGTGGTGTGTTCGTCACCCTAGTCGATTTGGAATAAAAATTCTAATACTGCTTTAGTATAGAACATTGAAGCCGAACGTTTCATCCGCCTTCCGGTCTGCATTCTGCCTGCGCCGATGGAATCTCGTCTCCTGCTTTAGTCGATGGTACGGGCTACGTAGCGACGATGCTCGAGCCTGGCGCGGATGCTAGGCAGTTGATAGAACAGAAAAAAGAGTCTCGATGAGATGGCGGGCAGAATGCCAGGGATGGAAAATTCTTTCCGTTGATATTTTGGAATGTATGTTCTAATCTGCAAGCCATTCCGACACGTCGTGGCGCTGGTCGGCGAGTCTCCGCCGTCAGCATCCACGACCATACCCACTATCAGCCTCCGCGACGTCAGTCTAGCGGCAGGCGGTGAGCGATACGCCGCCTGGCCGGGCCAAGGATCTTCTCTCAGGCACGTCACGAGGCACGCTACGAGGCACCTCAGAAGGCACCTCAGGAGGCACATCATGACGCACTCTCCGATCCGCTTCGCCCTTAACCATATGGTCTGCCCTAGGTTCAGCATCGATGAGCTGATGCAGGCCGCCGCCGAGCTGGGGCTTGGCGGCGTCGAACTGCGCAGTGATATCGGCGCCCATAGCCTGACCCACGTCGATCAGGCGCTGGCTGCCCGCCAGCGTGCCCAGGAGCTCGGCATCGAGGTGCTCAGCCTTAACGCCCTTTACCCGTTCAATCTGTGGAACGACGAGCGTCATCGAGAGGCCGAACGGCTGGCCGAGTTGACAGCCGCCGCCGGCGGCCAGGGACTGGTGCTTTGCCCATGGGTCGACGGCGACGGTGATAGCCCCGACAGCGACCTCGAGACAGCGCTGCTGGTGCTGGACGAGATCCTCGGCCGCCATGGGCTCAAGGGCTTCGTCGAGCCGCTGGGCTTTGTGGCCTCGTCGCTACGCTTCAAGCGTGATGCCGTCGCTGCCATCGACGCGGTGGGGCTCGCTCAGCGCTTTTCGCTGGTACACGACACCTTCCACCACCAAGGCGCCGGGGAAGTCGAACTGTTCGCCGCGCGCACCGGCCTTGTGCATGTCTCCGGCGTCGAGGATCCCGAGCTCTGCTTTGCGGCGATGCAGGATGGTGACCGCCTGCTGGTCGGGGAGGCCGATCGGCTCGACAACGTCGGCCAGCTGCGCCGGTTGATCGAGGGTGGTTATCGCGGTGACGTCTCCTTCGAGCCCTTCGCCGAGAAGGTCCACGCGCTTGCCGATCCGCTGGCCGCGCTCGAGCAGAGCCTGGCGTTCTTGCGTGAGCGGCTGGCCGCCTGACGCCATTGGCACCGCGACCGCGCAGGGCCGTGTTCGATCACTCACCGCGAGGACCGGGCTGCGCGGCAGCGGGACTGGAACCCCAACACGCCACGTTCAATGAACCATGAAACACGACTCAGGAGCCGCAAGATGAAGATCGCCCTCGACCCCTTCATGCATCGCCATGTGCCCCTCGATGACCTGCCGCGCCTGGCGGCGGATCTTGGCTATGACTACATCGAGCTGTCGCCTCGTGCGGATTTTCTTGATTGGTTCGTCCATCCCCGGGTGTATCCCGAGCGCCTGGCCTCGTTCAAGAAATCGCTCAAGGATCACGGCGTTCAGCTGTCTTCGCTGCTGCCCATGTACCGTTGGGCGAGCCCTCACGAAGACGAACGCCAAGCGGCGGTGAAGTACTGGAAGAAGGCCATCGAGGTCGCCGTGGAACTCGGCGTCGACACCATGAATTCGGAGTTCGGGCGTGGGCCTCATCCCCAGCGCGGGAGCTGCTCGAGCTGCTGCCAGGGCGGGGCGACCACCGAGTCGAGCGAGGCCTCCTGGTGGCGCTCGATGGAAGAGCTGGTGCCGATCTTCGAGCGCGAGGGCATCCAGCTCAACGTTGAGCCACACCCGGATGATTTCGTCGAGACACTGCACCCGGCGGTGGACATGATCCGCACGATCAACTCCCACCACGTCAAGTTTCTCTACTGCGCGCCGCACACCTTTCACTTCGGCGACGACATGGAACAGATGATCCGCGACTGCGCCCCGGTACTGGCCCACGTGCACGTGGCCGATACCTTCAATCACAAGGCATCGTCGGGTCTGCGCTACATCGTCAATCCGCCGGGTTCCACCGCACGCGTCCACCAGCATCTGGACATCGGTCAGGGGGAAGTGGACTGGGACTTGTTCTTCAAGACCCTGGCCGATGTGGGCTTTGACGGCATCATGACCGCCTGCGTGTTCGCCTGGGAGGAGCGCGCCGACGATTCGTCACGCTTCATGCGCGGCGAAATCCAGCGCTACGTCGACAAGTACTGGGGCAACACATCGCTCGCTCGGTAACCCCCATGCCCCCTTTCGAATCGCTTCAGGAGAACATCATGACAGTCAGACTCGGCATCATCGGCGCCGGTATGATCGGCGAAGCCCACGCCCTGCGTATTACCCAGGAACTCACCGGTGCGCGCATCAGCGCCCTGGCAGACGTCGATCCGAACAACACTGCGCGGCTCGCCGAGCGCTTGCCGGGCGAGGTAAAGGTGTTCGACAGCGGCGAGGACCTGATCGCCTCGGGCGAGGTCGATGGCGTGCTGGTGACCTCCTGGGGGCCAACCCACGAGGCGTACGTGATCGCTGCGATCAAGGCCGGCAAGCCGGTGTTCTGTGAGAAGCCGCTGGCCACCACTGCCGACGGCTGTCAGCGCATCATCGATGCTGAAGTTGCCACTGGCAGGCGCTTCGTTCAGGTCGGCTACATGCGGCGCTTCGATACGGGCTATCGCCGGCTCAAGACGCTGCTCGAGAGCGGTAGCCTCGGCGAGCCGCTGATGATTCACGCCGTTCACCGCAACCCCGAGGTCCCAGAGCGTTACATCACGCCGATGGCCATCGAGGACACTCTGGTCCATGAACTCGATACCTTCCGCTGGCTATTGGGTGACGACTACGTCAGCGCCCAGGTGGTGTTTCCGCGCAAGACCCGCCATGCCCACGCCAAGGTCGAGGACCCCCAGATCGTGTTGCTGGAGACGACTCGCGGGGTGCGTATCGACGTCGAGATCTTCGTCAATTGCCGTTACGGCTACGACATTCAGTGCTCGGTGGTGGCCGAAGACGGGCTCGCCAACCTGCCCCAGCCCGAGAGCCTCGAGTACCGCCACGCTGGCAAGCTTTCCACCGATATCCTGCAGGACTGGAAAGACCGCTTCGCCCAGGCCTTCAGCGTCGAGCTGCAGGCATTCATCGATGGCGTCGCCGGCGGCGAGATCGCAGGCCCCTCCTCCTGGGATGGCCTGGCCGCCGCGGTGGCCAGCGACGCCTGCGTCAAGGCCCAGAACAGCGGCCAGATCGAGTCCATCACGATGCCAGAGCGGCCGACGTTTTACGCCTGATCCTGGGCTCTGGGCTCTGGCCTTTGGGTTCTGGCCCTTGGCGAAGGGCGCTCGCCTGCGACGCATCGGCGCCTTCACCGAGCTCGACGTTCAGGTCGCGCCGCGCTCGGGTCAATGCTGGCCAACGACGCCTCGTCAGGTCCCCGCCTGGCGGGGCGTCGGCGTCTGATCGCCGCGCGCTCGCTCGCGTGACGGCCTTGCCGGCGACGGAGCGAGGGGACGCAGACCAGGCCTACGACCAAAGATGAAATGAATCAAGTGTTCCGTTTGTTGATTTAATGGAATATCAGTTCTAATATCATTGGAACATGAAACGATGATACCGGTGCCGCCGGCCCGCAGCGTTCTGACACCGTGCCTTGGGGCAGGCGAAGGAAGGCGAAGGATAGGGATGGATAGGGATGGATAGGGAAGCCCTGGCGGCCACTACCGAGACCACACGACAGGGTGCCTGCCAATGACCACCAACAAGCCGCTGGATCTCATCTGTCTGGGCCGCGCCGCCGTCGATCTTTACGGTAGGCAGATCGGTAGCCGCCTCGAAGACATGTCCAGCTTCAACAAGTATCTCGGCGGGTCCTCGGCCAACATTGCCTACGGCACGGCGCGCCTGGGACTCAAGTCGGCCATGCTGACGCGAGTCGGCGATGAGCACATGGGGCGCTTCGTGCGCGAAGAGCTGGCCCGGGCCGGCGTCGATGTCAGTCAGGTGATCACCGACAAGGGGCGCCTCACCGGCCTGGTCATTCTCGGCATCAAGGATGAAGACACCTTCCCGCTGATTTTCTATCGCCACGACTGCGCCGATATGGCGATCAGCGCCGACGACATGGACCCGGATTTCATCGCCTCGAGTCGGGCGCTGCTGATCACCGGTACCCACTTCTCTACCGCCGGCACCTACGCGGCCAGCAAGACCGCCATCGAATACGCCAAGGCGGCGGGCACGCGGGTCATTCTCGACATCGACTATCGCCCGGTGTTGTGGGGCCTGACGACGCTGGGTGACGGCGAAACCCGCTTCGTCTCCGACGACGGCGTCAGTCGCCATCTGCAGACCATCCTGCCCGATCTGGACCTGATCGTCGGCACCGAGGAAGAAGTCCATATCGCCGGCGGCAGCACCGATACCATCACCGCCCTCACGCGCATCCGTGAGCTGAGCGATGCCACCATCGTGCTCAAGCTCGGCGCACTCGGCTGCACGGTGTTGGACGGCGAGATTCCCCCGAGCGAAGACGCCTTCGAGGTCCATACCGGCGTGCGTGTCGATGTGCTCAACGTGCTCGGGGCCGGTGATGCCTTCTTGAGCGGCTTCCTGCGCGGCTGGCTCAATGACCTGTCGCCTGCCCGGAGCTGTGATTTCGCTAACGCCTGCGGGGCGCTGGTGGTCTCGCGTCACGGCTGCGCACCGGCGATTCCGAGCGCAGAGGAGCTCGATGACTACCTGAGTCGGGCGGCCGATATTCCTCGGCCGGACCTGGACACTCGCCTTAACCATCTGCATCGGGTGACCACCCAGCGGCCGCCCATCGTGTGGCGTGACCTGTGTGTGCTGGCCTTCGATCATCGCAAGCAGCTGTTCGACATCGCGCGCCAGGCCGGCGCCGCCCCGGCGCGTATCAAGCCGCTCAAGCGGCTGCTGGTCAAGGCCGCGGAAGAGGGCGCCAGGCACATCGGCGACAGTCAAGTCGGGGTGTTGATCGACGATACCTACGGCCAGGCGGCGCTCAACGACGTCACCGGCCGCGGCTGGTGGATCGGGCGCCCGGTCGAGCTGCCAAGCTCGCGGCCCATCGAGCTGGAAGGCGGGCGCAATATCGCCGCGCGGCTCGCGACATGGCCGCGCGAGCATATCGTCAAGTGCCTGGTGTTCTATCATCCCCGCGACGACATCGAGCTGCGTCGGGCCCAGGAGCGTCAGGTCATGGAGCTGTATGACGCCTGCCTGCACTCCGGCCATGAGCTGCTGCTCGAGATCATCCCGCCGAAGGATCTGGCCCGCGACGATGACACCTACCTCAACGCCATGCAGCGCTTCTACAACCTGGGGGTGTACCCGGACTGGTGGAAGCTACCGCCGCAGACCGTCGCGGCCTGGACGCGGATCACCGAGCTGCTGCAAACGCGCGCACCGCACTGCCGCGGGGTCGTGATGCTGGGACTCGATGCCCCCATCGAGACCCTGCGCGAAGGGTTCATGGCCAGCGCCGGCTTCGACGTCTGCAAGGGCTTCGCCGTGGGGCGAACGATCTTCGCCGAGCCGAGCCGCGAGTGGCTCGCCGGACGCATCGACGATCAGGCGTTGATCGATGCCGTGGTGGCCAATTACCTGTCGCTGGTGGAGGCCTGGAAGGCCCGCCAGCAGGCGTCCTGAAGCGGGCTCGTGGCGTAAGGCCTCAGCCGTCCGGCGCCCAAGGCGCCCCACCGTCTTGCACGTGAGAGCATTGCTATGACCACCATCCGATTGACCATGGCCCAGGCCGTCGTTCGCTTCATGCAGGCGCAGAAGGTTGCTATCGACGGCCAGATCGAGCCGCTGTTTCCCGGCGTCTGGGCGATCTTCGGCCACGGCAACGTGGCCGGCATCGGCGAGGCGCTGTACCAGGCCCGCGAGACTCTGCCGACCTATCGTGCTCATAACGAACAGGCCATGGCCCACGCCGCCATCGCCTTCACCAAGACGCTGAACCGGCGCCAGATCATGGCCTGTACCGCCTCGGCGGGGCCGGGTTCGGTGAACATGGTCACCGCCGCCGCGGTGGCGCACGTCAACCGGTTGCCGCTGTTGTTGCTGCCCGGGGACACCTTCGCCACCCGCAAGCCTGATCCGGTGCTGCAGCAGGTCGAGAACTTCCACGACCATACCCTGACCTCCAACGACTGTTTCCGGCCGGTGAGCCGCTTCTTCGATCGCATCACCCGCCCTGAGCAGCTGCTGACCTCATTGCCCCAGGCGATGCGGGTACTGACCGATCCGGTGGAGTGCGGCCCGGTGACCCTGGCCTTGCCCCAGGATATCCAGACCGAGGCCTACGACTATCCCGAGCGGTTGTTCGCCGAGACGATCCATCGCCTGCGTCGCCAGGCCGCTGATCGCGACGAGCTGGCGGAGGCTATCGCGTTGATTCGACAGGCCGAGAAGCCGCTGATCATCGCCGGCGGCGGGGCGCATTACTCCGGCGCCCTGGATGAACTCGACGCCTTCGCTTCGGCCTACCGGCTGCCGGTGTCCGAGACCCAGGCCGGCAAGGGCGCCTTGCCCTGGGATCATGCCCGCAACGTCGGTGCTCTCGGCGTCACCGGGGCGGCGGCGGCCAACAGCCTGGCCGGTGAGGCCGATCTGGTCATCGCCGTGGGCACGCGTCTTGGCGACTTCGCCTCCGGCTCGCGGGCCTTGATCAACCCCGAGGCGCGCATCCTGTGCCTTAACGTTGCCTCCTTCGACGCCGTGAAGCATCGCGCCCAGGCGCTGGTGGGCGATGCCCGGCTGACGCTGAGCGAACTGACGCGGGGCCTGGATGGCTGGCGGCCCAGCGATGCCTGGGTCGAGCGGGCCACGGGGCTTCGCGATGACTGGAATGCAGCCGTAGAGCGCATCACCACCGACCGGGGGACGCCCCTGCCCTGCGACGCCGAGGTGGTGGGGGCGGTCAATCGCGCGGCCGGGGAGCGCGACATCGTGGTCTGTGCCGCGGGCGGACTGCCGGGGGAGCTGCAGAAGCTGTGGCGCACGCGATTCGATCGTGGCTATCACATGGAGTACGGCTATTCCTGCATGGGCTATGAGCTCGCCGGTGGGCTCGGCGTCAAGATGGCGATGCCCGATTCCGAGGTCTTCGTCATGGTCGGTGACGGTTCCTACCTGATGATGAACTCCGAGATCGCGACCTCGGTGATGCTCGGCAAGAAGATCGTCGCGGTGGTGCTCGACAATCGCGGCTACGGCTGCATTCACCGGCTGCAGCAGTTCTGCGGCGGGCCCGGTTTCAATAACCGTCTCGATGATTGCCTGAGTGTGGAAGGCGGTGCGCCGAAGACCGACTTCGCCGCCCACGCCGCCGCCCTCGGTGCCCGCAGCGAGAAGGTCGCCACCATCGCCGAACTCGAAGAGGCGCTCTGCCGGGCCAAGGCATCGGAGATTAGCTATGTGATCGCCATCGACACCGACGGCCTCGCCGACACCCAGGAAGGCGGCGCCTGGTGGGACGTGGCGGTGCCGGAAGTTTCGCCCCGCGGCGAAGTTCAGGTGGCGCGTGAGCGCTACGCCTCGCACAAGGCTCGCCAGGCACGCAACCTCTGACACGAGCCCATCGCAAGCGCCTGTTATTCGCCCTACGTTTTCACCCTACGTTTTCACCCCATGCACGCTGCGGCGCCGGTTCGCCGGCGCCGGGCAGACACCTGGCAGGAGAGCACCATGAGCGTACGACTAGGCATCAATCCGCTGACCTGGACCAACGACGATCTGCCTTCTCTCGGTGGCGATACACCCCTCTCGGTGTGCCTGAGCGAGGGCCGCGAGGCGGGTTTTTCGGGGTTCGAGCTTGGCAACAAGTTTCCCCGCAAGGCCGAGACCCTGGGGCCGATTCTCGAACGCCATGACCTGGCGCTGGTCTCTGGCTGGTACAGCGCCGAGCTGCTGACGCGCAGCGCCGAGGCCGAGATCGAGGCGCTGACGCCCCACCTGGAACTGCTCAAGGCGCTGGGGGCCGAGGTGATGGTGTTCTGTGAAGTGACTCGCTGCGTGCACGGCACGTTCGGCGTGCCGCTGTCCCACCGCCCGACCCTCAGCGAGGACGAGTGGGCCCTGTTCACCGAGCGCCTCGATCGCGTGGCCGAGCACTGTCAGGCCCAGGGGGTACAGATCGCCTACCACCACCACCTTGGCACCCTGATCGAATCCGAGGCCGACATCGATCGACTGATGGCCGAGACCGGCCCGGCACTGGGCTTGCTGCTGGATTCCGGCCATCTGGTCGGCGCCGGCGGTGACCCCCTCGCGGTGCTAAAGCGCCACTCGGCGCGAATCAACCACGTCCACTGCAAGGATATCCGTCGCGAGGTGCTGGCGGACGTCACCAACCGCAACCTGAGCTTTCTTCAGGGCGTGCTCAACGGCATGTTCACCGTGCCCGGTGACGGGTTCATCGACTACGCCGCGCTGCTCAAGGGCCTGAAGACCAAGGGCTATGACGGCTGGTTAGTGGTCGAGGCCGAGCAGGATCCCGCCGTCGCCCATCCGTTGACCTATGCGCGTCTGGGCCACGCCAACTTGATGCGCCTGTGCGCCGAGGTCGGGCTCGAGGTCATCGCCTGAGACCCGCCGCCTGTCGCGCTTTTAGCGCTTTAACCGGCGATCATCAGATACACGAAAAGAGGTCTTTCATGATAACACTGGGTAACTATCTCAATGGCCGGGCCGTGGCCAGCCACAGCGGTCGCACCGCGCCGGTCTATGACCCGGCCACGGGCGAGATCAGCCGCGAGGTCGCGCTGTCCTCGGCCGACGAGACTCGCGAGGCCGTTCGCCTCGCGGCCGACGCCTTCGCCGGCTGGTCGCGCATGACCCCGCTACGGCGCTCCCGCATCCTGTTCAAGTTCAAGGCGCTGGTGGAGGAGCACGCCGACGAGATCGCACGCTTGATTTCCACCGAGCACGGCAAGGTCTACTCGGACGCGCTCGGTGAGCTCACCCGGGGACTCGAGGTGGTGGAATTCGCCTGTGGCATTCCGCATCTGCAGAAAGGCGAGCACTCGCTGAACGTCGGTACCGGCGTCGATAGCTATTCGATGATGCAGCCCCTCGGCGTCTGTGCCGGCATCTCGCCGTTCAACTTCCCGGCCATGGTGCCGATGTGGATGTTCCCCGTGGCGCTGGCATGCGGTAATACCTTCGTGATGAAGCCGTCGGAGAAGGATCCTTCCACGCTCATGCGCCTGGCCGAGTTGCTGACCGAAGCGGGCCTGCCGGACGGCGTCTTCAACGTGGTCAATGGTGACAAGGAAAGCGTCGATGTGCTGCTCACCGACGAGCGGGTTCAGGCGGTGAGCTTCGTCGGCTCGACCCCGATCGCCGAGTACATCTATGCCACGGCCTCGGCCCACGGCAAGCGCGTCCAGGCCCTCGGCGGGGCCAAGAACCATATGGTGGTGATGCCGGATGCAGACCTTGACCAGGCCGTCGATGCGCTGATGGGCGCCGCCTACGGCAGCGCCGGTGAGCGCTGCATGGCAATTTCGGTGGTGGTCCCGGTGGGCGAGGACACCGCCGAGCGCCTGCGCGCCAAGCTGGTCGAGCGTCTCGCCAGCCTGACGGTAGGCCCGGGTATCAAGCAAGGTCCCGACAATGACATGGGGCCGCTGGTGTCGCGTCAGCATCTGGACAAGGTGCTTGGCTACGTTCAGGCCGGCGTCGATGAGGGCGCAGAGCTCGTGGTCGACGGCCGCGAGGCGGTCATCGAGGGCGCTGGGGACGGCTTCTTCGTCGGTGGCTCGTTGTTCGATCACGTTAAGCCGGGCATGCGCATTCACGCAGAAGAGATCTTCGGCCCGGTGTTGGCGATCGCCCGGGTCGAGAGCTTCGATGCGGCCGTGGCCATGGTCAACGCGCATGAGTACGGCAACGGCACCGCCATCTTCACTCGCGATGGCAACGCCGCGCGCCAGTATTGTGAGCGTATTCAGGTGGGCATGGTCGGCGTCAACGTGCCGATTCCGGTGCCCATGGCGTTCCATAGCTTCGGCGGCTGGAAGCGTTCGCTGTTTGGCCCGCTGCACATGCATGGCCCCGATGGCGTGCGCTTCTATACGCGCATGAAGACCATTACCCAGCGCTGGCCGAGCGAAAAGCGTGATACCACCAGCCACTTCACCATGCCGACACACTGATTCGTCGGAAGGCCGACGTCAGGGCTGACACAAACGGTACCGTGTGATAGCACTCGGTGCCGTTTTTGCTGTTGGCGCACGGAGGGCCGCTGTCGTGGCTTGGGCATCTGCGGCATCCGGACACCTAGGCCCGATCTCGCGCCTGGCGATGCCTGAAGGGGCCCTGCGAGGGTGGCGTTTGTCGTCGTTTCCGCGAAGTTATGTGCCGTTTTAACCGTCGTCAGCGCATTATATGCTGTGCTGTCGTGATGGAATTTTTGTTCCGTTATACTAAAAAATAGAACATATGGATTGTTTTGTGCGACTTGGGAACGTAGCTTTCATCTTAGTGGCCGAGACCGAACGCGGTCATTCGCGCCGGGTGTCGTAGGTCGGGCATCTGGCTCCGATTCACACAAGATGGACGATGGCTATGAGCACTCAATCAGCACAGGCGTCGGCGTCACCGGAAACGGATGACGTGGCCCAGAGCGAAGAGCTCGAGTACCAACGCATTCCTCCTAGCCGGCAGTTGAGCGGCAAGTATTTCCTCGGTGCCTATTCCGGTGAGCACGTGGCCGGCACCGAGTTCGTCATCGGCGCCGCTCTGGTCACCCTTGGGGTCGGCACCAGCGATCTGATCTGGGGGCTGATCCTCGGCAACTTCATGGCGGTGCTGTCCTGGGCCTGGATCTGCAGCCCGGTGGCGACGCGCACGCGCATGACCGTCTACTGGTTCCTGGCGCGGCTGGCCGGCAAGAAGATTTCCTACATCTATAACATCGTCAATGGGCTCTTCTACGCCGTCATCGCCGGCGCCATGATCACGGTGTCGGCCTCGGCCTTTCGGGTGATGACCGATATTCCGCCCCAGACTGGCCTCTATCCCACCAGCGTAAGCTTCGTCGTGCTGGCGCTGTTCGTCGGTGCCTTCACCGTGTGGCTGACGCTCAAGGGCTTCAAGCTGATCGCCAACTTCTCCACCGTCTGCGCGCCCTGGATGGCGATCATGTTTTTGGTCAGCGGCATCCTGGCGATTCCGATTGTCACCCAGCTCGGCGCCGAGCAGGGCATGACCGGCCTTGGCGCCGTGCTCGATGGCCTGGTGTGGACCGGCGTCACCCCGAGCGGTGAGGCGGGCATCAATATGTGGGTCATCGCGGCCTGGGCCTGGGGCATCAATCTGCCGATGCACCTGGGCATGAGCGACATGAGCATCCTGCGCTTCGCGCGCAAGTCCTCCTACGGCTACTTCTCCGCCGCGGGCATGTACATCGGTCACTTCATGGCCTGGGTCTGTGCCGGCATCCTCGGGGCCACGTCGGCGATGTTGCTCAAGGAAGCGCTGGTCGATCTGGATCCGGGTGCCATCGCCTATCGCCTGCTCGGTGCCATGGGCCTGGTGGCGGTGGTTGTGGCCGGTTGGACCACCTCGATTCCGAGTCTGTATCGCTCGGGCCTGGCCTTCCAGGCGGTATTCCATCGGCACAAGCCGTTCAATGTCGCCCTGGCCGTGGGGGCGGCCACCACGGCGATCGCCTGCTTCCCGTTCGCCTTCAGCGCCCTGCTCGACGTGCTCTCGTACTTCGTCATGGTCATGGCGCCGGTCGGTGCGATCATCGCCGCCGAACACTTCGCCCTGCCACGGCTTCGCATTCGTCCGCTGTGGCGTGAGCACCAGGGCATCGACGACAACCGTCCCGCCCTGATCACCTGGGTCATCGGTGTGGCCCTGGGCGCGACCCTGATCGCCCTGCCACAGGTGCACCTGTTCACGGTGTTCATTCCGGTGTGGCTGACCGCCTTCATCGTCTACCCGGTCCTGTGTCGGGTGATGGGCGCGAATACCGAGAGCGGCATCGACTACTACGCCGAGGCTTACGGCCCGGTGGATCCGCCGGAGCTTCCCGGTGAGTCTGCCGAGCCGAATCCGCCGGTGCGTCGTGATCCCTGGTACTTCGTCGCGCTGGGCTGTCTGGTGGTGATCCTGATCGCCGGCCTGTGGTCCTGGATGGGCGATCCGGCGGGTGCCGTGGATTACGTCGAGACCTTCAAGATGCTGGTCGTGCCGGTGACGGTGGTGTACTTCATCGCCGCGACCCTGTGGATCCGCAACCGCCGCAAGTCGCCGGCGGTCGCCGCCGACGATCCTCACGTCTAGGCCATCGCTACCACCTGCGGCTTACGCGCCGGCACGCCAGTTCCACCCCAGTGGCCGCCTCGACCGTCGAGGCGGCCTTTTCATGCCTCCTTGTTATCCCAGTCCTTCGCCACCGCTCGACGGTCAGGGGCGATGGAACGACGCTCGCCCCTAGAGGCATCGATGCAGGCGGAGGCGACAGGCGGCGCGTCGAGCGTGTGAGCCACCGGCCAGAGGCGTCGCGGCGTAGCGAGAAGGCGTTCAGTCGAATATGCTGGCAGCGGGTTTTCCCCGCCGCCTGCAGGGAGCATAAGAACACGAGCACTCACCCGGTGCTTACCTTCGACTGGAGACACCATGCGCCATCTTTCGCGCCTACTGACATCGGCCGCCGTCGTGCTCGGCGTTACCGCACTGAGCGCTTCTCTGACCGCCCAGGCCGATACCCGCCTGACCTACAAGTCGGCGTCCGCCGGCACCGCCTATTACCAGATGGGGGTCGAGCTGTCCGAGGCCATCAAGACCGGCACCGACGGCGCCATGACGCTGACCCTGGAAGAGAGCCAGGGCTCGGTGCAGAACGTCATGGAAGTCATGGCCCGCCAGGGCAACTACGTGTTCACTTCTCCGCCTGGCCTCGTGAGCAAGGCGCGTGATGGCAGCGGCCCCTTCGCGCAGCGCCAGAGCCCGCGTTTCCAGGACATCCGCGCGCTGTTCCCGATCCCGTCGCTGACCATGCATTTCGTCGTTGCCGGCGATACCGACGTGCTGGCTCTCGATGATCTGGCCGGCAAGCACCTGCTGATTGGCCAGGGCTCCTTCGGCGCCCGGGAAGCCTCGCGCTATCTCGAGCTGTTCGGCCTGACAGGCAAGGTCGAGGTCGATGATGCCGACGTGGGCAGCGCCCCGGATGCGCTCAAGAATGGCCAGATCGATGCCTTCGCCACGGCCAGCTCCTTCCCCGCGCCCAACGTGATCGAGACCGCCGCCAGCCACGCGGTGGGCCTGGTCTCGTTTCGCGACGAGGAGATCGCCAAGACCGGCGCCGCCCCCCAGGTGATTCCCGCCGGCACCTACGCCGGCATCGACGAGGACGTGTTGACGACCTCGCTGCCGGTGGTGGCCTACACCACCAGCGCGATGGATGACGCCGCCGCCTACACTCTGACCCGGACGTTCTGGGAGCGTCGCGAGGCCATGGGTGAGACCTCCGCCTGGTGGAGCGCCATCTCGCCCGACATGCTGGCGAACCTGCAGGGCAAGCTGCATCCTGGCGCCCTGCGCTACTACGACGAAGCCGGCATCGAGGTGCCAGACGCGCTGCGTTGATCGGCCCCATCAGTTGCCACCGCGCCGCGGCCGATGGGCCGCGGCGTCGATGTTCTCTTGAGTGAAGGTGTCATGACCCCTGCTTCTTCTTCGGCCGAGGCGCCGACTCCCACGGCCGCGACCGCGCGTGTTGGCCGGTGGTGGATAGCGCTTGGCGCCCTGTCGGTGCTGTTCCACCTCGGCCTGATCTTCCACGGTCTGACCCCGGCGTTGGTCAGTCGCCCCTTGCATATGGCGCTGGTATTGCCCTGGGTGCTGGTGTTTGCCGCCAGGGGCCGTGTTCAGCGCCTCGGCGGGCTGATTCTCACCGCCCTGGGCATCGCCGCCTGTGTCTGGATCGCCTGGAACGAAGACGCGCTGAGCGGCCAGTACGGCTTCATCGACACGCCCTTCCAGATGGCGGTAGGCGTGTTGGTGATCGTGGTGGCGCTGGAGGCGGCACGCCGGGCCATCGGCTGGCCGCTGCCGCTGGTGACGGCCCTGGCGCTCGCCTATGCGGTCTTCGGCGAGTTCGTGCCCGGTGAATTCGGCCACCCCGGCATGCCCATGGCGAGCCTGGTCGGGTCGCTGACCATCGCCGAGAGCGGACTCTGGGGCAAGCTCACCGGCGTCAGCGTGTCGGTGGTGGCGATCTTCGTCATCTTCGGCGCGGTGCTCAATGCCGGTGAAGCGGGCAAGGGCTTCATGAACCTGGCCGGCGCGGCGGCGGGGCGCCTGACCGGCGGCGGCGCCAAGGTATCGGTGATCTCCTCGGCGCTGATGGGTTCGATCTCGGGCTCGGCCTCGGCCAACGTGGCCTCTACCGGCGCCATTACCATTCCGTCCATGGCTCGGCTCGGCTACCCGAAGTCCCTGGCCGGGGCGGTGGAGGCGGTCGCCTCCTCGGGCGGCCAGATCATGCCGCCGCTGATGGGCGCCGGCGCTTTCGTGATGGTGGAGCTGACCGGCACGCCCTACACCGAGATCATGGCCGCGGCCCTGCTGCCGGCGTTTCTGTACTTCGCCACGGTGTGGCTCGGCATCAACGCCTTCGCCACCCGCTATGACCTGCGCCCGGTCGACGCCGCCGATCGTCCGGCCCGGCGCGAGGTGGTGATGACGGCGCTGTTCTTCGCCGTGCCCTTCGCGGTGCTGCTGGAGCGCATCTTTATCGCCGGCAACACGCCGCAGTACGCCGCCAGTGTGGCGATCTTCGCCGGGGCTGCACTGCTGGCGCTGAATGCCGAGCTCAAGGTCAACGGCCGCGAGTTCCGCGCGCGCCTGGCCCAGGCGGCACTGACCGCGGGGCGCCAGATTGGCGTCATCGGCGCCATCATTCTATGTGCATCTCTGGTGATCGGGGTGCTGTCGCTGACCGGGCTCGGGGTCAAGGTGACCTCCGGCATCCTGGCGCTCTCCGGCGGCGCCCTGTGGCCGGCGCTGCTGCTCACCGCCCTGGCCTGCCTGGTGCTGGGCATGGAAGTCCCGACCACCGCCGCCTACGTGATCTGCGTCTCGGTGGCAGGCCCTGCGCTGACCGAGCTGGGGCTGCCGCTGTTGACCGCGCACCTGTTCGTGTTCTGGTTCGCGCTGCTTTCCACCATCACGCCGCCGGTCTGCGGCGCGGTCTTCATCGCCGCCGGCATGGCCGATGAGAACTGGCTGAAGGTCGCGGCCAAGGCCATGGCGCTTGGTGTGGGGCTGTATGTCATCCCCTTGGCCATGGTCGCCCACCCGGCGCTGCTGGCGCTCGGTGATGGGCCGCTGACGGCGGTGGTGACGACGCTGGTGGTGCTGGCCGGGCTCGGGGCGATCTCCTACGGCCTGATCGGGCGCTTCGCCTGGTGGCTCAGGGCCCTTCTGGTGGCGCTGGGGCTTACGCTGATCTTTGTGCCCTGGCCGGTGTAGCCCCGTTGGCGGCCGGCCCGAGTCTCGCTTGCCCCATGGCGCCGTCTGTTCGGCCTTGGCGCCGGCGCCAACGAACTGCTGGTCGACAAACTCAACAGCCAGTACAGCGACCTTCCAGCGGCAGAAAGAGGCCGGCTGCTGGTGATGAACTCCCAGATCATCGGCGTGATCGCCGCCGAGATCGCCGGTAATGACGACAGCGAGCTACAGATCGGCGCCCAGGTGGCGGGTAGTGCCACGCAGTATAACTACCTTCCCCATAACGATCAGAGTACCTGGATTGAGCGGGCGTCCGAAGAAGACCCCGCCAAACAATTCCGTTTGGCGGCGGCTGCCTGCGTCGAAATTCACTGCTCGGCGGAGTTCCCGGTGGATAGCGGGCAGTCCGCCTGCTATCGAGGCCTGGAAGCGTTGGGGAGCCGTCCCAGAGGGGCACCTTGCTGATTGCCTGCCGGAGCCCCCCGGGGGAATGCGCGAGTGGCAGCCATCGGTCCGCCAGACTGGCCGTGCCAGGCAGTGAGAAAAGGGCGATGATGGGAACGGCGCTGGCGTTGGCACCACGGATTCAGGGAGTTGAAAGGATCGCCAAGTCTATCCGTAGCTAACGGGGAAGCGATTTTTCAAGGGATGTTTCAAGCCTCGTTATTTCGGAGGGGTGGCTCCAGGATGGAGTTGCCGGTTTTCGCAAGGAGAGTGAACCATGAATGATAATGTCGTAGAAAACATCAGACCTCTTACGGGTATGGAGAGGCGATATGTGAACGCTTATGTCGTCAGGAGAACTTGGCTGCAAAGGATTATGGGTGGTGTGGCTTTGGTGTGTCTCTCTTCTTTTCTTGTGTGTGCTATTATTTTTATTTTTGACGTTGACAGGATGGTCGAGTTGGCCTGGGTGTTTTTTCCCACCCAGTTTTTATGTTTTTTTGGAGTAAGATACTTTTCCAAGAAATACAAGGTTAGAGGGTACGCCTAGAGGGTGGGTGGTGGCGTAAGTAAGGTCTCTGGAAAGTTTGAAGAGTTGAGTTTTTCTGTGAGCATCCCTAATGGCGGTAGACACACTCACTATCGGCACTTTATCGGTGACATTGAGTTGATCTTTCCGCCTGGTGCTCGTCTTGCCTTTCTTGGTATGCACGGCAGAAATGTGACATTGTCGGGGGTGCTGTGGCACAACCTGGGTGATGTTGAGTTTTCCCGTTACGCCAGTAAAGTTATGCCAGAGGCGGCTGCCAGGGTTCCGGCAATTCAGTTCCTGGTGCTTGAGTGGCAGGGCTTGATCGATGTCGGTGGTGTGCTGGAAAAGTATGGAAAGTATTATTTTCTTCAGTATCGTGCAAAGAGCTTCTGCGAAGGCTTGGTCTTGGCTGTCGTCGTATCAGCCCTGGTAGGGATTCCCTTTCTCTTTGACTCCTGTTTTGACTTTTATGTTGATCGTAGCGTACTGGGAGCTGCGCTACTTTTTCTTGTTCATATATTAGCTTCGATAGCCATTTCGATCTTTATTTTGATTTATCTGTCAAAGGGCTACGTAGCGATCAGAAAACGACACGACCCCGATTACGACACGACGCCCCACGAAGATCGCCTGAAAGGGCATTGGTAGGCGCTGCCGTCGTGGCAATATGGTGTCGGCTTCGCTGGTTGTTGTCCGGGTGATCGTAAAGCTGGATGAGCAAAAAATGTATCAGAGTAATGAGGGCGTTCGGTGGTACAGTGCAACCTGGGTACGTTGATGTGTCTGGAAAAACGATTAACGACGCGGGAATTCAGGGATGAGTGATGCGCCGGTCAGTGTGGTCAGGAATGTAAGAAAAGTGACAGCAAGTGAAAAGGCCTATCTTTCCAGTTGGAGGAGGAGAGATAAAATTGCGCTGGGATATATAGTGGTATTTTTTTTGGTCATGCTTGTGGCGATGGTTTATTTGAGCATCCTGGTCTTGCGAAGAGATGATTGGTCTGAGTTTTCATCTATTGCTTGTTTGATCGCGTTCTTGTTGTTTGGTTCGGGGGCCGGGGCCGTTGTCTTCCTGATATTGACTGGTGAAAAGGTCATTTATGGCACGGCGGCGTCGAGGGTTGTTGGGTCGCTGAAATTTAAAAAAGAGAAAAGTAGTGGCCTAAGGCGATCGCCGGGCTGGCCCTTGTCTCAATATTATCTGGATGATTGTCCGCTGAGGTGGCCGCCTGGGTTTCAAACACGCCTTTCACCATGTGTCGGATCAGAGGTCGAGGTGATTGCCGTATTTCCGATGATCGTATCTTCACATGATCCGGTTGATAATGGAAACAACCATGATGCGTTATCATGTGCTGAATGCGCGCAGATGTTTCGCGGTGTTGGTTACGTAATCGAATTTAATAATGAAAGTGTGATCGCAGGTTGATGCCCGGCGTCGGAAATGGCTGGGATGGCTGGGGTCGTCTGAAAGAAGCGCCATCACTGGTACGGCGAAATGGAGCGTCGTCGCGTCATGTGGACATGTTGTCTTTCGTCGCCCTGAAGTGCTTCGACACCGCGTCGTCGGTCCCCAGCATCGGCCCCTGTTCTCTACTCGGGAGCAGGGGCCGATTGGCGTAGAGCACCCAGGTATCCAGCGCCGCGCCTAGCGGACGGATCAGACGCAGGCGCTCGGGATACTTCGTCAACGAGTCGGCGGCGACGATGGCGGCATCGGCCGCGCCCGCAAGGAGCGCGTCGAGCGCGGCGACGATGGTCTCGGCATCGTGTTCCTCCAAGGCGCCAAGGTCGGTGTAGTGGCGGGTGGCGGGCTGACGCAGCACGCTCCTTGGCGTCTTGATCTCACGCCTTGCCACCAGCGCCAGCGGTCGGCTCGGAGCAACAAACGCGTCCACCGGAAAGGCCCGGTGCATGAAGCGACCGACGCAGTCGGCGTGGCTCGGGTGGGCGCTGACCTGAAGCACATAGTCATGGCCGCCGATCACCAGGGCCTCGAAGGCGGCGGGGAAGTCGTCTATCAAGGTGATGTCCACGCAAGCGTCGGCCACCGGCTCGCCCGGATCGGGGGCACCGGCACGGCCCGGGGCGCTGGGCGTGCCTGGCGCATTGACGAGGCCTTGCCGACCGACCAAGCCGCGAGCAGCCAGGTAGCGTGATAGCACCAAGGCGTGGTTGCTGTCGGCGGGGCCAAGAGTCGCGAAACGCAGCGTCATGCCGGAGGGTTCCTTAACGCAACAGAGTACCGAGTATCGCTTGTGTTGGCATGACAGCCAACACCACAGGACGCAGGACGACGGCTCGGCTTCTGGCCTGATACTGACGATGCGGCTTCGCTGCATGACAATCGACTGCCATGTTGGGGGCGAACGCCTCGGTGACTTCCTTCTAGCGCTCTATCCCGCCAAGGGCAGCATCACTACCGTGGGATCGAACGGTGTCTCGACGCGCCTATTGAGCGGCAGTCGTTTGGCTCTTGCCTCTGTGGCCTGGCTCATCTCATTGACCGGCGGCGTGTCAATCTGGTGCGCCCTGAGTGATCGGTTCCCAGCGGGGCAGCATCGGTAGTGGACGCTTTAGTAGAGGCCGTTTTGCCCGCCGTTCGATGTCAGCGACAGCGAATATCTTGCTTTCGCGGGGGCCGTTCGGCGCTCCAGGCGCTGTTTCGCTTATAGCTGGCGCCGCCAACGGCTCTCGATGGTGTCGAGCTCGGCGGGGCCGTACACCGGTGCCGAGTTCAGACCCTGCTGTCCCTGGTAGTGGGCCCACAGCTGGTCGCCGTAGTCGAAGTGCCACCATTCGCTTGGCAGGTTGGTGAACCCCTGGTCGGCCATGGCGTGATAGAGCAGGCGGCGGTTGTCGCGGGCGTCGCGCTGGCTGCCGCTCAGGTCGTTGCGGCCCTCGTAGGCGGCGCTGTGAGAGTCCGGCACCGCCTCGTCGAATTGGGTGCCCATGGGCAGCGGCAGGCCGTCGCTATCGCATAGGGTCACGTCGACGGCGCCTCCGGTCAGGTGCGGGCTCGGCGCGTTGGGGGCCCGGCTGGGCAGCGAGACGAACTCCCGGGTGCGGGCCGTCAGGTCCTGCTCCGAAATGGTCGGGTTGGCATCACGAATGGCCTCCATCAGGGTCTCGAACAGGTACTGCTGGACCCGCCAGGGACGCCAGCCATCGAGCACCAGTAGCGTCATGCCATGCGGCAGCGCCCGAGCGACCGCCAGCAGGCGGCGGTAGACGCCTTCGCGGACGTAGCATTCGTTGACCGCCCCCGGGATATCCATGCGCGCGTAGGCGGGAAATACGCGAATGGGAGGGGGGGCCAGGCTCATGGGAACCAGTGGCTCGGTACTGCCGAGAATGGCGCGGCCTGTCAGGGCCGGCCAGTCCGGTTCCGGGAAGACGGGGATCGGGCGCTGACGCAGCGTGTGAGCGGCTGAGCTGGCTGCGTCACGGGGAGCGGCCTGGTGGGGGTCGTGGGTCATGGGGTCATCCGAGAAGAGTCGGTAGCCAGAGAGTCAGCGGCGGGGCGAGGATCAGCGCCAGCAGCACGATCAGCGCCGTGACCACGAAGGGCCAGATGGTGCGAAAGAGTGCCGTGATCTCGAGCCGGCTGACGGCGGCGGCGACGAACACGCAGGCGCCCATGGGCGGCGTGATCAGCGCGATGGTGATGTTCAAGGTGATGATGATACCCAGATGAACCGGGTCGATGCCCGCCATCATCGCCACCGGAGCAAAGATCGGCGTCAGCAGCATCAGCGCCGAAACCTCTTCCATGAACATGCCGGTGATAAAGGTGATGGCGCTGAGCAGTAGCAGGATCAGCACCGGGTTGTCGACGTAGGGCGTCAGCAGGGCGACGAACTGGTTGGGCACCTGGGCGTAGGCCAGCAGCCAGCTGACGGTGGCCGAGGCGGCCATGATCACGAAGATCGCCGCGGTGAGCCGGGTGGTATCGACGATGGCCCGCCACACGCCGGCGATGCCGAGGTTCCCGGCGACCATGCCGTAGAGTGCCACGTAGAGTGCGGTGAGTGCCCCGGATTCGGTCGGGGTGACCAGCCCCATGACGATGCCGGCGACGATGATGAAGGGCGCAATCAGCGCCGGCAGCGCGCCCAGGGCCGCACGTCCGAGGTCTCCGGCAGCTGGCCAGGTGCCGCGCTTGGGCAGGCCCTTGCGCCAGGCGTAGAGGGCGTTCATGGCCATGAAGGCGACGCCAAGCAGCAGCCCCGGCACGACGCCGGCGAGGAACAGATCGCCCACCGAGGTATTGGTCAGCGAGGCATACAGGATCATGAAGATGCTGGGCGGAATGATCGGCCCGATCAGCGAGCTGCCCGCGGTCAGGCCAGCGGCGAAGGCGGTGGAATAGCCTTCCTTGCGCATCGCCGGTACCAGCAACGAGCCCAGCGCCGAGGTGTCGGCCACCGCCGAGCCATTGACGCCGGCGAAGAACACGCTGGAGATAACGTTGACGTGCCCCATGCCGCCACGCAGATGACCGACCAGCAGCCGGGCCAGGGTGAGCAGCCGGTCGGTCAGGCGGCTGGCGTTCATCAGGTTGCCGGCGAGGATAAATAGCGGGATGGCCATCAGCGAGAAGGCATTGATCCCGCCAAAGAACTGCTGGGGCATCAGGCGCGGGATCATGCCGATATCGACGAACAGGAAGCCGACCACCGCGGTGGCGAGCAGGGCGATGAACAGCGGTAGGCCGAGCAGCACATGGGCGACGAAGACGCCAAGCATGGCAAGGGTCATGGGCGAGGCTCCTTCGTGGCTGGGGTAGCGTCGTTTGAATCGTCGCTACCGTCGTCGCCGGCCTCCAGATCCAGCGTCGGAAGCGGCTGCGGTCCGTGGCAGATCGCCATCAGCGCCAACAGCGCAAAGCCGATCGGCAGTGACATCACCGGGACCGAGCGGCTGATGCCAAGGCCTTGGCTTTGAAACATCGCCACCGACTGGGCGTAGTGATAGCTGAACCAGGCCCCGGCCAAGGCCAAGGCCAGCGTCAACAGCCACTGGTACCAGGACAGCACACGGCCGAGGACCCGCGGCAGCAGCCGCTCGATCAGGGCGACGCGCATATGGCCGCCCTCTATCCACACCGCGCCCATGGCGAGCATGACGGCACCGATGATCAGAAAGCGCGCCAGCTCGTCGGTCCAGATCGGCGCGCCACCGGCGATGTAGCGCATGAATACGCCGTAGAGCATGGCCGTCAGGTCGACGGCGAGCATGCCACTGGCGATCCACAAGGAAAGCCGCCGGACGGTGTCCGGCAGCGGTGACAGCGAAGCAGACATGGCAATTTCCGTGGTCTCGGGGGCAGGGGCGAGAGCTCCGTGCAAGGCCTCACGACGTCGGTCGGGGGCGCAGGCCTTGCCAGTGGCGAGTACGCCGGTTCGTCTCGCAGAACCGGCTAGCCAACATTATTCGCTGGCGCTGACACCCATTTCGACGCCGGCATCCTCGAGGGCCATGTCGATATAGCTCTGCTCGATGTTCTGATCGGCGAGCCAGTCCAGGTAAGCCGGTTGGCCCTGTTCGCGGAAGGCATCGAGCTGTTTGGCGGTCGGCCGGATGACCTCCATGCCCTGATCCTCGAGGAAGGCGATGCGCTCATCGACCTGGGCCTGGTTGTGCTCGCGTGCCATCTGGTTGGCCTCGGCAACGGCCTCGCGGAAGGCGGCCTGGGTCTCGCTGTCCCACCCGTTGAGCATGCTGGCATTGCCGACCAGGAACTGATCCGAGTACTGGATATTGGCCAGCGTCAGGTAGTCCTGCACCTCGTAGAGGCTGCCGAGGATGATGTACATCGGCGGGTTCATCTGGCCGTCGGCGACGCCGGTCTTCAGCGCCATGTAGACCTCGGTCCAGGGGATCGGTGTGCCCGAGGCGCCGAACGCCTCGTACAGCGCTACCTGGCTCGGGTCCATGGCGCGAAAGCGCAGGCCGTCGAAGTCTGCGGGTTCGGCGATGGGGGTCTTGTTGTTGGTGAAGGCCAGAAAGCCACCCTCTTCCACGACCGCCAGCAGCTCGAGGCCTGCACGACCGTTGAGGTCGTCTTTTACCGCCTGCCAGTACGCGCCCTGGTCGAAGAAGTTGCGTGCCGCACCGAAGTCATCGAACAGGAAGGGAATGGCGCTGACGAACACTTCAGGGACCACCGGCGACAGGCCGGCGAAGGAGGCAATGTTGAGGCTCGGCGAGGTCATGGTCTGTTCCATGCGCTCCTGCTCTTCGCCCAGCATGCTGTTGGGGTAGAGCTTGATCTCGATCTCACCGTCGGTCTTTTCCGCGACCAGCTCCTGAAGGTTGGTGGCGAAGACGTGAACGGCGTTCTTGTCCGGGTCGGGGGCGCCGTTGTAGCTCAGGTTGACCGTGGTAGCGGCCTGGGCGCCAAACGCAGTGCCCAGCAGTATGGTCGCCAGGGCAATGGTCACAGGCTGGGTCAGCGCCTTGAGCGAGCAAGAGGCGGTGGGACGCATGTCTATCATCGAAATCTCCGAAGTTTATGACGTTGTTATGGGGGCGGGGTGGGAGATGGCGGCGTCGGCCGGCGCAACGACTGGACCGAACCTCGTCGTCCTGCTGAGAGCCTAGGCGTTGTCGCGTTGACTAATCAAACCCGAAGGTGTTGATGTTGATGCAACGCGTCGAGGTTTTTATGTGCTGATATGTCTACGCATTCCCGATGCCGCAAGGGAGCTTGGTACTTTGGTACTCTAGCGCATGGCGTGGCAGGCGGCATTCATGCCTCTGCTGCACGGAACGACAAGGACAGCGTTCAATGAAATCTTTTTCCATTTATGAGCATCCCCACCATGGGATCAAGGCGGTCAAGCAGGGGATGTCCTGGCCGGCATTTTGCTTCGGACTGCTGTGGGCGCTGTACAAGACCATGTGGCTGTTGAGTGCCATCTGGGTCGCCGCCCTGGTCCTGTCGGGGCTCCTTGTGCCACTGGATTCCGCGCTCGACACGGTGATCAACGGGCTGTTCCTTGGTCTTCAGCTGGGCGTCGCGTTCAAGGGCAACAGTTGGTACGAAGGTGTGTTGCGCGCGCGCGGTTTCATCTTTCGTACCACCATCGAAGGCAATAATCCGAGTCAGGCGTTAGGCAACTACGTCTCGAGCCGTGATGCCTCGGAGTTCTCGTTGTCGACGCGGCAAATATCCGCGCCCGATGACGAGGACGATGGCCCGTCGAATCTCAAGGCCTGAGCGAGCCGTCTGGCGTGCCCTTAACGGTTCGCGTGCTGGCCCATCAGTCGCGGTGCGTCGGCCTTGAAGAAGCGCATGCCCGAACGCAGATGGTCGAGGCAGGCCAGCGCCGCTACCGACAGCTCGCGGTCTTCGCGACTGACGATCTGGGCACGAGCACCGCTGAGGACGCGGTGCGCCAACGGCACCACCGCGATATCACCGTGCTCGATCTCCTCGGCCACGCTTAGCTCCGGCATGAAGGTGACGCCGATCCCGGAGCGGACGAAGTTCTTCAGCACCGCGACCGAGTTGGTGTGCAGCCGGGCCTTGAGGTGCAGGCGCTCTTGGTGGGCGACCTGATTGACCATCTGGCGCATGCCGAAGGGGTTATCCATCAATGCCAGGGGCCAGTCGGCGATGGCGTGAAGCGACAGTGGCGCGCCGGCGCCGATCAGTGGGTGATGGCGTGGCACGATCAGGTCCAGCGGCTGGCGGGTCTCTACATGACACCTGAGCAGAGGGTCCATGGGCGGCGCGTAGAGCAGCGCCAGATCCACGCCACGATCCTTGATCAACGCCATGGCCTCGTTGACGCCGGCCATGACCACCTCGATGTCGATGCCGGGATAGGCGGTCATGAAGGTCTCGAGCGGAGCGTTGATCAGGTCGGCGATGAACCCCTCACCGACGGCGATGCGGACCTCGCCGGCATCGAGCCGAGTCAAGGCACGCAGGCGAGATACCGCGGCTCCGTCGGCATCGCGCTGGGCGCGGTGGTGTTCCGCCAGCAGTTGACCCGCCTCGGTCAGTTTGACGCCGCCGCTGTGTCGCTCGAGAAGGACCACATCGAGTTCGTCTTCCAGGCGCTTGATCAGGCGGCTGACCGCGGAGACGTCCACATGCAGATAAATGGCGGCACCACGTAGCGAGCCTCGCCGTTGCACTTCACACAGGTAGGCAAGAGCGCGCTGATTGAGCATGGGGTCTCCGTTGGGTGGCCAGGACAGGGGCGCTCGAGCAACATGCCTGATGACACAAGTCGTTGGCGTCGCGTCGAGGTGGTGGCAGACTCATCGAGCATATCGACATATGGTCATAACGATAACGCCAAAAGGATACTATCGATGCGACGTGTTTTTCTTTCCGTCTCCGCGGTCACGCTGGGGACTCTGCTCGGCTGTGCATCCCTCTCTGCCCAGGCCGCCGAGCCGCTGAAGCTTGCCGTGGACATTCCCTTCGAGCCGTTCGAGTATCGCCTGCCCGACGGCACCCTGACCGGTTTCGAGGTGGAACTTGGCGAGGAGGTGTGTCGACGCATCGAGCGCGAGTGTGAGTGGGTCGAACAGACCTGGGACGGCATCATCCCGGGGCTGCTGGCGCGCAAGTACGACGCCGTCATGTCGTCCATGGCGATCACCGAGGAGCGTCGTCAGCAGGTGCTGTTCTCCGATCCGTACTACAGCAATCCAAGCGTCTGGGTCACCCGCCGCGGCGAAGAGATCGACGTTGCCGACGAGGCCTCGCTGGAGGGACTGACGGTGGGCGTGCAGCGCGGCACCATTCGCGACCGCTTCATTACCGATACCTACGGCGAGCGCATGGAAGTGCGGCGCTATGCGACCGCCGAGGACCTGGCTCTTGACGTCAAGACCGGCCGCCTGGACAGCGCCTTCATGTACTATCCGCTGGCGCTGTCCAACCTCGGGGTCGACGCCGCGGACAGCGACGTGGTGGTGAGCTCCGAGCTGATTCGCGAGCCCAAGTCGTACTTCGGTTATGGCGTGGCGGTGGCCTTCAGGCCGCGGGATGAAGATCTGGCCGAGCAGTTCAACGCGGCCCTGGCCGAGATCAAGGCCGACGGCACCTACGATACCCTGATGACCAAGTACGTCGACTACGATATCAAGATCTAGCGTCGGGCGAGCAAGATCTGGAATCGTGATATCGAGGTTTCGGGTCGGGATCATGAGAGCCAGGGCCGCGACGCTAGGCGCGATGCGCAGCGCCGGGCCCAAGGGAACGAGCCGCCAGGGGCACGTTCCCGCCTGGGGTCCTTGGCAGGCCGCTGGCCGCAAGAGGCCTTAGTGATTCACGCCGGGTTCGAGAATCTCCTGGGCCAGGCGACGTCCCGCCTGGGTCAGCTGCAAGCGTTCGCCGTGTTGGGTGATCAGCTGGCGCTGGCGGGAACGCTCCACGACGTCTCTGGCCCTGGCCGGGGCCCAGCGCAGGTGCTCGCGCAGGGCCTGGGTGACGTTCTCGACGGCCTTTTCGGGACCGTCTTCGTGGTTGTACAGGTGCACCATCAGGGTTCGGCTCTCGTTGAGCTGGCGCTGGCGGCGGCGCTGCAGCCACTGGGCGGCGATGCCGTAGCGGGGACCGGCGAGAAAGGCCAGGGCCAGGAACACGCCGGTCATGACCGCCATCATGCCGCCGATGGAGACGTCCCAGGCCACCGCCAGGTGGTAGCCCGAGATGCTCGAGGCGATCGAGATCAGGGCGCCGTAGAGGAACATGCGCCCGAGGCTATCGGTCAGCAGGTAGGCCGCGGAGGGCGGCACGATGACGAAGGCCACGAACAGCACCGCGCCGACGGCGTCGAAGGCGGCGACGGCCGTGCCGCTGGTCAGCAGCAGCAGGCCGTAGAACAGCACCCCGGGCGCGAAGCCGAGCGCCTTGGCGAGGGCCTCGTCAAAGGTGGCAAGCTTGAGCTCCTTGTAGAACAGCGCGATGAAGGCGCCGTTGAGCAGCGTCATGGCGCCCATGGACAGCAGCGAACGAGGCACCTCGGCGCCACCGAGGGTCAGGGTGTCGAGCCAGACGAAGCCAATCTCACCGAGCAGCACGGTGTGGGCATCGATGTGCACGTCGCTGGCATAGAGGTTGATCAACAGCACGCCAAGCGAGAACAGTACCGGGAACACCAGGCCGATGGCGGCGTCTTTCTTGACCTTCTGGGTCGACACCAGCAGCTCGGTGAGAAAGACCGTGAGGATGCCGGTCAGGGCCGCGCCGATGATCTGCAGCGGGCCGCTGGCCTGATGGGTAAGCAGCCACACCACCACGATGCCGAAGACGATGGAGTGGCCGATGGCATCCGACAGCATGCTGGTGCCGCGCAGCACCAGGAAGGTGCCGACCAGGCTCGAGGCGATGCCGACCAAGGCGCCGACCAGCATGATCATCAGTTCGATGTCGTTGAACAATGCGGTGATCATGCGCTGGCCTCCTGGCCAAGGCTGTCCAGGATGCGTTCGGCCTCGCGGCAGCCTTCGGCGGTGAGCACCCATTGCTTGCGCTGGCCGGGCTCATGGCTAGGCGGCGTCGTCAGGGTGACGAGGCCACGGCGCATGAGGCGTTCAAGGGCACGCTTGGTGTTGGTGCGGTGATAGGCGTCGACCATGCCCTGATCCAGGCGATAGCCGGGGTCTGAATGGTGGCTTGCGAGCCGGTAAAGCGTGGTCAGCACCTGCTGGTAGCGCAACTGGCGCCTATCGCGCTTGAGCTTGAGGATCTCCCACACGAACCCGCGTCCCGGGGCGAACATCAGCGACACGATCACCACGCTGGACAGGCTCAGGATGATCAGCGGCCCGGTGGCCAGGCCTCGGGCCAGGGCACTGATCATGGCGCCGCTGACGCCTCCGATGATGCCGAATACCGCCGCCAGGAGGACCATGGACTCGAGCCGATGGGCCCACTGGCGGGCGGCGACGGCGGGGGCGATGATCATCGCCGCCATCAGCACCACGCCAACCATCTGCAGGCCGACCACCACGGCCAGCGCGATCATCACCGTCATCAAGGCCTCGAGCCAGGCCACCGGCAGGCCCAGCGTCGCGGCGAACTGAGTGTCGAAGGACACCAGCTTGAACTCCTTCCACAGGGCGGTGACCAGGGCCAAGGCAAAGACGCTGACGCCTCCCATGATCCACAGGTCGCTTCTCAGGGTGGCGGCGGCTTGGCCGAACAGGAAGGCATCGAGTCCTCCCTGGGAGGCGTTGCTGCCCCCTTGAAGGTAGCTCAGCAGTACCACGCCGACGGCGAAGAAGACGCTGAGCGAGATGCCGAGTGCGGCGTCGGTCTTGAGCCGACTCATGCGGGTCAACAGCAGCATGACGAGGGCTGCCAGGGCGCCGGTGATCAGGGCGCCGGCGAGAATGCTGCCCATGTGGCGACCGCCGCCGATGATGAAACCAAGACAGACGCCGGGCAGTGCCGCGTGGGACAGGGTGTCGCCCAGCAGGCTCTGCTTGCGCAGCACCGCAAAGCTGCCCAGCACGCCGCTGACCAGGCCCAGGAGGGCGGCGCCGATGGCCACGTTCTGCAGTGTATAGTCCGAGAGCAGGGCCAGCAGTGACATCAGGGCGTCTCCCGGGCGATGTCGCCAAGTGCGTTATCCGCAGGGGGATCCCGGGCATCATCCACGGTCCGGTCCACCGGCGTGGCGGCGGTGGGGCTTTCTGCGTGGGGCGCGGTAACGTCGTCGAGCAAGGCGATCTGCCCGCCGTAGGCCCGGCGCAGGTTGTCGGCGGTGTAGACGTCGTTGACCGGCCCCTGGGCGATGACGCGCACGTTGAGAATCAACATCCAGTCGAAGTAGCTGCGCACGGTCTGCAGGTCATGGTGCACCACGATCACCGTCTTGCCCTGGTCGCGCAGGCGACGAAGGATATCGACGATGGCGCGCTCGGTGGTGGCATCGACCCCGGCCATCGGCTCATCGAGGAAATAGACATCGGCCTTCTGCACCAGCGCCCGGGCGAGGAACACGCGCTGCTGCTGACCGCCGGAGAGTTGGCTGATCTGACGGCCGGCGAAGGCCGCCATGCCGACCATGTCAAGCGCGGCCATGGCCTCGGCTCGCTCGCGCTTACCCGGCCGCCTGAGCCAGCCAAGGCGCCCGTACAGGCCCATGGTCACGACATCCAGGGCGGTGGTGGGGAAGTCCCAGTCGACGCTGGAGCGCTGCGGCACGTAGCCGACCCGGCGGCGGGCGCCACGGTAAGGGCGGCCGAACAGGGTGACGTGGCCGGCAACGCTAGGGACCAGTCCCAGCACGCTCTTGATCAGGGTGCTCTTGCCTGCGCCGTTGGGACCGACGATCGCGGCCATGACACCCGGGGGAACATCGAAGTCGATGTCCCACAGGACCGGCTTGCCGTGGTAGCTGACCGTGAGGTCTTCGACGTGGAGGGCGAGGTTGGGCTCGTGGAGGGTATCGCTCATGATGAGGTGTCCCCGTCGCTGGTCTGTTCGTCGCTGGTCTGTTCGTCGCTGGCCTGTTCATCACTGGCCTGGTCATCACCGGCCTGGCTGACGCCGACACCGTCGCTGGCAATGCCCCAGCGCCGCGCCCAATCGCTTAGCGCAGGAGGCAGCGGCGCCGGCTGGCCGCCGAGCGCCTTGACGATGTGGGTGGTGTTGGCATGCAGCATGCCGATATAGGTGCCGCTGGCGGTGTCGGCATCGCCCATGGCGTCGGAGTAGAGCTGGCCGCCGATGGAGATCGCCAGGCCCTGTTCCTTGGCCGCGGCGATCACCGCCTGCACGGTGCGTGGGTTGATCGTGCTCTCGACGAACATGGCCGGAACACCGCGCGCGACGACCACGTCGGTCATGCGACGGATATCGGCGACGCCGGTCTCGGTGGCCGTGGACAGGCCCTGGATCCCGGTGACCTCGATGGCGTAGGCGCGACCGAAATAGCCGAAAGCGTCATGGGCGGTGACCAGAATGCGCTGGTCCTCGGGAATGCTGGCGATGCTGGTGTCGATCCAGGCGTCCAAGGCCTCAAGTTCCAGGGCGTAGGCCTCGGCATTGGCGTGCATGGCGTCGCGGCAGCTGGGACGCTGTGCTGACAGCGTAGCGGCCACTATCGGGACGGTCTGGGCCCAGAGCCCGACATCCATCCACAGGTGAGGGTCGACGCCGTAGGCGTCCTGGGTGCGGATCAGTTGGGCATCATCTACTGCCGCTTCGGCCACGGCCTGGGTCGGCTTGATCCGCGAGAAACGCTCGAAGACCTTGCCGAGCTGGCCTTCCAGGGAATACCCGGCATAGAGAATCAGTTCGGCCGCGTCGAGATCGTGAACGTCACGCGCGCTGGCCTGGTACAGGTGGGGGTCGACGCCGGGGCCCATCATGGTGGTGACGGCGACGCAGTCGTCACCCACGGTCTTGACCACGTCGGCGAGCATGCCGACGGTGACCACGGTGTCGAGTGGCGCCGGTTCGGGCTCGGAGGCGGCCAGCACTGCGGTGCTGGTTCCCAGCAGCGCGGCAGCGAAGGCGCTACGACGATACCCCATCAGACTCTCCTTGACTGGCCTGCTCGCGGTGGTGCCTGGCGATTCGCACCGAGCGGCGATTCGGTATGTGGCTGATTCGGTGCCGGGCCGACGAGGTGCATGGTGGTACGACCCAACCTGGCATTTTTGGCATTTGGCTATCATTTATAGACTTGGCTAAGTTTTGGCGCTTACGCCGGCTGGGTCAAGCCTTTCAAGGGCTATGGTGGATATAGCGGCGGCCTATGGAGGCGGCCAAGGCCCGCGCTGGCGCAGCGGGCATCGATGCGCCGCGGGGCGATGGCGCTACTGGCTCAGAAAACGCTCGAAGGCGGCGAGCGTCTCGGCGCTGACGTGGTGCTCGATCCCTTCGGCATCGAGGCGCGCGGTGTCGTGGGTGATCCCCAACTTGATCAGGAAAGCCTCGACGATGCGGTGGCGCTGGCGGCTGGCGTCGGCCAGGGCCTCTCCTGACGCTGTCAGGAATACCCCGCGATAGGGGCGCTTGACGATCAACCCCTCCTCGTCCAGGCGCTTGAGCATCTTGGCGACGGTGGGCTGGGCGACGCCGAGGCGCAGCGCGATATCGGTCTGGCGGGCTTCGCCGCCATCGGCGATCAGATCGGAGATCAGCTCAACGTAGTCTTCGATGAGCTCGGTACGACGCGCGTCCCGGGCCTTGCGGAAGCCTTCGACATGGCTTTCGGGCGAAATGAGCGACGCACGGGGGTCGTCGGGGCTGACGGAGTCATTCATGGGGGTAGCGGGCTGCACCTTGGGACAAGAGTCCCATCTTGCCAAGCGGTGGGGCTAATGCAAGTTCAGTCGTGATGATCGGAGGTCGGCGCGGGGGGGAAGGGGGCGGCGGGAGGGCTCACCTTTGCCGTGTCATCGAGAAATTCACCGCGCGGACGCGGCGCCGAGAACAGATAGCCCTGAAACTGACGACAGCCCAGTTCGGTCAGGCGTTGGAGCTGCTGCTCGGTCTCGACGCCTTCGGCGATGACCTGCAGCTCAAGGGTATGAGCCAGGGCGATGATGGTCTGTGCTATCGGAGCCGCCGTGGGCTCATCGGCCAGGTCGCGGACGAAGGCGACGTCGATCTTCAGCGCGTCCAGGGGCAGCCGTTTCAGGTAAGCCAAGGACGAATAACCGGTGCCAAAATCGTCGATGGAGAAGCGTACCCCCAGGGCCTTCAGTCGAGTCATGGTGTCGATGACAGGGTAGGCCTCACCCATCATCAGAGACTCGGTCAGCTCCAGGGTCAGGCGCTTGGCCGGAGCACCACTTTGCTTGAGCATGCCCTCGACGGCATTGACGAATTCCAGGCGCTGAAATTCCCGCACGCTGACATTCACCGAGAGCTGCCAGTGGCGCTTGACCGGGTCGTGTTGCCAAAGGGCCAGAGTTTCGCAGGCATGAAACAGCACCCAAGCGCCGAGCTCGATGATCTGGCCCGTGTCCTCGGCCAGGCCAATGAAGGCGTCGGGGGTAATCAGCCCGCGTTCCGGATGCTCCCAGCGTACCAGCGCCTCGGCCCCGAAGATGGTCCGGTGGTTGTCGAACTGTGGTTGCAGGTAGAGGCGCAACTGGCCGCCGCGGATCGCTTCGCGCAGTTGGCGTTCCAGCCGCAGCCGCGAATTGAGGCGTTCGACCATCGATGCGGCGAAGGCTTGCGGGCGTTGGTCCTGCTGACACTTGGCTTCGAGCAGAGCGAGGCCGACTCGCTTGAGCAGTTCATCGACGCCGACCTCGTCACCATGAAACACCAGGAAGCCACCACTAATGGCGCAGTTATGGCGCTCCCCGGCGAGCGAATAGTCGCCATTGAGCGACTCGAGCACGCCACGCGCCTTGGCCAGCGCCTGGGCGTCTGCCTTGTCGGCATTGGATGAGAGTCCATCGTAGAGCAGCGCGAACTCGTTGCTGCTCAGGCGTGCCAGGTCATCGCCCTGACGCCCCCAGGGCTTGAGCCTGGCGGCGACCGCCTTGAGCAGCCGGTCGCCGGTGGCCTGGCCCAGGGAGTCGTTGATCCCTTTGAAGTTATCGATATCGACCAGCAGTAGCATGATGTGCCGTCCACTGACACCGCTGGCCAGCTGCAGGGCATAGATGCGTTCGCGTAGCGAGCTTCGGTTGGGTAGCCCGGTGAGCCCATCGTGATAGGCCTGGTAGTGGATGCGACGCTGGGCATCGTGATGTGCCGAGGTGTCGGATAGCGTCGCCACGAAGTGGCTGATGTCTTCGCCATCGGGCCTGACCTGATTGATGCTCAAGCGGGCAGGAAATCGGCGCGCGTCGAGGTGTCGAACCTCGACGTCACCGACCCAGGCACCGTGCTCTCTCAGCGAGCGCAGAATATCGCTGCGCTGATGGCTAACCCGCAAGATCGTGTTCATGCGCAGCAGGGAATGGCCCTGAATATCCCGGTGGGGGATGCCAGTAAGCGTCTCGAAGGCGTGGTTACAAATGACGACCCTGGCGCGGCTATCAAGTAATACCACGCCGTCGTGCATGGATTCGATGATGTCGGCAAGCTGCCGCCGTGACATTCGCATGTTCTGGGCATTGGCTTGCAGGTGACGGTCGACCAGTACGGCGGCCATGGCCGCGATGCCTAGCAAGACGGATAGACCGCCCACGATACCGGCGAGCAAGCCGACATGAGCGGCATCCAGTTCGTGTGAGGAGGCATGGGGTAGGAAGTAGGCGGCCTCCATGGCGACGTAGTGTGTGCCGTCGATGGCCGCCGCCATCAGGGCCCCGCCCAGCAAGGTACGCAGGCCGATGCCGAACCGCCGTGGCCAGGGGCGGCCGGCATGCAAACCGTGGACACCGGCGACGGCGGCTCCCATGGCGAACAGCACCGACAAGCCAAGCGGAATGGGGGCGTAGCGAAGGCTGGCGTGCATTTCCAGAGCCGACATGCCGAGGTAGTGCGTGGCGCAGACGCCTAGCCCCAACAGGCAACCACTGAGGGTACGCTGGGCCCCCGACCAGTCGTCGCGTGACAGTACCTGGATGGCCATCAGGCCAGCGGCGAGAGCGGGTAGCAACGAGGCGAAGGTTAGCCAAGGGGCATGACTGACGGGGAAGGGAAGGCGATAGGACTGCATTGCGGTGAAGTGCGTGCCCCAGATGCCAATCCCCAGCAGGCCACCACCGCATAACCACCAGGCCAGGCGAGGCCGGCGCCAGCGCGCATTGTTCAGGCGCTCGCAGATAGCCAGTGCGGAGTACGCCGTCACCAGAGCCACGAGGCAGGAGAGCAAGACTATCCACAGGGTATAGTGCCCCTGTACCGCCTGCGCTGCCTGTGGATAAGTGATGAAGATTGCATGCATCGTGTGGGGCAGTATCCAGAAAAACGACGGGTGAACGTGTCTGACTTAATTGATTAGCATGACCTCAATACTAGAGCAACGCTCAGAATGTCGGATCGCGACAGTCAATCGGCTTACTCGTATGCTCATTTAGGCAAAATATCGTTAAATGTCCGGAATGGCTATAGAAGCGACCGAGCCCACACGATGGTGACTCGGCGCCGGGGCAGAGAGGCGGTCCAGGGTCGGCTAGCGCGCGGCGACGTTAGCCGCCGGGAAGGCTAGGCGCAGACGTGCTTGACCACCGGCCTCCCTGCGGGAGGCCGGTGGTCCGCACTAAAGAAGGGCTGCCTGGCGCCGACGCCAGGCAAGGTGGTTCGTCTCAGTCCAGCCGTTCCTGGTTGCCTATGCGAGCGAACATCTCGGTAAACATCTGGATATCCAGCATCAGGTTATCCCTCTTCTTGAACTCCTCCGAGGTATGTCCGGTGTAGTCTTCGCCGGGCATGGAGGGGCCGAAGTTGATGGCGTTGGGCAACAGCTTGGCGGTCGTGCTGCCGGCCGATGAGACGGGCTTTGCGGGTAGCCCCGTCGTATCGCCGAAGATGTTCAGCAGGGTTTGCAGCCAGGCGCCCTGGGGGTCGCGCAGCATCCAGTCGCGGATGCTCACATCTACCTCCATGGTCGAGGCGTTCTGCTCGGCGTAGGCGGTCAGCGTGTCGCGAATATCCCCGGCCAGTTCGTCCGGCGACCGTTCGCCAACGGGCGCGCGGACATTGACCGCGACGCGCAGACGGTCATCGCCAAGTTCCAGATAGGTCGGCGAGACCAGCAGCGGCCCCATGAAGTCGTGCTCGTAGGCGACGCCGAGTTTCTCGCCGTGGTAGTCGAGCCCATAGTTGCCATTGAGGTAGGCGATGGCCGCGGTGTAATGATTCGCGGAGAAGGCCACCTCGGATTCTCCCAGCAGTCCGGTCAGGCGTGGCACCGGATTGATCCCGGAGTCGGGCTTCGATGAGTGAGCGGACTTGCCCTTGACGGTCAGCGTTACAGCGCCATCGTCGACCTCGCTTGTGACCTCGAAGTCGCCGCCGTTTGCCTTGGCGTAGGCGTCACCCTGGGCCTGTAGCGTCTCGCTCAATGCCTCGGGATCATCGGCCTGAATGGTCGCCACCGCGGTCGCGGGAATCTGGTTGGTGGCGAGACCACCGGTGATCTCGGTGATCACGGCGCCGTCGCCAGGAGCCGCGACCCGCGGGAAGTAGGCATCGATCGTGCCGAAGCCGTTCTCGGCGATGACCGCCGGATAGCCACTATCCAGCACGATGTTGTAGGCCGGCAGTTCATTGCGTTCTTGATAGTAAGCGAAGCCTTCGCCACCGGTTTCCTCGGTGGTTTCGATCATGAGTCGGATGGTGCGGTTGAGTGGCACCTCGTTTTCGCGGATGGTCTTCATGGCGTAGAGGGCGGCGGCAATGGAGGCCTTGTCGTCTTCGGTGCCGCGACCGTAGAGCCGTCCATCCTTCGGCGTGATCTCCAGCGGATTCAGCTCGGTGCCATCCTCCAGCGTCCAGCTGTCGGCGGCGGGAACGGTGTCGCCGTGGGTCAGGATGCCGAAGGCCTCGTCGCTGCTGCCGGGCAGCTCGACCTCGAAGACGCGGTTGTCCACGTTGCGAAACTCGAGACCAAACTCCTCGGCCTTGGCTTCGATCAACTCGCCGAAGCGCGCGATCTCGGGGTTCTCGTGCTGAGGGGCCTCGCCTTTCTTGTCGGTCGGGATGGCCACCATCTCGCCGAGCAGATCGACGACGTCATCGCCGTAGTGCAGGCGAGTGTAGATGCCCAGCAGTCGGTAGAGGTTGACGAAGTCATCGCCCTCGACCGGCTCGTCGTGAAGATAGGACTCGACCGCGCCCTGCAACTCGGCGTTGGAAGACTCTTCGCGCACCTGCTGGAGGAATTCATTGAAGTTCGACGGCACCTCGTCGGCGTGAGCCGTCAGCAGCGTCTGGATCTCATCGCGCTTGAGGGTGCCCGTTTCGTCTTGTGCCTGCACCGGCGCTGCCAGGCTTACGGCCAGGGCGGCGGCGGACAGCATGAAGAGCGGAGTGTTCATCGTCATCATCGCTTCCTTGTGGTTGTCAGAGTGTCGAGGAGGGCCCGTGCAAAGGAGATGTCGTGTCTGCACAGGTCGGCCTGATGGCAGTCTAGTTCGATCCGTCGGCGGGTGATTGTTTTGATCTTCTCGTAACGACTAGAGGAAAGGGCTGTGGATGTGATTAAGCGTGATCTAATTCACTGTCGTCAGCATATACGCCCATTGGTGCAGGGACAAACTGTCGGAGCCCGAGTGACGCGGCGGGAATGGAACCCCTGGGCTTGTAGAGAGCGCCGACCCCGCCCTTCGGCTCTCAGTCTATTCTGGGCACAAAAAAAGCCCCCTTTTCAGGAGGTTTCTTCGTCGACTGTTGGTGGAGGCGGCGGGAATTGAACCCCGGGGCTTGTTGAGAGCGCCGACCCCGCCCTTCGGCTCTGCTTTCGTTTTTTATCCTTGGCTATGCCTAGAAACGACAAAAGCACCCGAAGGTGCTTTTGTCGTCGACTGTTGGTGGAGGCGGCGGGAATTGAACCCCTGGGCTTGTAGAGAGCGCCGACACTCGCCCATCGGCTCTCAGCCTTTTCTGGGCACAAAAAAAGCACCCGGAGGTGCTTTTTTTGTCGGTGTTGGTGGAGGCGGCGGGAATGGAACCCCGGGGCTTGTCGAGAGCGCCGACCCCGCCCTTCGGCTCTGCTTTCGTTTTTTATCCTTGGCTATGCCTAGAAACGACAAAAGCACCCGAAGGTGCTTTTGTCGTCGACTGTTGGTGGAGGCGGCGGGAATTGAACCCGCGTCCGCCGACACTCGCCCATCGGCTCTACATGCTTAGGTCCGTCTTTTGATTTAACACGACTGGCTCCGACGGGCAGGATCCAGCTATGCGATTCCTCTAAGTTTTAGCGGCTGACACGAGGACAGGGCCAACCGCGATCCCATCAGTCTGAGCTCATATCCCTTCTGTGATGAATGGGCACATCACTTCCGGGCCGGACAAGAAGCTAGCAGTTGTTACGCTGCCAGCGCGCCCTGAGCGTAGTTGTCGTCGTTTGCGACTATTCAATTGTGATGTTGGATTTACGAGATACATCACGCTCTCGGCATGCACCTAAGGGGTTGTCATCGGCGTCGAAACCATGTCGCCCCCTAAAACACTGACCAGTCTATCAAACTGGGCAATGGTTAGCACTAGTTCTGATCGCTCAACCGCGATTTTGTTCCCGCATGACACGTCCCTTCTGGCGTTCCCAGTCGCGATCCTTCTCGGTGGCGCGCTTGTCGTGGAGCTTCTTGCCGGTGACCAGCGCCAAGGCACACTTCACCCTGCTGCCCTTCCAGTACAGTTTGAGCGGCACACAGGTGTGTCCCTTGTCCTGGGTGCGCGAGAAGATGCGGGCGATCTCCTTGCGATGCAGCAGAAGCTTGCGAGTTCGGGTGGGGTCGGCCACCTCGTGGGTGCTGGCGGTATTGAGCGGCATGATATGGCTGCCGAGCAACCAGGCTTCGCCGTTTTTCACCAGAATGTAGGTGTCGGTCAGCTGCGCCTTGCCGGCGCGCAGGCTCTTGACCTCCCATCCGGACAGCGCAAGCCCCGCCTCGAAGGTCTCGTCGATATGGTACTCGAAGCGTGCCTTCTTGTTCTGGGCGATGGTGCTGCTGCCGGGACCCTTGTCCTTTCCCTTCTTGTTGGCCATGGAACCTCTTGGACGAAAACCGAATGTTGGCCTTGCGACGTCCCTTCGATATGGGGGGAAGCGTGATACCATTCAAGGCCCGAAAACACCGCTCATGATACGCCCTGGGCCCCTTGAAGTCAGCGGAGAGGTCAATGCCAACGGTTAATCGGTCCGCCATGGTGCGGCACACCCCCAAGCAGATGTTCGATCTGGTCAATGATTTCGAGAGTTATCCCGAGTTCTTGCCGGGGTGTCGTCGTGCGCGCCTGGTCGAAAGCACGGCGTCGCATCTGGTGGGAGAGATGACCCTGGGCCGGGCCGGCATCGAGCAGACCATCGCGACGCGCAATGACCTGCACGAGCCCGAGCGTATCGAGATGTCGCTGGTCAAGGGGCCCTTCAAACGCCTGACAGGGCGCTGGAAGTTCACCCCCATGGGCGAGAGTATCTGCAAGGTCAGCCTGGAGATGGACTTCGAGTTTTCTAGCCGCCTGCTCGGCATGGCCTTCGGCAAGGTCTTTCAGCAGATCGCCGGCCAGCAGGTAGATGCCTTTACCCGGCGTGCCGATGAGATCTATGGCCGCTGAGGTGGCCGTCGAAACGCGCAGCGGGATCGCGCCAACAGCCGAGCATGAGGGCGGCGTGCCTGGCGACACTATCCATGTCGAAGTGGCCTTCGCGCTACCGCACAAGCAGCGCATCCTGAACCTGGAGGTGCCGGACGGAACCACCGCTCGCCAGGCCCTGGATCGGTCGGGCATCGCGGCGCTGTTTCCCGAGGTGCCGGCCGAGACGTTTGACCAGCCTGCTCTCGGCATCTTCGGCAAGGCCTTGAGACACCCGGAGCAACAGGCGCTGCGCGAGGGCGATCGCGTCGAGGTCTACCGTCCGCTAAAGATCGACCCGAAGGCCGCCAGAGCCGAGCGCGCCGCGAAAGGCGCCCGCCGCTAGAGCGAGCGCCTCGGCGTAGGGCCAGCGCCTGTACCCGGGACGGCGCAGTGGGCGCCGCCAGCGGCGTTCAGGGCAGGTTCTTTTCCGGGTCGATGGTGCGGTTGTAGATCGGCTGAATGTCCTGGCCGCTCTCGGAGCTTTCTTCGGCGCCACCGCTGGTGGGACCAACGCCGTAGCCACCTGCCTGGCCGGCAACGTTCGGGTCCATGCTGAAGTCACCCTCGCGCTCGATGTTCGTCAACTGGTTGCCGGCGAAGGTCAGGGTCAGGCGGCGTTGCATGACGTCACCGTACGCCTCGTCGAGGCGATAGACGTAGTCCCATTGGGATTCGTCGAAGGGTGCCTCCAGCAGCGGTGAGCCCATGACGCTCACCACCTCCTGACGTGACATCCCCGGGCGCAACTGGTTGACCATTTCATTGGTCACCAGGTTGCCCTGGGCAAGGTCGCGCTTATAGACGCTGAAGTAGGTGCAGCCGCTGGTCAGTGCCAGGGCGAGAGAAAGGGTGACAATTCCGGTCAGCTTTTGCATTTGCGCCTGTTCTTCACTATCGTGGGGTCGGTCGATCATACCCGACCCTACCTGATACTGCGAAGAGCAACCATGGCCGACAAGAACCATGAACTGCGCAAGGCCGGACTCAAAGTCACGCTGCCGCGCGTCAAGATCCTGCAGATCCTCGAATCTGCCACCGATCAGCATCACCTGAGCGCGGAAGATGTCTACAAGACCCTTCTCGAAGCCGGGGAAGATGTGGGCCTGGCGACCGTCTATCGCGTCCTGACTCAGTTCGAGTCGGCGGGCCTGGTGATCCGACATAACTTCGATGGTGGCCACGCGGTCTTCGAGCTGTCCCAGGAGGAGCACCACGATCATATGGTGTGCCTGGAAAGCGGCGAGATCATCGAGTTCTTCGACGACACCATCGAGCGCCGTCAGCAGGAAATCGCCGAGGAGCACGGCTTCGAACTCGTCGATCATGCTCTGGTGCTGTACGTCCGCCCCAAGGGGTCGAAGGCGACTCGCCAGGAAGGCATTTCGAAGAAGTGAATTCTGTCTGCTCCCGGAACGTCGTGTTCGGCACCCGGGAACGGCAACGCTGTGCCGCTTGTTGAGCGGTGTTTCGTGAGCGGCACGGCAACGCAAAAGGCCCCGATCGTTGATCGGGGCCTTTTGCGTCGTGTCTCTTTGTGTTGTGTCTCTTTGCGTCGTGGCTCTTTGTGCCATGGCCGTGCGTATTTGATCCGGGGCGGTACCGCCTGCCGGGGTGCCGGGCGTTCGGTGCAGGGTGTCCAGGGGCTGGTCGCGGCTCGCCCCGGGATCAGTGGTGGGCGCGCTGGCTGGCGTTCAACATCTCCCGGGCGTGAGCGAGTGTCTGATCGGAGAGTGTTACCCCGCCCAGCATCCTGGCCAGTTCGCCGACGCGGCCTGCCTCGTCGAGAATCTCCATACGCGTCAGGGTGGTATCTTCCTCTGCCTGCTTTTCGATGTGCAGGTGGTGATGTGCCTGCGCTGCCACCTGGGGCAGATGGGTCACGGTCAATACCTGGCCGTCCTTGCCCAGGCGCCTCAGCAGTTGGCCGACGATCTCGGCGGTGGCGCCGGACACGCCGACATCCACTTCGTCGAACACCAGGCTCGGGATGGTGGAATGCTGGGCGGCGATGACCTGGATGGCCAGACTGATCCGTGACAGCTCGCCGCCGGAGGCGACCTTGGCCAGTGGCCGGGGCGGCTGACCGGGGTTGGCTGCGATCAGAAAGCGCACGTGGTCCATGCCTTCCGGGGCGGCGGTGTCGCGGCGTGATACCTCGACCTCGAAGCGGGCCTTGCCCATGGCCAGGAAGGCGAGCTGCTGCTGTACGTCGTCGCCGAAGCGGGTGGCGGCGCTGCGGCGTTGCTCGCTGACTCGCTCGGCCAGCTCGCGCCACCTTGCCTTCAGGGCTTCGGCGTCTTGGGTGAGCGCTTCGAGATCGTCGTCGCCACCTTCCAGTCCGCCGAGTTCGCTGGCCAGCCTGGCGTGCAGGGCGGGAATCTCTTCGGGGAGCAGGTGATGCTTGCGAGCGATGCGATGCACTTCGCTAAGGCGCTGCTCGACCGAGGCCAGGCGTTCGGGGTCGAGCTCCACGTCGGCCAGGACGTGGCCGAGCTCGCGGCCGGCTTCTTCGATCTGAATGCAGGCATCGCCGAGCATGGCGAGGGCATCGGCCAGGGCACCTGTGTCGCTGCCGGGCAGGGCGTTGAGCCGCTGCACCGCCTGATGGAGGACCGGCAGAGTGCCGCCATCGTCGCTGTCGCAGCAATCGAGGGCGAATTGGGTCTCGGTCAGGCGTGTTTCGGCGTGGGCCAGATTTTCCTGTTCCTGCTCCAGGCTCGTGAGCTCGTCGTCGCCGAGGGCCAGCTGGTCGAGCTCTTCGACCTGATAACGCAGCAGCTGGCGCCGGGCGCGAATCTCGTCACCGTCGTCGGCCAGGCGCTTGAGCTTGCGTCGGGTCGCTTGCCACTGGCGGTACAGGTCGGCGAGTTCGACGATGTCGTCGCGATGGCCGGCCAGGTCATCGAGCAGCCTCAGGTGGGTGTCTTCCTGCAGCAGTGCCTGGTGGGCGTGCTGCCCGTGGATCTCGATGAGCGTTTCGCCGAGGGACTTCAGATCGGCGATCGTCGCGGGCTGACCGTTGATCCAGGCCTTGGAGCGCCCGCTTTTGGTGACGACTCGGCGCAGCAGGCAATCGTCTTCCGGCAGGTCGCGGCCATTGAGCCAGGCCTTGGCGGCGGGCAAGGCCTGGATATCGAAACGGGCCGACAAGTCGGCCCTGGGCTGGCCGTGACGTACGCTGCCGGTATCGGCTCTTTCACCGAGGCAGAGGCCGAGTGCGCCCAGCAGGATCGATTTGCCGGCACCGGTCTCGCCGGTGATGGCGGTCATGCCGCCATCGAGTTCGAGTTCCAGATGGTCGACGATGGCGAAGTCACGAATCGCGAGCTCGGTCAGCATGCATGCCTCCTGGCGTGGCCCTGGGTGGGCATCGGCGTGGTCACGGGCGGGTCGAGAGTGGATGGGATGAAACACTGGCTATGCATCCACTATCATGGCTGTTTATACAGTAGTCAAGTGGGACGCTCAATGGCTGGTGTCGCGGTTCGACAGGGGTTCTTGGCCGAGCCGGCCGACGAGTTGGAGATAGAGACTTGAGATCGTCGCGGCAAGCCCCATATACAGTGCCAACCTTCGGTTGCGACCGACATCCATTGGACGTTGGCGGCTAGCCGCCCACTTTCTTCAGGAGGCTTACATGGCCAAAGATCCCCAGACCCCGCTGGACGACGAGCTCGCGCGCCAGGAACAGGACGCCGATCCGCAGCAGGCGGCAGGCGCCGTGGAAGGCGAGCTGGAGGATATCGTCGACCAGGCGGAAGACGCCGAGCAGGCCGAGGCGGCTGTCGAATCCGACAATCCCGAGGCCGAAGTGCTGGCCGCCCGGGTCGAGGAACTCGAGCAGAGCGTGGCCGAGGCCAAGGACCAGGCGCTGCGCGCATCGGCAGAGGCCCAGAACGTGCGTCGGCGTGCCGAAGCCGAGGCGGACAAGGCGCGCAAGTTCGCGCTGGAGAAGTTCGTCAAGGAGCTGCTGCCGGTGGTCGACACCCTGGAGAAGGCGCTCGAGGCGATGGGGGATGATGCCTCGCAGGCCCACCGCGAGGGCGTGTCGATGACGCTCAAGATGCAGCAGGACGTGCTCGGCAAGTTCGGCGTCGAGGTGGTAGAGCCCCACGGCGAGCCCTTCGATCCGCAGTACCACGAGGCCATGGCGATGGTGCCGAACCCGGAAATGGACCCCAACACCGTGATGGAAGTGATGCAGAAGGGCTACCTGCTCAACGGTCGCCTGGTGCGTCCGGCCATGGTGGTGGTGACCCAGGCGCCGAGCTGAAGCACGCGCCATTCGGGGCGCTCGACGCGCTCTTGGCGGTCTCGCGACGCTATTCGGTTGTCGATTTGGTTAAGGGTCAGGGCTTGAAAACGATGCAGACGCCCCCCAGATAGTCGGCAACCCCGCGGTGAAGGCCGCGAACACGACATCACGTTTTGAAAGACACTGAATTCGAGGATTTCCTATGGGACGCATTATTGGCATTGACCTTGGTACCACCAACTCCTGCGTGGCCGTACTCGACGGTGACAGCGCCAAGGTAATCGAAAACGCGGAAGGTACCCGTACCACGCCGTCCATCATCGCCTACACCGACGATGGCGAGACCCTGGTCGGCCAGGCGGCCAAGCGCCAGGCCGTTACCAACCCCGAGAACACGCTGTACGCCATCAAGCGCCTGATCGGCCGTCGCTTCAAGGACGACGTCGTCCAGAAGGACATCAAGATGGTGCCGTACACCATCGCCGAGGCCGACAATGGCGACGCCTGGGTCGAGGTCAAGGGCAAGAAGCTTGCACCGCCCCAGGTCAGCGCCGAAGTGCTGAAGAAGATGAAGAAGACCGCCGAGGACTACCTCGGTGAAACGGTCACCGAAGCGGTCATCACCGTACCGGCCTACTTCAACGACAGCCAGCGTCAGGCGACCAAGGATGCCGGCCGTATCGCCGGTCTCGAGGTCAAGCGCATCATCAACGAGCCGACGGCGGCTGCGCTGGCCTACGGCATGGACAAGTCCCGCGGCGACAAGACCATCGCGGTCTATGACCTGGGTGGCGGTACCTTCGATATCTCGATCATCGAAGTGGCCGATGTCGACGGCGAGACCCAGTTCGAGGTGCTGGCCACCAACGGTGACACCTTCCTCGGCGGTGAAGATTTCGACCTCAAGCTGATCAACTACCTCGTTGACCAGTTCAAGGCCGACAGCGGCATCGACTTGTCCGGTGACAAGCTGGCCATGCAGCGCCTCAAGGAAGCCGCCGAGAAGGCCAAGATCGAGCTGTCCAGCGCCCAGCAGACCGACGTCAATCTGCCGTACATCACCGCCGACAACACTGGCCCGAAGCACCTGAACGTCAAGGTGACCCGTGCCAAGCTCGAGGCGTTGGTGGAAGAGCTGGTGGCTCGCTCGCTGAAGCCGTGCAAGACCGCGCTGGCTGACGCTGGCCTGTCCGCCTCCGAGATCGACGACGTGATCCTGGTCGGTGGTCAGACGCGCATGCCGATGGTTCAGGCCAAGGCCGCCGAATTCTTCGGCAAGGAAGCGCGCAAGGACGTCAACCCGGACGAAGCCGTGGCCGTGGGTGCCGCGATTCAGGGTGGCGTGCTGGGCGGTGACGTCAAGGACGTGCTGCTGCTCGACGTGACGCCGCTGACCCTCGGTATCGAGACCCTGGGTGGCGTGATGACGCCCTTGATCGAGAAGAACACCACCATCCCGACCAAGAAGACACAGACCTTCTCGACCGCGGATGATAACCAGACTGCCGTGACCATTCACGTGCAGCAGGGTGAGCGTAAGCAGTCCAGCGGCAACAAGTCTCTGGGCCGGTTCGACCTCTCCGACATTCCGCCGGCGCCGCGCGGTGTGCCGCAGATCGAAGTCGCCTTCGATCTGGACGCCAACGGCATCCTCAACGTGTCCGCCAAGGACAAGGCCACCGGCAAGGAGCAGTCGATCGTCATCAAGGCCTCCAGCGGCCTGAGCGACGACGAGATCGAGCAGATGGTCCAGGACGCCGAGGCCCACGCCGACGAGGACAAGAAGTTCGAAGAGCTGGTTGCGCTGCGCAACCAGGCCGACGGCATGGTCCATGCATCGCGCAAGACCCTCGAGGAAGCCGGCGACAAGGCCTCCGACGAAGAGAAGCAGGCCATCGAGGGCGCCATCAAGGAGCTCGAGGAAGCGCTGCAGGGCGACGACAAGGAGGCCATCCAGGCCAAGCTTGATGCCCTGACCGAAGCGTCCGGCAACCTGGCGCAGAAGATGTACGCCGAACAGGCGGACGCGGCTCAGCAAGAGGGCGGAGCCGACGCCGACGCTGGCACCAAGAAGGAAGATGACGTGGTCGACGCCGAGTACGAAGAAGTCAACGACGACCAGAAAAAGCAGTAAACCACGACATCTGAACCCCAGATAGCGCCAGCGCGGGAGCCCGTCTCCCGCGTTGGTGTTCCTGAGCGTCGCGACGGAGGCGGACAGACTCATGTCCAAGCGAGATTTTTATGAGGTGCTGGGCGTAGAGCGTGGCGCCGACCCGAAAGACATCAAGAAGGCCTATCGCCGTCTGGCGCAGAAGTATCACCCGGATCGTAACCCCGGTGATGACACCTCGGCCGAGAAGTTCCGCGAGGTCTCCGAGGCCTACGAGGTGCTGACCGACAGCGAGAAGCGCGCGGCCTACGATCAGTTCGGCCATGCCGGCGTCGATGGCCAGGGTGGCGGTGGCTTCGGCGGAGCGGGGGCCGGCGGTTTCAGTGACATCTTCGGCGACGTCTTCGGCGATATCTTCGGCGGCGGCGGCGGTGGCCGGCGCAATCCGAATGCCCCCCAGCGCGGCAGTGACCTGCGCTATAACCTCGAGCTCGATCTCGAGAGCGCCGTGGCGGGCACCAGCGTCGATATTCGCGTGCCGCGTCATGTCGAATGCGAGCGTTGCGATGGCGACGGTGCCGAGCCGGGTTCCTCCAAGGAGACCTGTCCGACCTGTCATGGTCACGGCCAGGTGCGCATGCAGCAGGGCTTCTTCGCCGTGCAGCAGACCTGCCCGACCTGTCACGGCAGCGGCCAGCACATCAAGGTGCCGTGCCACAAGTGTCATGGTGAAGGACGGGTACGCGAGACCCGCACCCTGTCGGTGAAGATTCCGGCGGGCGTCGATTCCGGCGACCGCATTCGCCTGAACGGTGAAGGCGAGGCCGGCGTCAACGGCGGCCCACCTGGTGACTTGTACGTGCAGGTGGCGATCAAGCCGCACCACATCTTCGAGCGTGAAGGCCGTCACCTGCAGTGTGAGGTGCCGATCAACTTCATCGATGCCGCCCTCGGCGGTGAGCTCGAAGTGCCGACCCTGGACGGTCGCGTCAAACTCAAGATTCCGGCCGAGACCCAGACCGGCAAGCTGTTCCGGTTGCGTGGCAAGGGGGTCAAGCCGGTACGGGGTGGCCCCGCGGGGGATCTGCTGTGCCGGGTGGTGATCGAGACGCCGGTCAAGCTCAGTGATGAGCAAAAAGACCTGTTGCGCCAGTTCCAGGACAGCCTGGGTGGCGCCAATAGCCAGCACTCACCGAAGAAGTCGAGCTTCTTCGACGGTGTGAAGAAGTTCTTCGAAGACATGAAGATCTGATGCCCGGGGCAGGGTGCCCCGAGGCTAGCGTCATACGCCAGCCCAGATGGTCGCCGCGACAGCGGTGGCCATTGGCGAGCAAGCGGTAACCAGAACCCCCGAGGCCCGGCTTCGGGGGTTTTGCATGTCTGACCGACGGCTGTCGGTCATGGAGCGCAGGGAGCGAAGGCGAATGATCGAGAATAGCGACCGCCCACTGGCGGGTATCGTCTTGCGATTGCTGTCGGGCCTGCTGTTCGCCGGGATGCTGGTGTGCGTGAAGTGGGTCAGTGACGAGGTGCCGCTCGGGCAGGTGGTGTTCTTCCGTTCGGCCTTTGCGTTGTTGCCCATCGTCATCTTCCTGGCCTGGCGACGTGAGTTTCCCGCGGCGCTGGCGACGCGCCGCCCCGGGGGGCACTTGCTGCGCTCGGGAATGGGGGCGGCGGCGATGTTCGCTTCGTTCGCCGCGGTGGCCCGGTTGCCGGTGGCGGAGGCGACCTTGTTGGCCCAGTTGGCGCCGGTGTTGATGGCGCTGGGAGGAGTGTTGATCCTGGGCGAGCGCTTCACGCCGCTGCGGGCGGTGGCCCTGGGGCTGGCGGTATGTGGCGTGGCGGTGCTGGTGGTGCCGGATCTTGGCGGTGGTCAGGATGCCGGCAGGGTGCTGGGCTACGGCCTGGGCATCCTTGGTGCCTTGCTGACCGCGGGTGCCTTGCTCACAGTGCGGCGAATTTCCCGCACCGAGACGGCCGGCGCCATTGCCTTCTACTTCGTGCTGGTCTGTACCCTGGCGGGCCTGGCGACCTGGCCGCTGGGGTGGGTGCGCCTGCCTGGGCAGACGCTGGCCTTGCTGATTCTCGCCGGTCTGTTCGGTGGGGCCGCGCATATCTGCATGACCCTGGCACTGCGCTACGCCGAAGTGTCGCGCCTGGCGCCGTTCGAGTATGTCGCGCTGATCTGGCCGGTGCTGGCGGATCTACTGCTTTTTCGACTGCCGATATCCACGGGCTTCCTGGTCGCCTTGCCCTTCGTACTCGGTGCGGCGGCCCTGGCTGCGCTGGAGGGTCGCCGGCTCAGATGGCCGCTTCGACGATAAGCTGCGGGTGGCCCTTGGAGCAGGGCTCGTCTCAGTGGGCAGCGGCCGACGGGTGGGGTGACGAGCCCTAGAGCCAGCCGGTGACGCGAAAACGGTAGTAGAGGCCACCGCTGGCGGTGCCCATCATGAGCAGTGCCAGCGGGTAGCCGAGGCGCCAATCGAGTTCCGGCATATGGGTGAAGTTCATGCCCCAGATGCCGGCGAGAATGGTGGCCACGGCGAAGATCGCCGCCCAGGCGGCCAGGCGCTTGTTCACTTCGCTTTCGTCGATGGCGACCATCGACAGATTGACCTGGATCGCGGTGATGATGGTCTCGCGGATGGTATCCACCGCCATCTCGATGCGGTGCAGGTGGTCGTAGACATCGCGAAAGTAGTCCTGGGTGTCGTAACACAGCGCCGGCACGCGCCCACCAAACAGGTGGGCGCTGGCCTCGGCCAGGGGTGCCACCGCACGCTTGAGCTCCATGGTGCGGCGCTTCAGTTGGTAAAGTCGTTCGAGGCTCGCCCGAGCCGTTCCCTTGATGAATATCTGATCTTCGATGCCTTCGAGCTCGGTCTCGAGCTCCTCGACGACAGGAAAGTAGCGGTCGACCACGACATCCATCAGGGCGTAGAGCACGAAGGCGGGCCCCTGCTTGAGCAGGTCCGGTTCGCGCTCACAGCGGGCACGCACATCGGCAAAGCCGCGGCCGGGATGTTGCCGCACCGAGAGCACGTATCCCTGGCCGGCGAAGACCGCCAGTTGGCCGTGCTGGATATCGCCCTCGCTGGCCGTGACCATCTGAGTGATGACGAAAAGGGCGTCACCGTACTCCTCGACCTTGGGTCGTTGGCCACCGACCAGGGCGTCTTCGATGGCAAGCTCATGCAGGTCGAAGACCGATTGGAAGATCGCCAGTTCGTTGGCGTCGGGATCGTGCAGCGCGACCCAGACGAAGCAGTCCGGACGCGTCAGGTAGTCGCCGATGTTCTCGGGCGCGATGTCACTCAGACGGCGTCCTTGTTCGTAAGCCACGCAGTTCACGATCATCGCCAAGTCCCTCTATCGAAGATTCTGGTTGTCAGGATAGCCCGACGTTGCCGTGGGCCGGTGAAACGTATCTCAACGTAAACGCGCGTGCCGGCCGCGAGGCAAGGAACGGAGCGGACGAGGCAGTGGATGGCCGGGCAAAGGCGTGAGGTCGCGGCCCTTGCCGCACCCTGTTCTGGCTGGCAGCAACACCCCGTTGCCTGTCGTGCCGGGCTGGCCCTTTGCTAGCCTTTGTGGATCATTCTGATTGGCAGAGGGCGTTCCATGGTCGAATCGCGATCCACTATTGCCACGGCGTCGGGACAGCGCCTGATCCATCGTCTGTGCAAGCACTGGTCCCACAAGCTGGAGGTCGATGCCGAGCGGGGGCTGGTGGTATTCGAGGGAGGCCGCTGTGTGATGCAGGCCGGCGCCGATACGCTGGATGTCCGCCTCGACGCCGATGATGCCGAGGTGCTCGAGCGCTTGAAAGCCGTGGTGGCAAGCCACCTGGAGCGGATGGCGGGCAAGGAAGAACTGGTCGTTGCCTGGGGCTAGCACCGCCAGGGCCTTGACCTAGACCTGCTCGGGGCTTGGGGCTTGGGGCTCGGGGCTCGAGGTTCCAGGCTCGGCACGCCGGAGGCGCTGCGCTGGGGTAGGGCCACCTTGTCCCTGCCCTCCCGGCGCCGCTGAGTGGTGCCGGCAACCTGATCGGGTTGGCGATATCGCTTGTAATCAAGTATCTTTACCTAAAGATTCTTGTCGTCAAAGGAAATGACCATGTCACCATCGTCGACGCAGGGCCCCATCGCGGCCCTGGAGACCCGCTCCGCGGACGAGCCCTGCGATGCCATCGACCGCCTGATGGCGGAATGGCAGCGGGTGTTGCCCGACCGTGACCCTTCTGCCATGGGCATCTTCACGCGGCTGTATCGGGCGCTGAAGCACGTGGACCGTCGCGTCTCGGCCGTGTTTCGCGCGCACGGTCTGCGCGAGGGGGAGTTCGACCTGCTGGCCACCCTCTATCGGCGCGACGAGCCGGCGGGGATGACGCCCAACGCGTTGTGTGATGCCGTGGTGCTGAGTTCCGGCGCCATGACCAATCGTCTCGACCGCCTGGCCAGCCGCGGTCTCGTCGAGCGCGTCGCCAATCCCGAAGATCGGCGCAGCGTGCTGGTGCGTCTGAGCGATGAGGGCCGGGCCATGATGCCTGCGCTGCTGGATGACTATCTGGCGGCGCTGGACCGGCTCAAGGCGGTGCTTCCGGCGGGTCAGGACGTGGCCTTGGCGGGGGGGCTGCGGTCATTGCTTCTGTCACTGGAGGGTGATGTTCCCGGGGGTGACGCATGAGTCGGTGGTTCGAGGGCGCCTGGGGGGCTCATTTAGGGATGCTGTTCTGGGCGCTGTTCGTGGGGTTGTCGTTTCCTGCGGTGGGGCTGCTCACCGAAGGGCTGCCGCCGCTGCTGCTGACGGCGATGCGTTTCGCCATCGCGGCGCTGGCGGTATTGCCGCTGGTGCTCGGCGCGCCGGGCCTCAAGCCATGCCGCGCCGGGTTTCTGCTGTATGCCCTGATGGGCGTGTGCCTGGCCGGCTTCTTCGGCACCATGTTCTGGGCCGCGCATCGCACCACGGCGCTGTCCATGGCGACGTTGTTCGTCAGTGTTCCGCTGCTCGCCTATGCGCTCGGGCGCCTGATAGGCGTCGAGAGGCGCGCCTTGGGGCTGCTTGGGTTGCTCGCCCTTGGCGCCTTCGGCGCGATCGGCCTGGCCTGGGCCGAGGCCGGGGGAGATCTCGCTCAGCTCCAGTTCGGGCTTGGCGAAGCGGCATTCTTCATCGGCTGCGTGGCGTCGGCGCTGTACCCGGTGCTGACCAAGCTGGGTCTGTCCAAGGGCTGGCTATCGCCCCACGCGGGGGTGAGAACGCTGTGGAGCCTGGTGCTGGGGGGAGTGTTGATTGGCTTGCTCGGTGTGCTGTTCAACTCGCCCGCAGCGATCACGCGCCTGACGCTCACCGACGTCGCCCTGGTGGCCTATCTCGGGTTGTTCTCCAGTGGTGTCACCTTCTGGTTGCAGCAGCGTGCCACCGATGTGCTGACACCGGCGGCGGTGACGGCCTATGGCTACCTGGTGCCGTTCGTGTCGATGCTGCTGCTGTTTGCGAATCATCCCGAGCGGTTATCGGTAGTGTGGTTGCCGGGAAGTGCCCTGGTAGTGCTGGCCATTGCGGCCTTGCTGCGTCGCGACCTGAGCCAGCGCCGCCACGCCAGGCGCAACACGGCGGCGCCCAGGCCCTCTTGAAGGGGGAGGCTCACGAGCCTAACGCTATTGGGCTGGCATTTGTGCATTGCGCGCTGGTCGTGGTGGCAAACGGGAGTGTCAGACGCGGCTTCTGCAGCAGCGTGCATGAGGGAGCGGCGCTGGCGGTTTCGGCGTAGTTCTCGATAGAGCGCTTTCGGTGGTTCCGATAATGGTGATAGTTCGGTCCGCACCGTGGTGGTGGGGCTGCAGAGCGAGGCATTCCGCCGTCGCCGCCACGGAATCTGCCATGAAGCTGATCAACGATGCCTTCTCGCCGGCGCTCAGCGAGCGCTACGACGAGTTGGCCCATCAGGCGCTGTACGCCATGTTCACGGGGTCGGTGCTGCATTACGTTCACGCCGGTGGGGGGGTGCAAGGCAAGTCGATCCTCGACGTCGGCTGTGGCAATGGTGACATGTCGGCGTTGTTGAAGCTGGAAGGGGCCGCCATGGTGTTGGGCATCGACGTTAGCCCCGCCCAGGTCGCCCTGGCAGCGTCACGCCACACCGCCCCCGGGCTCGGCTTTCGGGTAGAGGACGCCTACCGCCCGCTGGCGCTCGAGCAGGCCCCCTTCGATAGCGTGGTCTGTGTTTACGCCTTTCACTTCATCAAGAACCAGCAGACGCTTACCCAGGCCTGTCGCAATCTTTTCGACGCTCTGCGTCCGGGCGGCCTATTGGCGTTTCTTGATATCACCCACGACTACGTTTACGACCGGGCCAAGATGGCTCGTCTCGAAGCACTGACCAGCTACCGCTATGACCCCGGTGTCGCCGAGGGCGAGGTGCCGCGCCCCTGGAGCCTGGTGCGCGGTTACGTGACGGCCGGTGCCGATACCTTGAGGGTCGATCACGTCGTGATCCACGGCGAAACAATTCGTCAGACCCTGGAAGCGGTCGGTTTCGTTGACGTGGTGCGTGAACCGTTGCGTTTTCATGACCCCAAGATTGCGTCGCTGTGGGGCCCCGATGGCTTCAATCACCACCTGTTCGTGGCGCGTCGTTAGGCGTCGTCGCCCCGGGCAGATTGCCCCCGTGTCCGGCTGGCTGGCTCAAGTGCTGGGCCACCCCTTGCAGGTGGCCCAGTACCGCCTCGCGCCCGGGCAGCCGATCGGTATCGAGATGCTGCAAGTACGGGCAGGCAAGCACGCCAACGATGTTGCCTGGGCTTGAAAACACGGGAACGGCAATGTTGTACACGGCTTCGGTCTGCTGGCTCGGCAGCATGGCGTAGTGCTGGTCGCGCACCCGTTCGATGTCGGCGGACAACTCGCTCATGACGGCCTGCGACGGTTTGCTGTTTTCGAGCATTATCAGATCCCGCGACGCGGCGCTGGCGAAGGCCAGCATGACCAGGCCAGACCCGGTGTCCAGCACGCCGAGGCGCGAGCCGAGACGAATGCCGAACCCCCAGTACCCCGGGGCATCGACCTGTGCGATCACGGTCAGGCTGCCGCGCTCCTGAACGCTTAAGTGGCACGCTTGCCCTGTGACCTGGGCAAAGCGGCGCATGTGCGGCAGGGCGTGACTGGCGAGGCGGCGAGTCGGTGACTGACGGTAGGCGAGCTCGAACAGCTTCAGGGTGAGCTCGTATTGGTCGGCGTCGGTGCGCAGCACGTAGCCGCGCCGCACCAGGCGGTCCAGCATGCGGTAGATTTCGTTGGGTTTGCGCCCCAGTTCCTTGGCGATCTCGGCCTGGGATAACCCCGCTTCACGCTCCGCCAACACCTCGATGATATCGAGTCCCTTGTCGAGAGCGGGCGCCCGGTAGCGGTCTGCGCTCTGATCGCTCGCCGGTGGTGCATCCTTTCCGCGTACTGCCATCGATACCGCTCCGTTGGTCGTTCGCCTCGCATCATTTCCGATCGTCCCCACCAGGTCAATGTCGCCCTTGGTCGAGTTGCACCTTCGACGCACTGTGTTTATAAATGAATTAACTATTCAAATATAAATTCTGGTTTGGGCGGTCGCACCCTGCAGCAGAGGGGGCTCACGGCCAAGCCTTCAACGACGGGAAGCCGTGTAATGACACAGCTGCAAGGAAAGACCGCGCTGGTGACAGGGGCCGCGCAGGGGATCGGTCGAGCCGCCGTGCTGCGCTTGGCCGAGGCGGGTGCTCGGGTCATCGCAACCGATGTGAATCGGCAGGCGCTCGAGGATCTGGGGACGCTGCCCGGCGTCGAGATCGACCACCTGGATGTGCTCGACCCGACGTCGATCAACGGCCTGGCCGGCAAGCATGAGGTGATCGATGTGCTCTTCAACTGCGCCGGGATTGTCCACAGCGGCACCATTCTCGAGTGCGACGAGAGTGATCTGGACATGGCCTATCGGCTAAACGTGCAGTCGCAGTATCGGCTGATTCGCGCCGTGCTCCCCGGCATGTTGGCGCGCCAGGACGGCAGCATCATCAACATGGCCTCGGTGGCATCGAGCGTGAAGGGCGTGGCGAATCGCTTCGCCTACGGCGTCACCAAGGCCGCGGTGATCGGACTGACCAAGGCCGTGGCGGCGGACTACATCACCCAAGGCATCCGCTGCAACGCGATATGCCCGGGTACCGTCGACAGTCCCTCCTTGCGTCAGCGCCTCGAAGCCCAGGGGGACTACGAAGCGGCGCGTCAGGCATTCGTGGCGCGCCAGCCCATGGGACGCATCGGCACGCCGGAGGAGATCGCCGAACTCGTGCTCTACCTGGCGGGGGCGACCTTTACCAGCGGCCACATTCACATCATCGATGGCGGTTGGACCGCCTGAACCTCGAACCAGGGAGATCTGCATGAAACTTCTGCGTTATGGCAAGGCGGGTGAAGAGCGCCCCGGCATCCTGGATGCCAGCGGCCGGCTGCGCGACCTGTCTGGGCACGTTGCGGACCTGAGTGGGCTGTATCTGTCCGATCAGTGCTTGGAGAAATTGCGCGCCATCGACACGGAGCGTCTTCCGCGTGTGGAAGGGACGCCGCGTATCGGCCCCTGCGTTGGCGACGTCGGCAAGTTCATCTGCATCGGGCTGAACTACTCCGATCACGCCGCGGAAACGGGGGCGACGGTTCCCCCTGAGCCGATCGTGTTCATGAAGGCGACGAGCTCCATCTGCGGCCCAAACGATGGCATCGAGATACCGCGCCATTCGCAAAAGACGGACTGGGAAGTCGAGTTGGGCGTGGTCATCGGCAAGACGGCCAAGTACGTCAGCGAAGCGGACGCACTCGATCATGTCGCCGGTTACTGCGTGATCAACGATGTCTCGGAGCGCGCCTTTCAGATAGAGCGTGAAGGGCAGTGGTGCAAGGGCAAAGGCTGTGACACCTTCGGCCCGATCGGCCCTTGGCTGGTCACCCGTGATGACGTCGCCGATCCGCAGAACCTTGATCTGTGGCTAGAGGTTGACGGACATCGCTACCAGCAGGGTTCAACTCGGACTATGGTCTTCGGCGTCGCCTACCTCGTGTCGTACCTTTCGCAGTTCATGAGCCTTCAGCCGGGCGACATCATCAGCACCGGCACGCCGCCAGGGGTGGGCCTTGGGCAGCACCCGCCGGTGTATCTGCGTCCGGGCCAGACGGTTCGGCTGGGGATCGAGGGGCTCGGTGAGCAGTCCCAGCACACCTATCCCGCCGAGTAGACCGCGCCAAGCAAGCGCCGTCGCCGCAAAGGCGACAGGGCGCGGAGCCCGACAAAAAATCATAACGAGGCCACGTCGATGACCGTTACCGCGAGTGAAGCCGCCCCTGACAATCTCAGTGGCGGTGAGGACAGGATGTACCGAAAGATTTTCTGGCGACTGATTCCGATGCTGTTCTGCTGTTACATCGTCGCCTATCTGGACCGGGTCAATGTCGGTTTCGCCAAGCTGCAAATGTTGTCCGACCTGCAGTTGAGCGAAGCGGTCTATGGGGCGGGGGCCGGCATCTTCTTTATCGGATACTTTATCTTCGAAGTGCCGAGCAACTTGATACTGCATCGAGTCGGTGCACGGCGCTGGATCGCACGCATCATGATCTCGTGGGGCCTCGTCTCGGGCGCCATGATGTTCGTGTCCTCGGAAATGTCGTTCTATATATTGCGCTTCATTCTCGGGGCCTGCGAAGCCGGCTTCTACCCTGGGGTCATCCTTTATCTGAGCTCCTGGTTCCCCGCCGCCCGCCGCGGCGCGATCATGGCCGGTTTCATCGTCGCGGTCCCGGTGGCCGGGATCATTGGTGGTCCTCTGTCGGGGGCCATCCTGGGCGGATTTCACGAGATCGGCGGGATGGCCGGGTGGAAGTGGCTGTTTCTGATCGAAGCGATTCCTTCGTTGATCGCCGGCGTGTGCGTGCTGATATGGCTCGATGATCGCCCGGAAACCGCCAAGTGGCTCAGCGATGGCGAGAAACAGGCGCTGCGCGAGCAGCTCAAGAGCGACCAAAGCTCGGTCGCAACCCACGACACCGCGGGCGGGTTTCGTGAGCCTCGGGTGTGGCTGCTGAGCCTGATCTACTTCGGCATCGTGATGGGGTCCTATGGCATCGGCTTCTGGCTGCCATCGCTGATTGCCGATATCGGGGTGACCAGTGCTGTTGATGTGGGCCTGTGGAGCGCGCTTCCTAATCTCGCCGGGATCGTTGGCATGCTGGTGTTGGCCCGCACATCTGACTTCTGGCGCGAGCGTCCGCTGCATGTCGCCGTGGCCTGTGTCGTCGGTGCCATCGGCCTGATCGGCAGTGCCATGGCCGGCACCAGCCTTGGTGTGGGCATGGCGTGTCTTAGCCTTGCCACCTTCGGCATCTACGCCGCTCTGCCGGTGTTCTGGACCATGCCGCCGCTGTTTCTGGCCGGTGCCGCCTCGGCGGCTGGCATCGCCATCATCAACTCCATCGGCAATCTGGCGGGCTTTGTCAGTCCCTTTATCGTCGGCTGGGTCAAACAGACGACCGGCAGTGCAAATATCGGCCTGTACCTGATCAGTGGCTGCCTGCTCGCCGTTGCGCTCGTGCTGGTCGTTGCCCGAAGGCACTTGGCTGGCGCCCCGACGGACTCCGCGGGCCGAGCCTGAACCTCCTCTCCCACATCATTTATAGAAGGAAGAACCCATGGCCAAAATTGCTTCGGTAGAGGTGCTTCAGGTCAACCTCAAACCCAAGGTGAAGCGCACCGACGCGGTGCAGAGCTTCGAGCTGCAGGAAACGCCGATGGTGCGCATCACCGACACCGACGGGGTGACCGGGCTCGGCTACAGCTACACCATCGGCACCGGCGGCTCGTCGGTGTGCAAGCTGCTGGATGATCACCTGGTGCCGGTACTGCTTGGCCAGGAAGCCGAAGACATCGACGGCCTGTGGCGGCGGCTGTTCTATCGGGTCCACGCGCTGACCGTGGGGCCGGTGTGCTCGCTGGCGCTGGCCGCCATCGATACCGCGCTGTGGGACCTGCGTGCTCGCCGAGCCAAGTTGCCGCTTCACCGCGTCGCCGGCGGTGCCAAGGACAGCATCCCGCTGTATTCCACCGAGGGTGGCTGGCTGCACATGGATGAGGCCGAACTGATCGATGAGGCGGTCAAGGCGAAGGAGCTCGGGTTCGGCGGCGGTAAGCTCAAGGTGGGACGCGACCACGTCTCGGAGGATGTGCGGCGAATCAGCATCGTGCGCGATCGGGTGGGGCCCGAGTGGGAAATCATGACCGATGCCAACCAGGGCTTCACGGTGGAAGAGGCGATTCGCCGAGCGCGCCAGTTCGAGGCGCTCGATATCGCCTGGTTCGAAGAGCCGATTCATGCCGATGACATCGGGGCGCACCGCCGGCTGGCCGCGTCGACGTCGGTGCCGATCGCGGTGGGGGAGTCGATGTATAGCCTTTCCCAATTCAAGGACTATCTTGCCAGTGGCGCCTGTTCGATTGTCCAGACCGATGTGGCGAGAATCGGTGGCATCACGCCGTGGCTCAAGGTGGCGCACCTGGCCGAGGCGTTCAATGTTCCGGTGTGCCCGCACTTCTTGATGGAGCTGCACCTGGGCTTGTGCTGTGCGGTGCCCAATAGCCGCTGGTTGGAGTACATTCCGCAGCTCGACCTGGTGACACATTCGAGCATCGAGATCTCGGCGGGTCGCGCCTACCCAAGCGACGCCCCAGGCCTTGGCATCGACTGGGATCTCGAGGCCCTCGAGCGCCACGTGGTGCATCGTGCGCGCCATGGCTAAGCGGTGCCTTCGCGCTATGGCAAAGCGGCGCACCGTCGCGTCATGGCCAAGCGGCGGATCTTCGCGTCATGGCCAAGCGGCGCACCGTCGCGTCATGTCTATGCGGTGCGCCTTCGCGTCGTGTCTAAGCGTCGGTCAGGTGTAAGCAGCTCACCAGGGTGCGTTGAAGCGGACTGAAGTTGTCGTCACTGACCATCAGCACGCGGCCGTCGGGCAGCATCGTCAGGCCTTCCATGTTGTCGACGCGCCAGCCGTCGGCGCTGGACAGCGCGGCCAGGCGCGTGACGCGCACCGCGGGCGGCGCCAGCAGCTCCACGCGGCTCAGCGAAATCACCAGCGGACGGGGCGGGGCGTAGGCGCGCTCCAGGGCGAGCAGGGCCGGCGGCCCGTCTGGCGGCGCCGAGTCCAGCGCCGCCAGGTCGGTCAGGGCGCTGCCGGCGGCGCCTGACAGGGGGTAATTCCAGCGGCGATTGTCATCGAGGGTGAACAGCCGGGTGATCCGCTCGGGCGAGTCGGCGGTTGGCGCCTCGAGGCCGGCGATGGTGCCGATCCCCGCCAGGCGGGCGAGCGATTCCATGCCCTGGTTCTCGCCGGCATCCTGGGCCGCGGCGGGGCGGATGGTGGGGCCGACGGGCTCGCCGTCGGGGCGAAAGCGTTGCAGGCGGTGGTCCTGCTCGAAGCCGACCAGCAGCCGCGTATTGCCCGCGATGCCATCGTCTGCGGCGTCGAGCACCAGCGACTCGGCGTCCACGTTCTTGCCGCCAAGGGGGTGCCCGTCCGGCCCCTTGAGCCGATGGCTGTCGATCACGACAAGATCCGCCAGTTGCTTGCCGTCAAATATCACCCGGGCGCGATGCACTCGGCCGCGATCGGAGACCAGGTGCAGCAGGCCCTCGTCGGCGTCCCAGGCCAGCGCCGACAGGCCGCCCAGCGGCACACCCGGCGCCGCCGACGAGGCCGGCCACTCGCCGGGCAGCTCGAGGGTGCCACAGAACGCGATGCCAGGCGGCGCCAAAGCCGCCGGCTCGTTTGCGTTTGCGCCGGCCAGGGACGCGACCCTCACCCGGTCGCTGCAGCCCGTCGCTGTCAGCATCAGGCACAGTGCGGCGACTATGGCGCGTTGCCAGCGGCGTCCGGCGCTGGGGCGGGCTGGCCATGGGGTGGCCGATGGCGGGGTATCGACCGTCGGCGATAAGACGCAGGATCGCTCCGTCGCGACGCTTGTGCCTTGCATGGGGGCTCACTTCTCCTTGGCGCGGCTTTCCTCGCGCTGTTGTCGCCCAGGCCTGCCACTGCCACTGCCACTGCCGCGTCCGGTGTGCGGTTCGGCGATGGGGTGCCATGGCGAGCGCGGCGCTTCATTGTTGGCCGTGGCGCGTCGTTGTCGGGTGTGGCGTTGTCAGGGTAATCGCCCCCTGTGACCGTGGGATGGCGACGCGCTGGCACAGACGGGCCGAGATGCCGTTGGTATACTGCGTGCTGTCTTTCGAGTCTCGTTTACCTTATCTGTCCGCCCCGTTCCCGCTATAGCCCGAGGAGTTCGCATGAGTCGCACTGCCCCCCGTATCGCCATCGTCGGTGTGGCCGGCCGCATGGGCCGCACCCTGGTCAACGCCGTGGAGCAGGAGCCGGACGCGGCGCTCGCCGGGGGCATCGTCGAGCCGGGCAGCACCCTGGCCGGTACCGACATCGGTGAGCTGGCCGGGGTGGGGCGTCTGGGCGTTCAGGCCGTGGACTCCCTGGCGGCCATCGTCGATGATTTCGATGTGCTGATCGACTTCACCACGCCCCAGGTGACACTGGGTAATCTGGCTTTCTGCGCCGAACATGGCAAGGCGATGGTAATTGGTACCACCGGCCTTAGCGATGACGAACTCGCCCAGCTCGATGGCCACGCCGATCGCGTGCCGATGGTCTTTGCGCCGAACATGAGCGTGGGCGTCAATCTGACGCTGAAGCTTCTCGAAACCGCGGCTCGGGCGCTGGGCGATGAAGGCTACGACATCGAGGTGATCGAGGCCCACCATCGTCACAAGGTCGATGCGCCTTCCGGCACGGCGCTGCGCATGGGCGAGGTCGTGGCGGCGGCGCTGGACCGTAACCTCAAGGACCATGGCGTCTTCGAACGTGTCGGTCAGTGCGGTCCTCGTGACGCCAAGGAAATCGGCTTCGCCACGGTGCGTGCCGGCGATATCGTCGGCGAGCACACGGTGATGTTCGCCACCGAAGGCGAACGCATCGAGATCACTCACAAGGCATCGAGCCGCATGACCTTCGCCAAGGGCGCGGTGCGGGCCGCGCGCTGGGTGGCCGGCCGCGAGGCGGGCTGCTACGGCATGGCAGACGTCTTGAACCTGGACTGACGCGTTTGTCTCCGTTCACGCCGGGTCCCCAGCGCGATTCGGGGTAGTCAGCAGGGCGGAAAACCTGTAACATTCCAAAAATTTTGGCCGGGCACGAGGCATTCAGATGCCGTCTTGCGCGCGCTCTTGGCAAGCGAGATTGGCAAGAGAGGCGAGATGGTGGCGCCGGCCCTGCATTCCGAGCGAATGACAATAAGCGGGATGAAACCGGTCAAACACCGGCTTCGTCCCGCTTTTTTACGGCCCGGCTCCTTGCGCCATCATGCGCAGCGAGCCGGGTCGGTGCCGACTGGGCGGGCGGTTCTGGCAGGCAGTTGGTCCGCAGTTACCTTGACGAGTTTTGGGAGGACGTAACGTTGAACAAACCCGCGATTTTGGCCCTGGAAGATGGCAGCGTATTCCACGGGACGGCCATTGGCGCCGATGGGCAGACCAGTGGTGAGGTGGTGTTCAATACGGCCATGACCGGCTATCAGGAAATCCTGACCGACCCCTCCTACTCGCGACAGATCGTGACCCTCACCTATCCCCATATCGGCAACACCGGGATCAATCCCGAAGACGTCGAGTCCGATACCATCGCCGCCGCTGGCCTTGTGATCCGTGACCTGCCCCTCGTCGCCAGCAACTTCCGCTCCACCCAGAGCCTGTCGGAGTACCTGGCCGGGCAGAACGTGGTCGGCATCGCCGATATCGATACCCGTCGCCTGACCCGCATCCTGCGCGACAAGGGCGCCCAGAACGGCGCCATCCTGGCCGGGGCCGACGCCGAGGGCGACGCCGCCGAGGCGCGCGCGCTCGAGGCGGCCCGCGCCTTCCCGGGGCTCAAGGGCATGGACCTGGCCAAGGTCGTGTCGTGCACCGAGACCTATGAGTGGAGCCAGGGCGAATGGACGCTGGGGCAGGGCTATGCCGATGGTGAAAGCCTGGAGCGGCCCTTCCACGTGGTCGCCTACGACTACGGCGTCAAGTTCAACATCCTGCGGATGCTGACGAGCCGCGGCTGCCGCTTGACCGTGGTGCCGGCCCAGACCAGCGCCGCCGAGGTGCTGGCGCTGAATCCCGATGGCATCTTCCTGTCCAACGGCCCCGGTGACCCCGAGCCCTGCGACTACGCCATCGCGGCGATTAAGGCCATTCTCGAGACCGATACGCCGGTGTTCGGCATCTGCCTGGGCCACCAGTTGCTGGCGCTGGCCAGTGGGGCGAGCACGCTGAAGATGGGCCATGGCCACCACGGCGCCAATCACCCGGTTCAGGATCTCGATACCGGCAAGGTGATGATCACCAGTCAGAACCACGGCTTCGCCGCCGATGAGGCGACCCTGCCAGACAACCTGCGAGCCACTCATCGCTCGCTGTTCGACGGCACCCTGCAGGGAATCGAGCGCACCGACCGCCCGGCCTTCAGCTTTCAGGGGCATCCGGAGGCGAGCCCAGGGCCGCGTGATGTGGCGCCGCTGTTCGATCGCTTCATCGACATGATGCAGCGCCGGCGCTGACGCCCTCCGGCTCGCCCTTACTGGTTCATCGTCCAAATTTCTTGCGGGAAGCACCATGCCTAAGCGTACAGACCTAAAAAGCATCCTCATCATCGGCGCCGGCCCCATCGTCATCGGTCAGGCCTGTGAGTTCGACTACTCCGGCGCCCAGGCCTGCAAGGCCCTGCGTGAAGAGGGCTTTCGCGTCATCCTGGTGAACTCCAACCCGGCCACCATCATGACCGACCCGGCGATGGCCGATGCCACCTACATCGAGCCGATTACCTGGCAGACGGTGGAGAAGATCATCGAGGTCGAGCGGCCCGACGCGGTGTTGCCGACCATGGGCGGCCAGACGGCGCTTAACTGTGCCCTCGATCTGGATCGTCACGGCGTGCTCGAGAAGTACGGCGTGGAGATGATCGGTGCCAACGCCGACACCATCGACAAGGCCGAGGACCGCGATCGCTTCGACAAGGCGATGAAGAATATCGGCCTGGAGTGCCCCAAGGCCAAGGTCGCCCACTCCATGGACGAGGCCTGGGAGATTCAGGCCGAGCTCGGCTTTCCCGCGATCATTCGCCCGTCCTTCACCATGGGCGGCTCCGGCGGCGGCGTCGCCTACAACAAGGAAGAGTTCAAGGAAATCTGCGATCGAGGCTTCGATCTCTCGCCGACCCATGAGCTGTTGATCGACGAGTCTCTACTCGGCTGGAAGGAGTACGAGATGGAGGTCGTTCGCGACAAGAACGACAACTGCATCATCATCTGTGCCATCGAGAATTTCGACCCCATGGGGGTCCACACCGGTGACTCCATCACCGTCGCGCCGGCCCAGACGCTGACCGACAAGGAGTACCAGATCATGCGCGACGCATCGCTTGCGGTGCTGCGTGAGATCGGTGTCGAGACCGGTGGCTCCAACGTCCAGTTCGGGGTCGATCCCGAGACCGGACGCATGGTGGTCATCGAGATGAACCCGCGGGTGTCGCGCTCCTCGGCGTTGGCCTCCAAGGCCACCGGCTTCCCGATCGCCAAGATCGCCGCCAAGCTGGCCGTGGGTTACACCCTCGATGAGCTGCAGAACGACATCACCGGCGGTCGTACGCCAGCGTCCTTCGAGCCGTCGATCGACTATGTCGTGACCAAGATTCCGCGCTTCACCTTCGAGAAGTTCCCCCAGGCCAACGATCGTCTGACTACCCAGATGAAGTCTGTCGGCGAGGTGATGGCCATCGGCCGGACCTTCCAGGAGTCGCTGCAGAAGGCCCTGCGCGGGATGGAGACCGGCAACGATGGCCTCGACCCCATCGTCACCGACTTCAATGAAGAGAACATGGCGACGATCAAGGGTGAGCTGCAGGCCGCCGGCGCCGAGCGCATCTTCTACATCGCCGACGCCATGCGTGCCGGGCTCAGCGTCGAGGAGATCTTCGGCCTGACCAACGTCGACCCCTGGTTCCTGGTGCAGCTTGAAGACTTGATCAAGACTGAGGCCTGGGTCGCCGAGCGGTCGCTTGCCGATTTCGACGCCAAGGCGCTGTATCGTCTCAAGCGCAAGGGCTTCGCCGACGCTCGCCTGGCCACGTTGCTCGGCGTCTCGGAGAAGGCCTTCCGCAAGGCGCGCCAGGCCGTCGGTATTCGCCCGGTGTACAAGCGCGTCGACACCTGCGCCGCCGAGTTCGCCTCCGACACCGCCTACATGTATTCCACCTACGAGGAGGAGTGCGAGGCCGAGGTGTCCGATCGTAACAAGATCATGGTGCTGGGGGGCGGCCCGAACCGTATCGGCCAGGGCATCGAGTTCGACTACTGCTGCGTCCACGCCGCTTTCGCCATGCGCGACGATGGCTACGAGACCATCATGGTCAACTGCAATCCAGAGACCGTGTCCACCGACTACGACACCTCCGATCGGCTGTACTTCGAGCCGGTGACCCTCGAGGACGTGCTCGAGATCGCCGACAAGGAGAAGCCTGTCGGCGTGATCGTGCAGTTCGGCGGCCAGACCCCGCTGAAGCTCGCCCGGGAGCTCGAGGCCGCTGGGGTGCCGATCATCGGCACCACGCCGGATGCCATCGACCGGGCCGAAGATCGCGAGCGCTTTCAGCAGATGATCGACAAGCTGGGGCTCAAGCAGCCGCCCAACGCGACCGCGCGCAGCTTCGGTGAGGCCTTCGCCAAGGCCGAGGTCATCGGCTATCCGCTGGTGGTGCGTCCGAGCTATGTGCTCGGCGGTCGCGCCATGGAGATCGTCTATGACGCCTCCGAGCTCGAGAACTACATGACCCATGCGGTCAAGGTCTCCAACGATTCACCGGTGCTGCTGGATCACTTCCTCAACGCCGCCATCGAGATCGACATCGATGCCGTGTCCGACGGCGAGCAGGTGGTGATCGGCGGCATCATGCAGCATATCGAGCAGGCGGGGGTGCACTCCGGTGATTCGGCCTGCGCCCTGCCGCCATACTCACTGCCGGCCGATGTTCAGGACGAGATGCGCGATCAGGTTAAGCGGATGGCGGTGGAGCTGGGCGTCAAGGGCCTGATGAACGTGCAGCTGGCCTGGCAGGACGGCGAGATCTATGTCATCGAGGTCAATCCGCGCGCCTCGCGGACGGTGCCCTTCGTGTCCAAATGCATCGGCACCTCGCTGGCTCAGGTGGCGGCGCGCTGCATGGCCGGTGTCACCCTCAAGGAGCAGGGCTTCGAGCGCGAGATCGTGCCGCACTTCCATAGCGTCAAGGAGGCGGTGTTCCCGTTCAACAAGTTCCCCGGTGTCGACCCGATCCTGTCGCCGGAAATGAAGTCCACCGGTGAGGTGATGGGCTCCGGCGATACCTTCGCCGAAGCCTTCTACAAGGCGCAGCTCGGCGCCAGCGAGGCGATTCCGCCGCTGACCGGGGAGCGCAAGGCGTTTCTGTCGGTGCGCGAGCCCGACAAGGCGGGTGTTATCGAAGTGGCGCGTTCTCTGGTAACATTGGGCTTCACACTGTGCGCGACGCAAGGCACGGCGGCGGCCCTCGACCAGGCCGGACTGCCTGTCGAGGTCGTGAACAAGGTTTACGAAGGCCGGCCGCATATCGTCGATTCGATCAAGAACGACGAGATTGCCTATATCGTCAATACCACCGAGGGCCGCCAGGCCATCAACGATTCCTCGGTGATCCGCCGCACCGCACTCGCTCGCAAGGTTCCCTATGCCACCACGCTGGCAGGGGCCAGTGCTGTTTGCTTGGCGCTCGAGTATGGCAATGCCATCACCGTGCGGCGGTTACAGGAACTGCATGCAGGAGCGAATACATGAATAAGGTCCCGATGACCGTCGCCGGTGAGCAACGCCTGCGGAAGGAGCTCGACGGGCTCAAGAGCGAGTCTCGCCCGCGGGTGATCGCCGCCATCGCCGAAGCGCGTGAGCACGGCGACCTGAAGGAAAATGCCGAGTACCATGCGGCTCGCGAGGAGCAGGGCTTCATCGAGGGGCGCATTCAGGAGATCGAAGGCAAGCTGTCCAATGCCCAGGTCATCGACGTCACCAAGCTGCCCAAGACCGGCAAGGTGATCTTCGGCGTGACGGTGGAGCTTCTGAACCTCGACACCGACGAAGAGGTGACGTACCGCATCGTGGGTGAAGACGAGGCCGACATCAAGCATCGTCGGATCTCGGTCACCTCGCCCATCGCCCGCGCCCTGATCGGCAAGGAAGAGGGTGAAGTGGTGCTGGTGCGCACGCCCGGCGGCGAGGTCGAGTACGAGATCTCCGGGGTCGAGCACCTTTGAGTGCAAGCGTGAAGCGCCCGATGGTTGGCGCTTTGCGTGGCGACAACGAGCTGCACGCAACAGACCCCCGCCGGCCGGCGGGGGTCTGTTGCGTTTGCTGGCCGCATGCGAAGGTGCGGCTGGCCTGACGGTTGGCAGGCTTGCACGCCATGGCGTCCAGTCATCCGTGATGCGAAAACAAGAACGCCCTCGCAGCATTGCTACGAGGGCGTTCTTGTTGTGACTTTCGTGACTTCTTGTCGTGGCTCGGTCTGCGGCTTGGGGCTCGTCGATGCCGGGGCGCTGGCCGTCGCCTGCGGAAGGCGACTCTCTAAACGTCCTTCTCGACGCAAGCTCAAGCCCTTCTCAAGGCATGTACAAGCGCTTCTGGCCCAAGTCTTGTTCAGCGCCGTCCGTGATGGTTCTCGAAGCGGGTGATGTTGGACAGCTTGGGGTTGGCCTTGGGGTTGGCCCGGTAGAGCAGGGCGACCTTGCCGATTTTCTGGATCACCTCGGCGCCGCTGGCACTGGCCAGTTCATCGAGGACCGCCGTGCGATCTTCACGCTCGGCCACGGCCAGCTTGATCTTGATCAGCTCGTGGTCGTTGAGGGCTCGCTCGAGTTCCGCCAGCAGCCCCTCGGAGATGCCGTTCTCGGAGGCGGTAACCACCGGGTCCAGATGGTGACCGATGCTGCGATATGCTTTCTTTTGTGCCTGTGACAAGCTCATGGTATCTTGCTTCTTCCCGGTTGGCGCGCAACTGCACATGGTACGGGGATTCCCGCCATGGTGAAAGCGCTGTCGTCCTGGTTGGCGTTATCGTCCTGCGGGTTTCGCGTAAGCTATTGGCGATTGTCGTCGACCAAGGCCATCGCTAGACAGTATCGACTGGCGCCATCGCCAGCCATGATCCCGGGAGTCATCGACAGGCGCGATTCTGGTCGCGCTGCGCGTCGCACCCCCCACCCCGCTTAGCATGCGGCTGGTTCCAGCGAAGCATCAGCGGTCCGGGTGGCCCCTCGATCGGCGATCCTTGGCCGAGCGCCATGGCGAGACTGCCTGCCTTTCGTTACGTTTTTTTCAGGTGATTTTGTGGCCTCTTCACGCTCCTCTTCCTCATCCGGTGGCAAGCCCGGATCCAGCAAGTCCGGCTCGAACAAGTCCGCTTCAGGCAAGGCCGGTGCCAGCAAGACCAGCGCCAGCTGGCTAAAGGAGCATTTCGACGATCGCTATGTGCAGCAGAGTTGGCAGGATGGCTATCGCTCCCGGGCGAGCTACAAGCTGATCGAGTTGGACGACAAGGACCGCCTGTTGCGACCGGGCAGCACCGTGATCGATCTCGGTGCGGCCCCCGGTGGCTGGAGCCAGATCGCCGCCGAGCGCGTCGGTGACGGCGGCGTGGTCATCGCCTCGGACATCCTCGAGATGGATGCCCTGGCCGGAGTCGACTTCATTCAGGGGGATTTTACCGAAGAGAGTGTGCTCGACGAGATTCTCGCGATGCTTGGAAATCGCCCGGTGGACCTTGTGATGTCGGACATGGCCCCCAATATGAGTGGGATGGCGGCGATCGACCAGCCCCAGGCGATGTATCTGGTGGAACTCGCGCTGGATCTCGCCCGTCAGACGCTGGCTCCCGGCGGCACCTTCCTGGCCAAGGTGTTCCAGGGAGAAGGCTTCGACCCGTACTTGAAGGAGCTGCGTGGCAGCTTCAAGCGCGTCGTGACGCGTAAGCCAGGGGCCTCCCGAGCGCGTTCTCGGGAGGTGTACTTGCTGGCGGAAGGTTTTCGCGGCTGAGGCGTCTGTTCGCAGGCGCCCCGGCGGCATCCATGGCCAGCGCCATTCGCTTGGCCGTGGCCAGGGCCCCCGGAATTGGTGAGGTGCAGCGTCGATAGCCGGCGCCTACCAGATCAATGCCCGGACACAACGGCCGGAGTGTGACACAGTGGCGCTATCGGGCCCCTGGATCGACGCCTGAGAAGGTGGCTTCCGGGTGCCTTTAAAGGCTGGCTCAACATGCCAGGCTCATGTAGTGTCAAACGTTAAGTAGTGTCGAACCCCGCATCACGCCCAGGGCCGACAGATTTCTGCAATTGAGGGTAGTCCCTTGAACGATATGGCGAAGAACCTGATTCTGTGGTTGGTCATCGCGGCGGTGTTGCTGACGGTGTTCAACAACTTCAGTGTCGAAAACGCACCGAACACGATGAACTACTCGCAGTTCGTCCAGCAGGTGCAGAACGAGCAGGTGCGTACGGTCACCATCGATGGGCCCACCATCACCGGCGAGCGTTCCGACGGCTCCAGTTTCCAGACCATCCGCCCCTCGGCGGAGGATCCGAAGCTGATGGACGACCTGTTGGCTAACAATGTCACCGTGGTCGGCAAGAAGCCGGAACAGCAGAGTCTGTGGACGCGCCTGCTGATCGCGAGTTTCCCGATTCTGCTGATTCTCGCTATCTTCATGTTCTTCATGCGTCAGATGCAGGGTGGGGGCGCCGGCAAGGGCGGGCCGATGAGCTTCGGCAAGTCCAAGGCCAAGCTGCTGTCCCAGGACCAGATCAAGACCACCTTCGCCGATGTCGCCGGCTGTGACGAGGCCAAGGAGGAAGTCGAGGAACTGGTCGACTTCCTGCGCGACCCGACCAAGTTCCAGCGCCTCGGCGGGACCATCCCGCGTGGCGTGCTGATGGTCGGCCCGCCGGGGACCGGCAAGACGCTGCTGGCCAAGTCCATCGCCGGCGAAGCGAAGGTGCCGTTCTTCTCCATCTCGGGCTCCGACTTCGTCGAGATGTTCGTCGGTGTCGGTGCTTCGCGTGTGCGCGACATGTTCGAGCAGGCCAAGAAGCAGGCGCCCTGCATCATCTTCATCGACGAGATCGATGCCGTGGGCCGCTCGCGCGGCGCCGGCATGGGCGGCGGCAACGACGAGCGCGAGCAGACCCTCAACCAGCTGCTGGTCGAGATGGATGGCTTCGAGGCCAATGAAGGCATCATCGTCATCGCCGCCACCAACCGTCCCGACGTTCTCGATCCGGCGCTGCTGCGTCCGGGCCGCTTCGACCGCCAGGTGGTGGTGCCGCTGCCCGATATTCGTGGGCGCGAGCATATCCTCAATGTGCACCTGCGCAAGGTGCCGTTGGCCGACGACGTCAAGCCGTCGCTGATCGCTCGCGGTACCCCGGGCTTCTCTGGTGCCGACCTGGCCAACCTGGTCAATGAAGGGGCCCTGTTCGCCGCGCGCCGCAACAAGCGCCTGGTGGGCATGGAAGAGCTGGAGCTCGCCAAGGACAAGATCATGATGGGCGCGGAGCGTCGTTCCATGGTCATGACCGAGAAGGAAAAGCTCAACACCGCCTATCACGAGTCTGGTCACGCGATCATCGGCCTGGTGATCCCGGAGCATGACCCGGTCTATAAGGTCACCATTATCCCGCGCGGCCGAGCCCTCGGCGTGACCATGTTCCTGCCGGAACAGGACCGCTACAGCCTGTCGCGTCAGCAGATCATCAGTCAGATCTGTTCACTGTTCGGTGGGCGTATCGCCGAGGAAATGACCCTGGGGCCGAACGGCGTCACCACGGGTGCCTCCAACGACATCAAGCGCGCCACCGAGCTTGCCCACAACATGGTGGCCAAGTGGGGCCTGTCCGAGGAGATGGGGCCGATCATGTACGACGAGGACGAGTCCCATCAGTTCCTCGGCGGTCCGGGGCAGAGTGGCGGCAAGCTCAAGTCCGGCGAGACCACCACCCGCCTGGACAAGGAAGTGCGCAAGATCATCGATGGCTGCTACCGCCAGGCCGAGCAGATCCTCGAAGACAACCGTGACAAGCTCGATGCCATGGCCGATGCCCTGATGCAGTTCGAGACCATCGATGCCGACCAGCTCCGCGACATCATGGAAGGCCGGGCGCCGCGTCCGCCCAAGGATTGGGACGACAGCGACTCCGGCGGTGGTTCGCCGATCACCGGAGAGCCCGCCAAGGCGCCCGAAGCCGAAGGCTCGGATACCGAGAGCCAGGGCGGCGGGAGCCAGGGCGATGATGGCGATGGCGAAGAGGACGATGACACGCCGCCGCGGCGTCCTTCCGACCCCCTCGGGGGGCCAGCCGGCAGCTAGGCGTGCTCGTCGCGCCTTTATAGCCCTCTCTCAAGGCGCCCTGCGGGGCGCCTTCGCCGTGGCGCTGGCAACCCAGTGCTGCCGCCGTGCTGCGTGACAGTCACGCCGGTTGTTTGCCGTACACCGACAGCAGGACCCCTCTCACGATGGATTCCCGAACTCCCTCACTACTCGCCTGTGGCCGCCACCGGCTCGACCTTTCCTTTCCGCGCATCATGGGCATTCTCAACGTCACCCCGGACTCCTTCTCCGATGGGGGCCGCCATGTGGCAGTGGATGATGCCCTGGAACGAGCCGAACAGATGCTCGCCGAGGGGGCCGCGATCATCGATGTCGGCGGCGAGTCGACGCGCCCCGGAGCCGAGGTGATCAGCGTCCAGCAGGAACTCGATCGCGTGATGCCGGTGGTCGAGGCGCTGGTGCGTGAGCTCGACGCCCTGGTCTCGGTGGACACGTCCACGCCTGAGGTCATGCGCGAGTGCGCTCGGGTGGGTGCGGGCATGATCAATGACGTGCGTAACCTGCGCCGAGAAGGGGCGATGTCGGCCGCGGCGTCTTCCGGCCTTCCGGTATGCCTGATGCATATGCTCGGCGAACCCGGCAATATGCAGCAAGCACCGCACTACGCGGGCGCGGTGGAGGACGAGGTGGCGAGTTTTCTCGCCCAGCGAGTGGCCGCCTGTGAGGCCGCGGGTCTCAAGCGTGAGCGGCTGTTGCTCGACCCGGGATTTGGCTTTGCCAAGACCGTCGAGCACAATCTACGCCTGCTTCACCGCATGGATCGGCTCAATGAGCTGGGCCTGCCCTTGCTGGTCGGCATGTCGCGCAAGAGCATGATCGGCAAGGTGCTGGACCGTCCGGTCGAGGAGCGCCTGGCGGGTGGTCTGGCGCTGTCGGCGCTAGCGGTAGAGCGCGGTGCACGGATACTGCGCGTTCATGATGTAGGGCCCCACGTGGACGCGGTGAACATGACTTGGGCTGTACTCGAGGAGGGTGAATCCCATGGGTAGACGCTATTTCGGCACCGACGGTATTCGTGGCACGGTCGGCCAGGCGCCGATCACGCCGGATTTCATGCTCAAGCTCGGTTGGGCCACCGGTCGGGTGCTGGAGCCGCGTCGCCAGCGTCCTCGCGTGCTGATCGGCAAGGACACGCGCATTTCCGGCTACATGTTCGAGTCGGCGCTCGAGGCGGGGCTGTCCGCGGCGGGGGTCGATGTCATGCTGCTGGGGCCGATGCCGACCCCGGGGATCGCCTATCTGACGCGTACCTTTCGCGCCGATGCCGGCATCGTCATCTCGGCATCGCACAATGCGTTCCAGGATAACGGCATCAAGTTCTTCTCTGCCGAAGGCACCAAGCTCGACGACGCCGTCGAGGAACGCATCGAGGCGGCCCTGGAGGAGACCCTGACCACGGTGGCCCCCGACGAGCTCGGCAAGGCGACGCGGGTCGATGACGCCTCGGGGCGCTATATCGAATTCTGCAAGTCCACCGTCCCGGACCGGGTCAGCTTGCATGGCCTGCGTATCGTCCTCGACTGTGCCCATGGCGCGACCTATCACATCGCCCCGAGCGTGTTCAAAGAGCTCGGCGCCAAGGTCAGCCTGATCGGCGCCAGTCCCGACGGCATGAACATCAATCACCAGGTCGGCTCGACCCATCCGGCGGCGCTGCGCGCCGCGGTCATCCAGCAGGGCGCCGATCTGGGCGTGGCCTTCGATGGCGATGGCGACCGGGTACTGATGGTGGATGCGGACGGCCACGAGCTCGATGGCGACGACATGCTGTTCTTGATCGCCAAGGACCGGTTCGAGCGTGGCGAGTTGCAGGGCGGCGTGGTCGGCACGCTGATGAGCAACTTTGGCCTGGCCGCGGCCCTGGAGGGCATGGGGGTGCCGTTCGAGCGAGCCAAGGTCGGTGATCGCTATGTGATGGAGCGGCTGGCGGCCAACAACTGGCAGCTGGGGGGCGAGTCATCCGGGCATATCGTCTGCGGCCATATCCAGACGACCGGCGACGGTATCGTCTCGGCGCTGCAGGTGCTGTCTTACATGGTGCGTGAAGACAAGCCGCTGTCGCGCCTGCTGCATGGCTTCGACAAGGCGCCCCAGTCGCTGATCAATGTGCGCCTGGCGCCCGGCGTCGATGCCAAGCAGGTGATGGGCGATGAGCGTCTCAAGGAGGCAGTGGCGGCCGTCGAGGCCGAGCTTGGTGACGCGGGTCGTGTCCTGCTGCGTCCATCCGGCACCGAGCCATTGATCCGAGTCATGGTCGAAGGCCGGGCCCATCTCGATGTCGAAGGCCTGGCGCGTCGACTGGCCGATGACGTTCGCGCACTGTTGAACTGAGGCGGCCTCGGGTACGCCACGCGATGTGATGCCGCCGCCCACGGCGCGTATGGATGAGTCCTGCACGCGGTGACGGTGGCTCGTTGACGGTTGCCGTGGCGGTCATGAGTCGCTGTTTGCGGTCGGTCTTGTTGTCTTGACAGGGCCGCTCCTATACCATTTCGGCCCACCTTGAAAGAGGATGTCCCATGCGCGCACCACTGATCGCCGGCAACTGGAAGATGAACGGCTCCTCGAGCCTGGTCGAAACCTTCGGCGAGGTACTTCGCGGCGCCGAGTTGCCCCGCGGAGTCGACGTGGCTCTGATGGTGCCCTTTCCCTACCTCGCGGCGGCCCGCGCGCGGTTCCCACAGGACGTGGTCGTGGGGGCTCAGACGCTCAGCGACCAAGGCGCGGGTGCGTTCACCGGCGACGTCGGTGGGGCCATGCTGAAAGACCTGGATGTGGGCATGGTGCTGGTGGGGCATTCCGAGCGCCGCACGCTGTTCGGCGAAGACGACGCGGCCGTGCTGGCTCGCGTCAAGGCGGCGCTCGACGTCGGCCTGACGCCGGTGCTGTGTCTTGGCGAAACGCTGGAAGAGCGCGACGCGGAGCGCACGGAGGCGGTGGTGCTGGGGCAGCTCGAGGCGGTTCTCGATGCCCTGGCACCGAGCGATCGTGAGCGCCTGGTGCTGGCTTACGAGCCGGTGTGGGCCATCGGCACCGGACGCACGGCAAGCCCTGAACAGGCGCAACAGGTGCATGCGGCCATCCGCGCTCGCCTGGTCCGCTACGCGGCAGGCCTGGGCGAGGCCATGAAAGTTCTCTACGGCGGCAGCATGAAGCCCGACAACGCGGCGCAATTGCTGGCCCAGCCCGATATCGACGGCGGCCTGATCGGCGGTGCATCGCTGAAGGTCGACGATTTCCTAGCCATTTGTCAGTCAGCAGGTTGAATCCATGCAAGTTGCCATTCTCATGATCCACGTGGCGATCGCCATCGCCCTGGTGGTCCTTATCCTGCTGCAGCAGGGCAAGGGCGCCGAAGCCGGTGCCGCCTTCGGTGGCGGTGCCTCCCAGACCGTGTTCGGTTCCCGCGGCAGCGGCAACTTTCTGTCTCGGGCCACGGCGGTGCTGGCGGCAGGTTTCTTCGCTACCTCCCTGACCCTGGCCTATTTTGCCTCTCAGGCCGGTGAAGCCGCGCCGGAAGTCGGTATTCCCGACGCCGAGGTGATTGAGCAGCAGAATTCCGCGCCAACGCTTGACGAAGGTTCAAGTGGTGTGGATAATGCAGCGCCAGTGCTGGAGGAAAGCAGCGACTAAGGTCGCGTATCCAGCCTCCCCTTGCCGAAGTGGTGGAATTGGTAGACACGCTATCTTGAGGGGGTAGTGACCTTATGGTCGTGCGGGTTCAAGTCCCGCCTTCGGCACCATCGAATATGCTTGACCAGCCAGACGGTCACAGCGATTCGCGCAGGGTTGGCAGTACGGTGAAAAGCTTGACGCAGCAGTCAAGCAGGCATATACTCACCGGCCTAAGTTGATGCGGGGTGGAGCAGTCTGGTAGCTCGTCGGGCTCATAACCCGAAGGTCATCGGTTCAAATCCGGTCCCCGCTACCATCTTTTCGACAGGCATGCAGGTATCCTCAGGGGCATGCCGAAGCTGTCGAGATGGTTACAGGTTTCTTGTAAAAGCCCCTTCCTGTGAAGGGGCTTTTTGTTAGCAGCTCGTCGGCAATAGTCGGCAGCGCGCAACGCCAATCAGCCACCTGTCTTTCCTGTTCACTCCCGGCCAGGTGCTGATGCAACGGCTGTAGGAGCTTTCATTCGTGGCCATCAAGGATGCCGCGCTTCACGCGCTGATCGAACCAGTGGTAACGGCCATGGGGTTCGAGCTTTGGGGTATCGATCATCTGTCCCAGGGAAAACATTCACGTCTGGTGATCTACATCGATCACGAGAACGGTATCAACGTCGATGATTGCGCCGACGTCAGTCGGCAGGTCAGCGCGGTGATGGATGTCGAAGACCCCATCGCCGGCGAGTATCGTCTCGAAGTGTCGTCCCCTGGAATGGACCGTCCGCTGTTTACTCTCGAGCAGTTCGCCCTTTATGTCGGACACCGAGTCAATATCAAATTGCGCGCGCCCTTCGATGGTCGGCGCAAGTTCGAGGGCCTGCTGGCCGGTGTCGAGGGTGACGAGGTGTTGTTGCAACTCGATGGCGAGGAGTACTGCTTTCCCATAGAAGGCATCGATCAGGCGCGGGTGGTCCCGCAATTTGGATCATGATGTCGGCGAACAAGGACAGGTTATCTGGCGAGGCTAAGGCATGAGTAAAGAGATTCTGGCGGTCGTTGACGCGATCTCCAACGAAAAGGGTGTCCCCCGGGATGTCATCTTCGAAGCCGTCGAAGCGGCGCTGGCCAGTGCCTCGCGCAAGCGTTTCGAGGACGAAGAGGCCAGCGTGCGAGTGCACATCGACCGGGTCACCGGCGAGTACGAGACGTTTCGTCGCTGGGAAGTCATCGAAGACGATGATTTCGATGGTCCCGATGCGCAGATCAAGCTGACCTTCGCCGAACGTCGCGATCCGCCCCTGGGCCTCGGTGATGTCGTCGAAGAGAAGATCGAGAACGCCTCGTTCGGGCGTATCGCCGCCCAGACGGCCAAGCAGGTCATCGTGCAGAAGGTGCGCGAGGCCGAGCGGGCCGAGGTCGTGCGCTTGTACGCCGAGCGTGAAGGCGAGCTGGTGGCCGGCATCGTCAAGAAAACGACACGCGACGGCCTGATCATCGACCTTGGCGACAACGCCGAGGCGTTCCTGCCGCGTAGCGAAATGATTTCCGGTGAGCGCTATCGCATGAACGAGCGTGTGCGCGCGTTGCTGGTCAAGGTCGACGCCGAGGCACGTGGTGCCCAGTTGATCCTGTCGCGGACCAATCCGCAGATGATCATCGAACTGTTCAAGATCGAGGTCCCCGAGATCGCCGAGCAGCTGATCGAGATCAAGGGCGCTGCCCGCGATCCGGGCTCGCGGGCCAAGATCGCGGTCAAGACCAATGATCGCCGCATCGATCCGGTGGGTGCTTGTGTGGGCATGCGCGGCTCGCGCGTCCAGGCCGTGTCCTCCGAATTGCAGAACGAGCGCGTCGATATCGTGCTGTGGGATGACAATCCCGCCCAGCTCGTCATCAACGCCATGGCCCCGGCCGACGTAGGCTCGATCCTGGTGGATGAAGATGCCCACGCCATGGATGTGGCCGTCGCCGAGGACAATCTGGCTCAGGCCATCGGCCGCAGCGGCCAGAACGTACGCCTGGCCTCCGAACTCACCGGCTGGCGTCTCAACGTCATGACCGAAGAGGACGCCGAGGCCAAGCGTGACCAGGAGATCGACAGCCTGGTCGAACACTTCGTCCAGCATCTGGACATCGATGATGATGTCGCGCGCCTGTTGGTCGAGGAAGGGTTCACTTCGTTGGAAGAAGTGGCCTACGTACCGGTCGAGGAAATGCTGGAAATCGAAGAGTTCGACGAGGACCTCATCGAGGAACTTCGCGCTCGCGCCAAAGACGAGCTCTTGAACCTGGCCATCGCTTCCGAGGAACAACTGGATGGTGCCCAGCCGGCAGATGATCTGCTGGAAATGGACGGTATGGAACGCCATCTGGCCTTCATCCTGGCCAGCCGGGGCATCAAGACCATGGAGGACCTCGCAGAGCAGTCCGTCGATGACCTGATGGACATCGAGGAGCTGGACGAAGAGCGCGCCGCGGCACTGATCATGACTGCCCGTGCGCCATGGTTCGAGAGCGAACAGTAATAGGGTCACGGGCTGAGGAGGGTCGTAATGTCAGAAATGACCGTTAAGGATTTTGCAGCGAAGGTGGGGCGCGATGTGCCCCGTCTGCTGGAACAGATGAAAGAAGCCGGCCTTGAGCATAAGGCCGAGGGTGACGCCGTGTCCGAGGAAGACAAGCGCAAGCTGCTCGACTTCCTGACCAAGAGTCACGGTGGCAGCGGTGCTGGAGTCGGAGCCGGCGCCAAGAACCGCATCACCCTGACCCGCAAGACGCGCAGCAAGATCAAGACCAGCGATCGCGGCAAGACCATTGAGGTTCAGGTGCGCAAGAAGCGTACCTACGTCAAGCGCGACGACGAGCAGGACGACAAGCCTGTCGAGGTCGAAGATCAAGGTCCGCGTCAGTTGGTCGGCGACATGGCGTCGGCCGAGGCCAAGCGTGAAGCCGAGGCGGCAGAAGATGCCAAGCGGGCTTCCGAGGAAGCGGCACGCCAGTCGGCTGCCGATGCCGAAGCCAAGGCCGCCAAGACGGCGCAGGTTGCCGAGCCGGACATCCCGGTGCCGGTGCTGGATACCGGTGCCCCCGCCGGCGACGAGCCCCCGGCTCCGCCGAAGGAAGGTCGCGGTGACGTGCGCCGTGCGGCGGTCAAGAAGGCCGCCGCCAAGGTCGGCAACAAGAAGGGCCGTGGCGAGCGTGACGACGACGACCGCAGCGATCGCGAAGAGCGTCGTCGCGGTGGCGGCGGCAAGAAGGTCAAGCGCGCCGAGCGTCGTGGCAGTCGCCGTGGTGGCAGCCAGGGCAACGGCAAGCATGGCTTCCAGAAGCCGACCCAGCCGATCGTGCGCGAGGTCTCCATCCCCGAGTCGATCTCGGTGGCGGAGCTGGCCGACAAGATGTCGATCAAGGCCAATGAAGTCATCAAGGCCATGTTTACCATGGGCGCCGCGGTGACGATCAACCAGACCATCGATCAGGACACCGCGGCGATTGTCGTCGAGGAAATGGGCCACACGCCCAAGCTGGTCAAGGACGATGCGCTGGAAACCGAGATGCTTCAGGCGATCTCTTACGAAGGTGAAGAGATTACCCGTTCGCCGGTGGTGACCGTCATGGGTCACGTCGACCACGGCAAGACCTCGCTGCTCGACTTCATCCGTCGTGCCAAGGTTGCCACGGGCGAGGCCGGTGGCATCACCCAGCACATCGGTGCCTACCATGTCGAAGATGACCATGGTGGCGTGACCTTCCTCGACACCCCAGGCCACGCGGCGTTTACCGCCATGCGTGCCCGTGGTGCCAAGGCCACCGACGTGGTCATCCTGGTGGTCGCGGCGGACGACGGCGTCATGCCGCAGACCGTCGAGGCGATCGAGCATTCCCGCGCCGCGGAAGTGCCGATGGTGGTCGCGGTCAACAAGATCGACAAGTCGGGTTCCGATCCGGATCGGGTCAAGAACGAACTGTCCCAGCACGGCGTCATCTCCGAGGAGTGGGGCGGTGACACCCAGTTCGTCCACGTCTCGGCCAAGAGCGGTGAAGGCATCGAGGATCTGCTGGAGTCCATCCAGCTGGTGTCCGAAGTGCTCGAGCTCAAGGCGGTGCCGAGTGCACCGGGCAAGGGCGTGGTGGTCGAGTCCCGTCTCGACAAGGGCCGCGGCCCGGTCGCGACAGTGCTGGTCCAGAACGGCACTCTGAAGAAGGGCGATATCGTGCTCGCCGGCCTGCACTATGGCCGCGTCCGCGCCCTGACCAACGAGCTCGGCAAGCAGGTCGATGCCGTGGGTCCCGCCATGCCGGTGGAGATCCAGGGACTCGACGGCACGCCGGAAGCCGGTGACGACTTCATGGTCGTGGCCGACGAGAAGAAGGCCCGTGAAGTGGCCAACTTCCGCCAGGGCAAGTACCGCGAAGTGCGTCTGGCGCGTCAGCAGAAGGCCAAGCTCGAGAACATGTTCTCGCAGATGGGCCAGGACGTTGCCGCCAAGCTCAACATCGTGCTCAAGGCCGACGTGCAGGGTTCCCTTGAGGCCATTCGTGGCGCACTCGAAGAGCTCTCCACCGACGAAGTTCAGGTCTCCGTGGTGTCGTCTGGCGTTGGTGGTATCACCGGTACCGATGCCAACTTGGCGCTGGCCAGTGAAGCCATCGTGGTCGGCTTCAACGTGCGTGCCGACGCCGCCGCCCGCGAGATCATCGAGCGGGAAGGTCTGGAGCTGCGCTACTACAGCGTCATCTACCACCTGATCGACGAGGTCAAGCAGGCCATGAGCGGTATGCTCGAGCCTGAGTGGAAGGAAGAGATCGTCGGTGTGGCCGAAGTCCGTGACGTCTTCCGAGCACCCAAGATCGGCGCCGTGGCTGGCTGTATGGTGGTCGAGGGCACCGTCTTCCGTAACAAGAAGATCCGCGTGCTGCGTGACAACGTGGTCATCTACGAAGGCGAGCTGGAATCGCTGCGTCGCTTCAAGGATGACGTCCAGGACGTGCGCAACGGCATGGAGTGTGGCATCGGGGTGAAGAACTACAACGATGTCCAGGTCAACGACAAGATCGAGGTCTTCGATCAGGTCAAGGTCGAGCGCACGCTGTAAGCGTTCGAGGAGCCGTTAGCCATGCGCGAGTTCAAGCGTACCGACCGAGTCGCCGACCAGCTCCAGAAGGAGCTGGCGGTACTCATCCAGCGTGAGGTCAAGGACCCACGCCTGGGCATGGTCACCGTCAGCGGGGTCACGGTCAGCCGTGACCTCGGCTACGCCGATGTCCATATCACCCTGCTCGGCGAGCAGGATCCGGAGCGCATCAAGGAGAACCTTCAGGTCTTGAAGCGTGCCGGAGGCTTCCTGCGTAGCCAGGTGGCGCGACGCATCAAGCTGCGTCACGTACCGGAGCTGCGCTTTCACTACGACGAGAGCGTGGTGCGTGGTCAGCACCTGTCGTCGTTGATCGAGGAGGCCGTGGCCAGCGACCGCTCGCGTGCCCCGGATGAGGTCGATGAGACCGATGCCGAGCGCGATGGCGGCGAGGGCGACGGCGGGGCCAAGCCCTGATGGCGCGTCGTCGTCGCGGTCTGCCGGTAGACGGCGTGCTATTGCTGGACAAGCCTCAGGGCCTGTCCAGCAATCACGCGCTGCAGCGAGCCCGTCGCCTGTTTCAGGCCCAGAAGGCCGGTCACACCGGCACCCTGGATCCGATGGCGACGGGCTTGTTGCCGGTACTGTTCGGTGAGGCGACCAAGTTTTCGTCCCAGTTGCTGGAAGCCGACAAGGTCTACCGCACCCGGGTCGAGCTCGGTGCCAGCACCGATACCGGCGATGCCGAGGGCGCGATCATCGAGCGTCGCCCGGTGCCGCGCCTCGAGGAAGCCGAAGTGGCTGGCATGATCGACAGGTTCATCGGTGAGCAGGAGCAGTTGCCGCCGATGTATTCGGCGTTGAAGCATCAGGGGCGTAAACTCTACGAGCTGGCCCGAGAGGGCAAGACCGTAGAGCGTGCAGCGCGCAGAATTAGCGTGTATGATGCCCGGCTACTTTCGGCGTCGCTTGCCGGTAGCGCCCCCTGGTTCGACCTGGAAGTGCGGGTCAGCAAGGGCACCTATGTGCGCACGCTGGCCGGCGATATGGCCAAGGCGCTGGGCTGTGAGGGACATATTTCGCAGCTCAGGCGGCTCAAGACCGGCCCTTTCGACGCCGACGGCATGCTGACGCTTGAGGCGCTCGAAGCCCTCGAGGATCAGTCGGCCAGGGAAGCGACGCTGGCACCGATCGACGTGCTCCTCGAGCACTTGCCGGCTCACCAGTTGAGCGAAGCGGGGCGCGAGGCACTGCGCTTCGGACGCCCGGCCAGAGCAGAGCCGCTGGCGGCAGCACCGCCAACGGCCGAGTCGGCGGCAGGCGACGACGATGGGGTACTCACGCGACTCTACCATGACGAGGTCTTTGTCGGTCTCGGTGTGGTGGATGCGTCCGGGGATATCGTGCCCCGGCGCCTGTTGAGCTCGTTTGTCGCGGGCGCGAAGACAGACTGACCCACTCAATGGGTGCAGGTTGGTAGCAATGGAGACTGCAAATATGCGTGGTCTCCGACATTCATCATCTAGGCATATTGCTTACTGGAGAGACAGATGGCACTTACCGCCGAACAGAAGTCCGAGATCGTCACCGAGTACAGCCGTGGCGAGAACGACACCGGCTCCCCCGAGGTTCAGGTGGCCCTGCTGAGCGCCAATATCAACGGCCTGCAGGATCACTTCAAGACCAATAAGCAGGATCACCACTCGCGTCGTGGCCTGATCCGCATGGTCAACCAGCGTCGTAAGCTGCTGGACTACCTCAAGCGTAAAGACTTTGAACGCTATCAGTCTCTGATCCAGCGTCTCGGTCTGCGTCGCTAAGACGTTCAGACGTTCAGACGGTGGTGCAGGCTCGGAGACGTTGAAGCTTTCGATAGTCCCTGATCCAGCGTCTCGGTCGGCGTCGCTAAGACGTTAGGACGTTTAGACGTCAAGACGGTGGTGCAGGCTCGGAGACGTCGAAGCTTTCGATAGTCCCTGATCCAGCGTCTCGGTCGGCGTCGCTAAGCAGTTCCAGGCTTAGCAGGTCCAGGCTTAGCGGAGACGATTCCGTAGAGCCGGCGCCATTGGCGCCAGACAACGGGCAGCCCCACGGGGCTGCCCGTTGTCGTTTTTGGCGTTGCCGTTTCAGGCGTTTGTCTTCAGCGGATCGGGACGCCCGTCGGCGAGCCCTTGCGCCTAAGCCGAATCGACTCGTGGTCCTTGACCTTTGTGGTGGCCCTTGACGCCGTGACCCCCTAAAATAGTGGCCGAGTCAAAAAGACCCAAACATCGAAAAGTAAAGGAAGTCGCCGTGAATCCGGTCAAGAAAACGTTTCAGTACGGTCGCAGCACCGTCACCCTGGAAACCGGGCGCATCGCCCGCCAGGCCACCGGTGCCGTCATGGTCACCATGGACGACACCGTGGTGCTGTGCACCGTGGTCGCGCGCAAGGAAGCCAATCCGGCCCAGCCGTTCTTCCCGCTGTCCGTCCATTATCAGGAAAAGACCTACGCAGTCGGCAAGATTCCCGGCGGCTTCTTCAAGCGTGAAGGCCGTCCCACCGAGAAAGAAACCCTCACCTCGCGCCTGATCGATCGCCCGATCCGTCCGCTGTTCCCCAAGGGCTTCATGAACGAGGTGCAGGTCGTCTGCACCGTGCTGTCGACCGACCGCAACCATGATCCGGACATCGCGGCGCTGCTCGGCACCTCCGCGGCGCTGGCCGTCTCCGGCGTGCCGTTCAAGGGCCCGATCGGGGCCGCCCGCGTCGGTTTCGACGAAGATCGTGGCTACTACTTGAACCCGACCGTCGAGGATCTTGCCAGCTCCGAGCTGAACATGGTCGTGGCCGGCACCGAGAAAGCCGTGCTGATGGTCGAGTCCGAAGCGGCCGAGCTGCTCGAAGACGAGATGCTTGGCGCCGTGCTCTACGGTCACCAGGAAATGCAGGTGGCGATCTCGGCCATCAATGAACTGGTCCAGGAAGCCGGCAAGGCCAAGTGGGACTGGCAGCCTGCCGCCGAGAACACCGCGCTCAAGGATGCCGTGGCGAGTGCCTTCGAGGCCAAGGTCGGCGAGGCGTACCGCGTCACCGACAAGATGCAACGCCAGGACGCCCTGTCCGCGCTCAAGGCGCAGGCGGTTGCCGAACTCGCCGGTGAAGACGACGGCAAGTTCGACAAGGGTGAGGTCGAAGGCGCCTTCGCCGGCCTCGAGAAGCGCGTCGTGCGCTCTCGCGTGGTCAAGGGTGAGCCGCGCATCGACGGCCGCGACCACAAGACCGTGCGTCCGCTGGCCATCGAAGTCGGCAGCCTGCCGAAGACCCATGGCTCGGCGATCTTCACCCGCGGCGAGACCCAGGCCATCGTGGTGGCGACCCTCGGCACCCTGCGCGATTCCCAGCTGATCGAGTCGCTGGAAGGCGAGCGCAAGGACCGCTTCCTGCTGCACTACAACTTCCCTCCCTACTCCGTGGGTGAGGCCGGCTTCATGGGCGGCCCCAAGCGCCGTGAGATCGGCCACGGTCGCCTGGCGCGTCGCGGCATCCAGGCCATGCTGCCCAAGGACGACGATTTCCCCTACACCATTCGCGTGGTGTCCGAGATCACCGAGTCCAACGGTTCCAGCTCCATGGCCTCCGTGTGTGGCTCATCCTTGGCGTTGATGGATGCAGGCGTGCCGATCAAGGCGCCGGTGGCCGGTATCGCCATGGGTCTGGTCAAGGACGCCGACGGCTACGCCGTGCTCACCGATATCCTTGGCGACGAGGATCACCTCGGCGACATGGACTTCAAGGTGGCTGGCTCCGCCGAAGGCGTGACCGCGCTGCAGATGGACATCAAGATCGAAGGCATCGACGAGCAGATCATGGAAACGGCGCTGACTCAGGCCCATGAGGCTCGCCTGCATATCCTCGAGCAGATGAACGCCGTGATCGGCGAGAGCCGTGCGGACGTGTCCGACAATGCGCCGTCCATGGCCACCATCAAGATCGCCCCGGACAAGATTCGCGACGTGATCGGCAAGGGCGGCGCCACCATCCGCAAGATCTGCGAAGACACCGGCGCCTCCATCGACCTCGACGACGATGGCACCGTGCGTATCTACGCCGAGGACAAGAAGGCCGCCAAGAAGGCCATCGATACGGTGCTGGCGATCACCGCGGAAGCCGAGATCAACAAGCTCTATCGTGGCAAGGTGGTGCGTATCGCCGACTTCGGCGCCTTCGTCAACATCATGCCCGGCACCGACGGCCTGGTGCACATCTCCCAGATCGTGGCCGAGCGTGTCAATGACGTGCGCGACTTCCTGAATGAAGGCGACGAGATCGTGGTCAAGGTGCTCGACATCGACAACCGCAATCGCGTCAAGCTGACCATCAAGGAAATGACCGACGAAGAGAAGGCAGCGTTCGAGGCCGAGGAGGCCGCGACCGAAGCCTGATCGATCGGTGGATCGAGTAACGCCCCCGTCGCCTGCGCCTCGGGGGCGTTCTTGTGTCAGGCCGGGGGCTTTTACCCGGTCGCCGGCGCGTGACCTGATGGCGAGCAAGGGCCACGAGCAAGGGCCACGAGCAAGGAGCCCGGTCTCGGGCGTCGTGAAAGGGGATGGCAGGGAGCAGGACGATGGGGAAAACGACATCGGAGTCGTCGGTGGTCAACGTGAAGACCACCACGGCAAGGCGTGACTGGTGGGCGGTGGTGGCGGTCATGATCGGGATCTTCCTGTTGGTGACCGCCGAGCAGCTGCCGATTGGGCTATTGTCCCAGGTCGCGGCGTCGCTATCGGTGACGCCGGGGATGGCCGGCTTGATGATCACCGTGCCGGGCGTGGTGGCGGCCTTTGCCGCGCCGCTATTGCCGGTGGCGGTGGGGCGCCTGGATCGGCGCATCATGTTGACCGCGCTGATGGCGCTGATGACCCTGGCGAGCCTGGCCGGGGCCTTCGCGGAGAGCTTCGGCTGGTTGCTGGCGACCCGGGTGCTGGTCGGTATCTGCATCGGCGGCTTCTGGGCCATCGCCGGCGGGCTGGCGTCTCGTCTGGTGGCGCTCGAGCAGGTGCCAAGGGCCATGGCGGTAATCTTCAGTGGGGTGGCCGGGGCCTCCGTGCTGGGGGTGCCGGCAGGCACCTGGCTCGGTGACCTGACCGATTGGCGCACCGCCTTCATCGCCATGGCCGCGTTGAGTCTGGTGGTGAGCGTGGCGCTATGGTGGCTGCTGCCGGCATTGCCGGCCCGCGAGCCGGTACGCTTGACCAGCCTCAGCGGTCAGTTCGTTAGCCGCGGCGTGCGTGTCGGCGTCATCGCCACGGCCCTGATCGTCGTGGGCCACTTCGCCGCTTACACCTTTATCAGCCCGATCCTGCAGGACATCGCCGGGGTTCCCGTGGCCAGCGTCAGCGGCCTGCTGCTGCTTTATGGAGGGGCGGGCCTTGCGGGCAATTTCCTCGCCGGCACCGCGGCGGGCCGTCGGCCCTATCGCACCGTGCTGGTGATTCCGATCCTGCTCGCATTGGCGACGCTGGCCTTTCCCTGGCTGGGCCGTGAGCCGGCCACGGCCATACCGCTGTTGATGCTGTGGGGGGCGGTGTTCGGCAGCATCTCGGTCAGCCTGCAGACCTGGATCCTCAAGAGCGCGCCCAACGCCGAGGCGGCCACTGCGCTGATGGCGTTTGTCTTCAACCTGTCGATCGGCTTCGGTGCCATGGCCGGTGGCCAGGTGGTGGACGCGCTGAGTCTCGAGGGGGTGCTCTATATCGCCGGTGGCCTGTTTGCCTTGGCGGCGGTGATCGTGGCACGCACACCGGCAAGCGCGGTCGGGCGCGGCGATAGCGCATAAGGCGCAGAGACAGCCCTTCACGAAGGCGCCATGAGGCCAGCTCTCGACGATGCGCCCCCAGGAGAAAGCACCATGCAATGGCGTGCCCTGAAGTACTTCGATACCGTCGCGCGCTGTCGCTCGCTGCGTCAGGCCGCTGCGCGTCTGCACATCGCGCCGACGGCGGTCAGCCGCCAGATCGATCAACTCGAGCATCAACTCGGTGCGCCCTTGCTCGAGCGTGGCCCCGAGGGCATCCGCCTGACCGCCGCCGGGGAATTGCTTGCCGAACAGGCACGAAGGACGCTGCGGGATCTTGAGCGTGTCGAGGCACGCATCGCCGACCTTCAGGGAATGCGCACCGGGCGGGTCGCCATCGAAGCCGCTGAAGGGCTCGTGTCCAGCCTGCTGACGCCGGCGCTGACCGATCTCAATCGGGATTATCCACGCCTCGAGTTCGATATCGCCATCGCCAGCGCCGGTGGTGTCATCGATGCCCTGCGCCGAGGCGACACCGATATCGGCCTGGCGTTTTTCCTGCCGCCACGGGACGATATTTTGCGGGTGGCGACGGCGGGACTCGAGCACTGCGTGGTGATGGCACCCAGCCACCCGCTGGCTGCTGACGAGGAGGTGTCATTGGAAGCGGCGTTGGCTCATCCGCTGGCCTTGCCGGATGATTCCTACGGCGTGCGTCAGGCGCTGGACCGCGCGGCCAAGTCTCGGGGGTTGCAGTATGCACCGAGCTTTACCACGGCATCGCTCGAGACTCAGAAGGCCCTGGCCATGGCCGGCGCCGCGGTGCTGATCCTGCCGGCCATGGCGGTGGCCCGTGAATGCCAGCAAGGGACCCTGACGGCAGTGCCGCTGGAAGAAGGCGCGCTGGAGCGGGCGAGGATCGATCTGTGTATCTATCGCCACCGCTCGCCGAGCCCCGCCGTGCAGACCTGTCTGGAGCGGCTCGAGACGGCGCTCGACGGCCGAGCGACCCGGACGGGGGGACCGTGAAGGACTAGGCGCACACAAATTGTGAGCGCAGAGTGCCTGTGATTGTGATGGCGGTGTTCACCAGCGACTTCCATGCTGAGGGTGTTACCGAAACGGAGTCGCCGGAATGGAAGCCTGCCTGAACTACACCACCCGCCAACTCGTCGCCGCCTATCGCCGCCGCGAGCTATCGCCGACGCTGATGGCCGAGGCGCTGATCGACCATGTGCAGCGCTGGGAGCCGCGTATCAACGCGCTGTACGCCTACGATCCCGAGCGCTTTCTCGATGCCGCCCGGGATTCCACACGGCGCTGGGACAAGGGCGCGCCGAGGGGCCCGCTTGACGGCGTGCCGGTGACGCTGAAGGAGTTGATTGCGACTCGTGGCACGCCGATTCCCCATGGCACGCTCGCCGGTGCCGGGACCGCCGAGCAAGGTCACCCACCGGCGCAGGACGATGCGCCGGCGACGCAGCGCCTCGCCGAAGACGGTGCCTTGTTGCTCGGCAAGACCACCTGCCCGGATTTCGGCATGCTGTCCTCGGGACGTTCCTCGTTTCATGGTCTGACGCGTAACCCCTGGAATACCGAGTTCAATACCGGTGGGTCGAGTTCAGGCGCTGGTGCGGCGGCGGCGGCGGGGTATGGCCCGCTGCATCTGGGCACGGATATCGGCGGATCGATTCGCCTGCCGGCGGCCTGGTGCGGTCTGGTCGGCTTCAAGCCGAGCCTTGGTCGGGTGCCCATCGACCCTTACTATGTGGGCCGCTGCGCGGGTCCGATGACGCGCACGGTGGATGACGCCGCGTTGATGATGGCGACGCTGTCGCGCAGCGATACTCGGGATGCCATGCGCCTTCCGCCCAGTGAGATCGACTGGAGTGCGCCGGGCGGTGGCGTTGGCGGGATGCGCATCGGCGTGATGCTCGATGCCGGCTGTGGGCTGGCGCCGGACCCTCAGGTGCTGGCGTGCGTCGAGCAGGCGGCGAGGCAGTTCGAGCAGGCGGGGGCCACCCTGGTCCCTATCGCCCCGGTCATGACGCGGGACATGCTCGATGGCCTGGAGCGCTTCTGGCGGGCGCGCCAGTTCAGTGAGCTCGAGCGACTCTCGCCGCAGGAGCGGGCCAGGGCACTGCCGGAAATTCTGGCCTGGGCGGATGACGGTGCAAAGCTCTCCGGGATCGACGTGGTGCGTGGTTTCGAGCAGACGATGGCCATGCGTCGGACCACCGAAGCGGTGTTCGAGGATGTCGATGCGCTGTTGAGCCCGACCGCCCCCAATCTTGCTTTCCCGGCAGACTGGCCGTCTCCGACCAACGATCCGTCGCGGCCGTTTGAACATATCGTGTTTACTGTGCCTTGGAACATGGGCGAGCAGCCGGCGATCTCGTTAAATGGCGGGTTCTGCCGTGATGGCATGCCCATCGGCCTGCAGATCGTGGCGCCGCGCTTCGAGGACCTGCGGACTCTGCAGTTGGCCCGTTCCTTCGAGCAGTGGCGCGGGCCGATCGGCCAGTGGCCGAGCCCGCCGTGATCGAACATCGTCCGAGCGCCGCCTCTGCTTGAGCACGGCCCCGGACACCTGCGGTCGAGAGCGCCAGGCGTTCTCGCCGTGGTCAACTATCAAGACAAGGAGTCTTCCGTGCGTCGATCCTTCCTGTTGCCGACCAGCTGGCGTGGCTGGTGTGTGCTGGTGTGCTTCGCGCTGGTCATCGCGGCCGGGCTGTGGCCGGTCATCGAGCTGGTCAATCGGGGTGGCCTGGTGTTCGGCCTGCCCGCCCTGGTGACCTGGAGCTACGTGATCCTGCTTGGCTGCTGCGCGGTGATGGCGCTTGGCAACCTGCTGATCCGGGAGATCGACGATGAATAGCCCCTGGCCGCTGATCATTACCCTTGGCTACATCGTGATTGCCATCGTCATCGGGCTTGGCGCCCGCGGGCGGCGCAAGATGAGCTCGCTGGAAGAATGGGGAGTGGCCGGGCGCAGCATGGGGCCGATGACGCTGTATCTGTTGATCGCCGCCGGCAGCGTCAGCGCCTATACCTTCATGGGGGCACCCGGCTGGGCCTATGCCAAGGGCATCCCGGTGTTCTATGTGGTGATCTATCTGGGCTATCTGGCGCTGGTGGCCTGGTACTTTGGCCCCAAGGTATGGGCCTTCGGTGCCAGGTTTGGCCATGTCACCCAGGCCAGTGCCATCGCCGATCGTTACCAGAGCCCCGTGCTGGGCGCCCTGGCGGCGCTGGTCATGTCGGTGGGCTCGATAGCCTATGCGGTGCTGCAGACCATCGGCTCGGCCTACATCCTGTTTGTCATGAGCGGTGGGGCGATTCCCGTCTGGGCTGGCGTCATCCTGGTGCTGTGTTGTATCGCCATCTACCTTTACGCCAGCGGCCAGCGCGCGATCGGCAAGACCAATGTCTTCCAGGGCGTACTGATGTTCATCGTGGCCTGGGCAGTCGGCCTGTGGGCGGCCCACACCGCGACCGGTAGCTGGGGCTTCGCCGAGGTCTTTTCTCGCCTCGCCGTTGAGGCTCCTGAGTACCTGTCGCTACCCGGGGCAGGGGGCGACATGAGCTTCGCCTTCTGGACGACCTCCATCGTCGTGTCGATGCTGTCGTTCATGCCGCCGGTCTGGACCCAGTGGATGAGCGCGACTTCGGCGCGCACCATTCGACGCGCCGCCACCTGGTTGCCGACCTACTATCTGGTCATCCTGCCGATGGTGGTGGTGGGCTTCATCGGCATCTTCGCGATGCCACAGCTTGCCCGGGCGGATACGGTCGCGCTGGAGTATGCCATGCAGCACCTGCCGGTGGTGTTGGTCGGGCTACTGGGGGCGGGTACGCTGGCGGCGTCGATGTCGTCGTCTGAGCCGTTCATCCATTCGGTGGCACTGACCTATGCCAAGGATGTCTTTCAACCGTTGTTCAAGCTCTCGGACGCGACGGCGGGCAAGCTGGCGCGCTGGATGATCTTTCCCCTGATGGCGCTGGTCATCGCACCACTGGCCATCGCCGAGCCCGGTAATCTGGTGATGATCCTGCTGATCGGGCTGGGCTTTGCCTCCCAGGTGCTGCCGGCCTTTATAGGCATGTTCTTCTGGAAGAAGGCGACGGCGCTCGGGGTAGGCGCTGGTATCGGCGTGGGGTTTCTCGTCACCGTCGCCTTTACTACCTTGTGGCCGCATCCACTCGGCGTGCACGCCGGCTTCTGGGGGCTGATGGTTAACCTGCCGATGTTCTGGCTGGTGTCACGGATCACGGCGCCGGTGGCGGATGATGTCGTCGAGCGCTTCTTTCGCATCGCGGTCCCCTGGCAGTATCGCGCCGACAAGGCGACCCTCGGCTCGGCGTCTGCCGAGACGCGGTGATGGGGTGAGAGCGACGTGGTCGGTCCGGTCAGTGGCCGAGCCTGGTGCTTAATCGCGAACACCCGCCGCGAGCATCCGTCGCAAACGACAGGCAAAGAAAAGCCCCCGCCTCGGCGGGGGCTTCAGTACCTGCAGATGGGACGGCGTTGCCGCGTCTAGCGCTCGATCGCCAGCGCCACACCTTGACCGCCACCGATACACAGGGTGGCTAGGCCCTTCTTGGCATCCCGGGCGATCATCTCGTGGACCAGGGTCACCAGCACGCGGCAGCCGGAGGCGCCGATGGGATGGCCAATGGCGATGGCACCACCGTTGACGTTGATCTTCGAGGTATCCCAGCCGAGTTCCTTGTTGACCGAGATGGCCTGGGCGGCGAAGGCTTCATTGGCCTCGACCAGGTCCAGGTCATCGAGGCTCCAGCCGGCCTTCTCGAGGCAGCGGCGGGTCGCCGGTGCCGGGCCGATGCCCATGATCGCCGGATCGACACCGGCGTTGGCGTAGGCCTTGATGCGTGCCAGCGGCTCGAGGCCGAGTTCCTTGGCCTTCTCGGCGGAGCACAGCATGACCACGGCGGCGCCATCGTTCAGTGATGAGGCATTGCCGGCGGTCACGCTGCCATCCTTCTTGAAGGCTGGGCGCATGGTGCCTAGCTTCTCGGCGCTGACTTCGCGGGGGTTCTCATCGGTGTCGAAGACCACCGGATCACCCTTGCGCTGGGGAATCTCGATCGGCACGATCTGGCCCTTGAAGCGGCCTTCCTTGATGGCGGCAGAGGCCTTCTGCTGAGAGTCAGCCGCGAAAGCGTCCATCTCCTCACGGCTGATGCCATATTTCTCGCCCAGGTTCTCTGCGGTGATACCCATGTGATAGCCGTTGAAGGCATCCCACAGGCCGTCGTGAACCATGGTATCGATGGCCTTCCAGTCGCCCATGCGCTGGCCATTGCGCGAGTTCGGCAGCACGTGGGGCGATAGGGACATGTTTTCCTGGCCGCCGGCGATGATCACGTCGGCGTCGCCCAGCAGGATGGCCTGGGTGCCGAGGTGCAAGGCCTTGAGGCCGGAGCCGCAGACCTTGTTGATGGTCATGGCGGGCACGGCATCGGGCAGGCCGGCCTTGATGGAGGCCTGGCGCGCGGGGTTCTGGCCGACGCCGGCGGTCAGTACCTGCCCCAGCAGGACCTCGTCGATCTGTTCCGGTGCGACGCCGGTCTGGGCCAGCACGTCCTTGATCACGGCGGCGCCGAGATCGCTGGCGGGGATGCCGGCCAACGAGCCTCCGAAGGAACCAACGGCGGTACGGCGGGCTGCAACGATCACCACTTCTCGCATGGAGAGTCTCCTGACATTAGGGGCTTTCTTGAGGGCTATCCCTTCAGCATAGGGAGCCTTGTGCACTGCGACAATCCCCAAGCGTGCGGTTTTAACGGGGGACTTTAGTATAGCGACCGAGATCAATTCTGCGCGTTCGTAGGCCATTAGCGCATAGCAGCATAGGGCGTCACGCGCGACCGGAGTGCGCCGAACCGCGGGGCCGGCGCCGGGTGAGCTGGGGCGAGTGCCCGTGGGGGCAAACCGGCGCGGCACCGGTGACGGGCTCGCGGCACGCAGCGCTAGGCGCTGACGCCTTCGCCGAGTGCCGCCGCCAGGCGTGCGATGACCCCCGGTAGCTCGTCCGCCTGGGTGATGCCGATGGCGCCAACGGGGGTGCTTTCCTGTTCGGGAAAGTGGTTTAAGTGGACCACCTGCATGCCGGCTTTGAGGCCCGCAGCGACGCCGACGGCGGCGTCGTCGATCACCACGCAGCGTTCCGGTGGGTATCCCATAGCCGCGGCGGCGGCCAGGTAGAGCCCGGGATCCGGCTTCCACATCTTGAGCTCGTAGGCGCTGAACAGGTTGTCGGCGAAATGCGGCGCCAGGCCGCTAGCCCCCATGGCGCAGCGAATCTTGGCCAGCGGGCCGTTGGAGACCACCGCCTTGGGATAATTTGCCAGGCGGGTCAGTGCCTCGGGCATGTCGCCGATCGGCATCAGCTCCGCCAGCATGCGTTCTTCCATGCGCGCACGCATGCCGGCCTCGAGACGGTCACGGGCGGTGTCGTCCAGGGCCTGGAAGCGGCGCTCCAGGGTCAACACGATGTCGAGAAAGCGGACACCACGAAACTCTTCCATGTACTGGCTGGCCGTGAACGGCAGGCCGAACGGTGGCAAGACCTCTGCCATGACCTCGGCCAGCAGGATCTCGCTATCGACCAGGGTGCCGTCGGAGTCGAATAGCAGGCATAGCCCACCAGCAAGGCGGGCGGTGGGCGATGCACAGCGTGAAGCGCAAGGGTCGGACATGCGGACCTCGAAGGAAGCAGGGAGCGGTAGTCGAACGGTCGGGGCCACCCAGTGTAGCGAAGATTCATGGACACTGGGGGCGCCGGGGCGGGTGCCACGAGCCGGGGGAGCGATGTCAGACAAAGTCCGGGGCAATCAGGCGCGGAATCGCCAGCACCAGGTCGGGATAGACGATCAGTAGGACGATTACGCCGATCATGACCGCCAGGTACAGCAATGTGGTCGCCAGTGCCTTGAGCAGCGGAATACCGCCGATCTTGGCCGAGATCATCAGGCACAGCCCGTAAGGGGGAGTAATCAAGCCAAGGCCCAGTGCCATGACGCCGATGACGCCGAACTGCACCGGATGGATTCCGGCCTGCATGGCCAGCGGTTGGAAGATCGGCGCCATGATGGCCATCGCCGGCAGCGAGTCCATGAAGGTACCGATCAGCAGCATCACGGCGGTCATGATCAGCAGAAGCGTTACCGGGTCGGTGATCGAGACACCTGCCATCAGTTTCGGCGGGATTTGATAGAAGCTGATCAGGTAGCCGAAGATCGCCGCACCGACCAGGCTGAACAAAGACAGTGAGCACAGCCGCACGGTGTCGGTGGAGGCGTCCAGCACCTGCCGGAAAGTGAGTTCCCGGTAGACCACGAAGCCGAGCACCAGGGCATACAGCACCGCGATCACGGCGGCCTCGGTGGGGGTGACCAGGCCAAGGGTGATGCCGCCGATGATGACGATGGGGATGCCGGCGGCGAGCAGACCATCCTTGCCCGAACGCATCACATCGGACAGCGCTGCCCGTGGCCGGATCGGCACGTCGTAGCGGCGGACATAGCCGACATTCAGCGCCAGTTGGGCGACGCCGATCATCACTCCGGGGAGGATGCCACCGAGAAAGAGGCCGGCGATCGACGTATTGGTCAGGGCGCCCCAGACGATCATGTTGATCGAGGGCGGGATAATGATGCCCATGACCGATGACGCAGCGGTTACCGCCACGGCGAAGTGGGTCGGGTAGCCTTCCCGTTGCATGGCGGGAATCAGCACCGTTCCGATGCCGGCGCTGTCGGCGGTGGACGAGCCGGAAACGCCGGCAAACAGCATGCTGACCATGACATTGACGTGGGCCAGGGCGCCCTTGACGTGGCCAACCAGGCGCATGCACAGCGTGATCAAGCGGTCGGTGATGCGGGCGGCATTCATCAGGTTGCCGGCCAGCAGGAACAGCGGCACCGCCAGCAGGACGAAAGAATCCATGCCGTTGTACATGCGCTGGAACATGACCCAGTAGGTCAGACGTGGGTCGAGAATCACCATGCCCACTGCGGTCAGCACCAGGGCCATGGCGATGGGCACACCGATGATGATCAGTACCCCGAGCAGGCCGAACAGCAGCCAGGGCAGAATGAACAGGGCGTCCATGGAGATCATGGCGTCCTCCCGTCGTGGGTGGCGGAGGTGGGGCCGGCGTCTTGCGGGGCGAGGCCTGGGAGGCCGGTGTCGTGGGACACGGTCATGGCCTCATCGACAGGGTTGGGGGTATTGAGCTCGCGCTCCATCCCCGTCATGCCGTCGAGTAGGGCCATGAGCAGACGTTGAGAGGCGAACAGGACAATAAAGACGCCAGAGACGGCGAAGGCCGAGTAGACGTAGACCATCGACATGCCCGAGGCGGTGGCGCTGCGTCTTAGTCCGGAAAGGCCGAATTCCTTGCCGTGAACGATGAACAGAAGGCCCACCGCAAGGCACGCCAGATCGCGGATCCAGCGGGTGACGAGGTCGGCCCGAGAGCCTCGTGGAAAGGCCTCGAGAACAAAATGGTCGGCGTGCAGCACGCCAATGGCGGTACCGAGCATGATCATCCACTGGAAGGCGAAGCGGCTGAATTCCTCGGTCCAGTAGAGCCGCGGCAGCAGCGGCAGATTGCGGCTGACGATCTGATAGATGATCAGCGCGATGAAGCCGAAAAGCAGCGCCAGCAAGAGCCAGTGCAGCAGTCGCTCCAGTATTCGATTGACGCATGCGAGACCGTGCAGGAAGTGCCTCATGGTCGCTTCCTCATGAATGGGATAGGACGTTTGGGCTGGCATACGCCGGGGCCACTGGCCCCGGCGTATGCGCCTGTGCCGGCTTACTCGGCGTCGATGATCTTCTGGTGCAGCTCGGTGAGGCCCATCTCGTCGATGACCTCGGCCAGCGGCTCACGCACGATCTCCTGCATCTTCTCTCGGTCCATCTCGTACAGGGTGGCGCCTTCCTCAACCAGCGTGTCCAAGGCTTCGGCATCCTGCTTGAGCTGGATCTCACGGGCGTAACTGGCGGCCTCGCTGGCCGCTTCCATCACCGCTTGGCGCTGGGTGTCGTCAAGCCGCTCCCAGGACATCTCGGACAGGGTCAGCAGGCGCACGGTAATGTCGTGCTCGGACAGGCCGATGTGCGGGGCGACCTCGTGGAAGCGCATGCGCTGAATCCACTCGGCTTCGTTGAGTAGCCCGTCGATGGCGCCAAGCTGGAGCCCGGTGTAGATCTCCTTCCAGGCCATGACCGTAGGCACGGCGCCGAGCGCGGACCAGGCGGTGATCAGCGGCTTGGTCGGATTGGTACGCAGCTTCATGCCTTCGAGGTCGTCGAGGGTCTCGAGCGGCCGAGTGGAGACGATCTGACGCTTGCCGCCACCGAAGAAGGCCAGCACCTTCACCCCGGTCTCGGCGGTGATCTGGTCGGCGATCTCGCGCCCTACCTCGCCATCGAGCACGGCCTCCCAGTGGGCCTGGTCGCGGTATAGGAACGGGATCGAGAAGACATTGGCGGTGGGCGAGAAGTCGGTGATCAGGCCCGGGTTGATGATCGACATGTCGAGGGCGCCGGCCATCTGCTGCTCGAACATCTCGGTCTCGTGGCCGAGCACGGAGTTGCCCATGATCTGGACACCGAGATCGCCGTCTGTCTTCTCCTCGATCAGTTCCTTGAAGCGGGTCGCGCCGAGGTGGTAGGCGGTGTCTTCGGTGCCGCCATGGCCGAAGCGCAGATCAAAAGCCTGGGCGGAGGACGCCAGGCCAAGGCCGGCCAGCAGGGTGGCGCCAGCGACGGCGCCGGTGGTCAGGCGGCGCAGGACCGTGCGATTCGGCGTCGAGCGAGTCTGATGGGTGCTGTGCATGTGTTTCCCCGTAATCGTTGTGTGTTGTCGGGTTGTCAGGTGTCTAGCGTGGCCGGGTATCGAAGGTGGAAGGCCCCGGCGGGCCCGTGTGAAGGCGTATGGCGTCGTCGAGACGGGCCGGCGGTGGACGGACAAACCGGGTTCAGTCCACTCGACTCGACTCGACCCGCGCAGCGTCGCGCGTCACCCCTTGAGCACTTCCTCGTTGACCGGACTGATGGGGCGCTCGCCGCGGAGGGCCAGGCGAATATTGTCCACCGCACGCTGGGCCATGGCGGTGCGGGTCTCGTGGGTCGCCGAACCGATGTGCGGCAAGGCGACCACGTTGTTCATCTGCGGCAGCGGTGAATCCGCCGCCAGGGGCTCGTGCTCGAACACGTCGAGGCCGGCGGCGTGCAGGGTGCCGTCACCGAGCGCCTCGATCATCGCCGCTTCGTCCACCACCTTGCCGCGGGCGATATTGATGAAGCAGGCGCCGGGCTTCATCTGGGCGAATTCGCGGGCGCCGAACAGCTTCTCGGTTTCGGCAGACAGCGGTACGGTGACACAGACGATATCCGCCTCGGCGAGCAGCTGGTCGAATTCGCGTCGCTTGGCGCCGAACTCGCGTTCGAGCTCGGGCTTGGGCGAGGCCTTGGTGTAGAGGATCTTCATGCCGAAGCCGAGTGCGCCGCGGCGGGCCACGGCGGCACCAATACGGCCCATGCCGACCATGCCGAGGGTCTTGCCGTGGACGTCGCTGCCATACAGATCGCTGCCGATGCTCTCGGTCCAGTTGCCCTCCTTGATCAATTGCGCCAGCTCGATCGCCCGACGGGCCGTGCACATGATCAGCAGGAAGCCGGTATCGGCGGTGGTCTCGGTGAGTACGTCCGGCGTATTGCACAGCAGGATGCCGCGGCGCGTCAGCTCGTCCACTGGGTAGTTGTCGTAGCCCACCGAGATGCTGGCGATGGTCTCAAGGTGTGGCGCCCGGTCGAGCAGTGCAGGGGTAATGGCAAGGCTGGAGCCGACCAGACCATGGGCATGCGCCAGGGCGTCGAGAAAGGCGGGGTCCTCGACGCTTGCGGTATCGGGCAGGTAGTCGACGCTGAAGTCCTGCTTCAGGGCGGAGAGCTGTTCGTCACTGATCTGGCGGAATACCAGGATACGTTTGGTCATGGGATGTCCTCGGGGGTTGTCGGTGTCGCGTCAATCGACTCGCGTACGCGCTCGATCGTGCCGGGTGGAGGGCGAGCCAGCGCCTTGGATGGCACCACCGGCCTAGTCGGCGAGGGTGGCTTCGAGCCGGGCCAGGGTCGTACGGTTCGGCAGGCCTTCCATGTCGCCGAGCACCTGTACCGCCTCGGCGCCAATCAGGTTCGCTCGCTGCAGCGCCTGGCGCGGGGCCAGGCCATCGAGCATGGCGCTGACGAAACCGACCGCGAAGCCATCTCCGGCGCCGACGGTGTCGATCACCTTGGCAACCGCAACGCCGGCGACGCTGAACGTCTGTTCTGTGCCACCGATGCGGCCACGATAGTAGCTGCCCTCCGGGCCCAGCTTGATCACCACCGCCTCCGCTCCCTGGTCGAGGTAGAAACCGGCGATGTCATGGGGCGTCTCGAAGCCGGTCAGCAGCCGGCCCTCGGCGAGCCCGGGCAGGACCCAGTGGGCCTTCGCGGCCATGGCGTTCAAGGTGTCGCGCATGTCCGCCTCAGTGGTCCACAGGGCAGGGCGCAGGTTGGGGTCGAAGGAGACGCTGGCGCCGTGGCGGCGGGCTTCGTCGAGCAGGTGCCAGGACAGCTCGCGACAGCTCGCCGACACCGCCGGGGGGATGCCGGTAGCGTGCAGGTGGCGCAACGCACTGACGTCGACATTGACCGCATCGGCCGGTGATAAATGGCTGGCGGCGCTGCCCTTGCGCATGTACTCGGTACGCGGGTCGGCACCTTCGAGCGCCCGTTCCTTGAACATCAGTCCCGTGGGGTTGCTGGGGTCGGTGATGAGGTGTCGGCAATCGAGCCCCTCGGCCTCGAGCTTGGTCCGCAGGTAGCGGCCGAAGCTGTCGTCGCCGACGCGGCTCAGCCAGCCGACGGAGAAGCCCAGCCGAGCGAGCCCGATGGCGACGTTGGTATCGGCGCCGGCGATGCGGCGCGAGAAGCCTTCGATCTGTGCCAGATCGCCGGGAACGTCGGCGACGAACAGGGTCATGGCTTCGCCAAAGGAGAGAATCTCGGGGGCATGGGGCGTGGGCATGGGGGGCCTCTATCAAGAATGGGGACAAGGGTGGGGCAATGACGATGTGTGGCCGCGTCAGCCGGGCGAAAGCTGGGTCGAGCCCCGCGCAATCAGGCGTGGCGCGAACAGCAGGCGGCGTGGGGCGTGGCCAGCCTGCGAGGCCGGTCGGTTGCGCAAGGCGTCGAGGGCGGCCTGGCCGATATCATCGGTGGGCTGGGCCAGGGTGGTGATGCCGGGGCGGACCAGATCACACCAGTCCAGCTCATCGATGCCCATCAGGCCCAGGGGGCCGAGGGTAATGCCACGGCGATGACAGCAACGCGTCACGGCCAGGGTGACCTGGCCGTTGCCGCAGAGGATGGCGGCGGGGCCCATCGCGCCGGAAGCCTGGTCGTCGTGGTCGCGAGGGATCAGCGTGTCCAGCGCCGCCGCCAGTGCATCATCATCACCGAGGTCGGTGCTGAGCGTTTCTCCGGCGAGACGGTGGTCGGCGCAACGGGCCTGGAAGCGGTCCAGGCGGGCCTGGCGGGAGCTGGCTTGGGCCGGGGGCTCGGTAATGAACAGCAGGCGCCGGTAGCCCTGGGCGATCAGGTGATCCAGCGCCATGTCGATGGCGGCGGCGTTATCGAGCCCGACCTCATCGGCATCCACGCCGGCCAGGGCGCGGTCCAGCAGCACCACCGGTGTGCCGCTGTCGGCCAGCTGTGACAGCGCCTCGCTGTAGCGTCCCGCGGCGTTCACCACCAGCCCCTCGATACGATAGGACGACAGCAGGGCCAGGTGCTTGCGCTCCTGCTCCGGGTCGTTGTCGGTGTTGCACACCATCAGCGACAGGCCTTGCTCACGGCAGGCCTGTTCGACGCCATGCATGACCGCCACCGAAAAAGGATTGCGGATGTCGGCGACCAGCATGCCGATCAGCCCGGAGGGCCCCCCCTTCAAGCCCCGTGCCATGGGGTTGGGTTGGTAGCCGAGGCGCTCGGCGGCGGCGACGATACGCCGGCTCATGTCGGCGGAGAGGCGATCACGCTCGCCGCTGTAATAGCGCGACACACTGGTCTTGGAAACGCCGGCGGCGCTGGCGACTTCCAGGATGGTGGCGCGTCTGGGGCGCTGCGACATGGCCTGGGCTCCGACGATAGAGGAGAATGGGAACGTTCCCATCGTAGAGGATCGTGGTTTTTCGCCGCAAGTCACCCGAGGTTAGACATAGGTCGTGTATTCGCCTAGGGCCATGAATGGGCGGGGCATTTTTTCCGTCGCAGGCTTCCCGGGCAGAGCCCCCAGGGGGCCCAGGGCGCCGCCACGGAAGCTGCGTTGGTCGCAGAGTCTCGACGAGTCAGTAGTGGCAGAGCGCTGGCCGCAACGCCACCGTCGGCGACGCTGGGCCCTGGGCCAGCGGCGGACACAACCGCACCGGCCACGGAGCGCCAGAGCGCCGATGAGGGTTCGTTATCGAACATGGGGCGCTCGTGCGTTGCGCAGAGTGGGCCCGGGTGCAGGGTCGCGAGACGTGGCCTAGCCGTGAGAGGCCCTGGCGGAATGACGCTCGCGGTCGCGCTGGATGCGTCCAATGACGGTCGGCAGCTGGAACATGCTGGTGATGGTGTGAGCGCCTTCGGGAGTCTCTTCGGCGTCGGCGAAGCGGTTCAGGTGGATGACCGTCATGCCGGCGGCAAGGGCGGAACGCACGCCGACGATGGCGTCATCGATGGCGATGCAGTCCTCGGCGGCGTAGCCCATGATGCTTGCCGCGTGGAGGTACAGGCATGGGTCCGGCTTCCAGCAGTTGGCGGTGTAGCCGCTGAACAGGCGATTGCCGAAGACCTCGGTGAGACCGACGGTCTTGAGCGAGGTACGTACCTTGTTCTCGGGGCCGTTCGAGACCACGCCCATGGTGTAGGTCATCAGCGTTGCCAGTGCCTCGGTGGCACCCGCGATGGGCGTCAGGTCAGTTTCCAGACGCCGATTGAGGTTGGCGCGCATGGTGGCTTCGACCGCCTCGAGGTGCTTCGGGTCGACGCTGCCGTGCTGGGCTTCCAGGGTCGCGACAATATTGCGGAATCGCGCCCCGCGAAAATCTCCCATGTAGTCTTCCGTTCGAAACGGTAACCCGGCAGCGGAGAGGCTGGCGGCCATTTCGGCGGCCAGCAAGGGCTCGCTGTCAACTAGGGTTCCGTCGCAGTCGAACAGAAGGCAGAGAGGGCCAGACATGGTCGAACCTCGCAAATCGTGCAGTCAGGTTATCGAACAGTGTTGCAGATTTCGCCGCAGTCTGCCTGTGTTCGAAGGCGAAAACCACATTTTTTGAACACTGTTTTTCAACGTGCCCAGAAACGCATAGTGGCGCCGCAGAATCCCTCGGTTGGGTGTGCTGAAGGGATTCGCTATGCTGGTTGTGACACGTTCTCTTTCCGACTCTTTCGCCGCCGGGCCTCATGCCCTAAGGATCCTGCCATGAAGGAAGACACGCTCTGGTCATTGATTGGCGCTACCGCCGCGGTCAGCGCGGCGGTATTGGCTCGCCGAGCCGCGGGCCGTGCCTACCGCAAGGCGACCGACCGCGATCCCCCCACCGCGCCGGATCGCGATGACACGGGCTGGCGCGAGGCGATCGCCTGGGGGGCAGCCACCGGCATGCTGGTTGGTGTCGTCCGGGTGGTCGGGCGCAGTGCCGGGCGCAAGGCACTCGCCAAGACCCGAGGTCAGCGTCGCCTGGCGCGCCTCAAGCGCTAGCTGCGTGTCACCCGGCGGGTCCTGCTCGTTGCGGGGACGGCTCCCGGCGCTCTTTGTCGTGGGGGCGGCTCTTGGCGCTCCTGGGGCGTGTCTCGGGCCGGGGTGGATGGGGACGCCGCGGTCGCGGCGGTGTCCCGCCGTCACTCGGTTCTCGCACATGTTGCGCCGCTTCGCGCGGAGGTGGCTGGCCAGGCACAGGGTGTTAAGTCTTTCATAACCCCGATGTGATTCACTTGCTTGACGTGTGGCATCGAACGGGGACTTTCCGTACTGCATCCCTGGCGGCGGTGTCGTGTCGTTCACTCCGGTTCCGGGAAGCTTACCCTATGACGTCGCTATGGAAGGCCTATCGCTTCGTGCGGCGCGAGCATGACCGCATCGACGGCGCCACGGCCCGAGACGAGCTGGTCGCCATTCTCGATCGTGCCAAGGGCGCGGCGATTACCCTTAATCCACGCCCATCGACGCTCGCCGTGGTGCTTGGTGTTGCATTGGTGCTGGTGGGGGGGTTGGGCTTTCTGGTCACGCTGGCCAGCGAAGATCCCCACGCCGCGCTGCTGATTCTTGTGCTGGCGGGAGGCGGTCTGCTGGCCTTCGATTTTTATGCCACCGAAACCGTCGCCGACTTTCTACGTCGGATGGTCACGCGGGCGGCGCATCTCGATTTTCGCTTTGCCGAACCAGAAGTCGATCTTCGCCGCGTGCTCGAGGGGCTGCGAGGGCGCATCACTGATTTCGCTCGGACCTATGCCGATAACGGCGAGCTGGAGTATTGCCGCAAGGCGGTGGATGACCGAGCTGGCGGTGAGTACTGGGTCTATCGCTTTGCCTACGCCGAAGGCGACGACATGGACCGCCGTACCTATCACCGCAACGGCCTTATCTGCGACCTGTTCGACTTCGGGCCGGTGGATTTGTGCAACCCGCGCGAAGGCAAGTGGAAACCGCTGCGCGGGGGCGGCCTGGGTGAGCGCATCGGTGAGGCACCGTTCAGCCGCTATTTTGTTGCCTGCACCGCTGCCGACGGCGATCTGGAACGGTTTCTCACCCTCGGCGTACAAGAGGCACTGGTGCGCCTCGCCAGGGGTTATCCCGAGGTCAACGTGCAGGTCACCGAGGATCACCTGCTGTGCCTGACCTGGTCCGGGGAGGACCCGTACGCCACCTTGTTCGAGCCGGTGGTACCCGCAATGGCCGCGGCGATCCCCTACCGTCACGGCTCTCCCGGGGCCGACAAGGCCAGCAAGGCCTATCAGGCCGGCGAGGACCCCGATGCCATCTATCGCTCGCTGGAGTTGCGCCTGCGCAGCCCGCGTCACCTGACCGGGCTGGAGCCTTTGCTGAACGCATTGAAGCGGCTGCGTGAGCATCTCGAACCGAAGGCGGACGCCAGTCCACCCCGGCCGGCGGCAAGGGTACCGCTCGCGGACCGGGTCCTGGCACCTAGCTAGGCTCGTCGGCCCGGTCCTCATCGCGAGGGCCGCATGTCGCAGGGGGGCCTGTGCGGCGTTGCCAACCCCTTTCCAACGCCCAGTCAGATAGCCGGACTCCACAGCGTGCATACGCTGACCGTGTCCCTGTGCCAGGTTCACAACACGAAGTGCCGGAAACCGTGGGCTTCCAAAGTGCTGGCCTGGACTGGACTGGGTGCAGCGAAAGGGCCTGGCCGCCTGCTCGATCGTCTCGAATCCCCATGAAGCAACGACGAACGTTTTCACGCGGGGATGCTTATCTCTGATACTTTGATAGCGGCCTATTCGATGCGTGATGCTTGCGTGGCGCCGCGGTGAAGGAAGCATTTTTTCCGTTCAGAGAAAAGACAGGCGAGATGATTGACGACGTCAGACCGTCTACGGCCTCGCCCCTGGTTGGCTCCCCGTCGGCGCCTCGACCTTCGCTTCAGAATTAGCCTGGCACTCCCTTGCACCAGGGGTGACGCACAAGGGAGGTCTGGCGGGGCGAGGGAAATGCTGTTCGGTGAGGGGAGGGGGGGCGCAAGAATGCTGCTTTGGACGCGCTGCCACCGCGGGAAAATGCCGGCCGAGCCGAGCCGTTGAAAAGCCAACCAAGACACCGAGTCAGCGGAGGGTGCGGCCTCCGCTGAACAGGGGGCTAGTGGCGAAGGGTGCCTCAGCGGACCTTGGGGTCCAGCTCGCCGCGGGCGTAACGCTCGAACATGTCGTCGAGGTTGATCGGCTTGATCTTGCTGGCGTTGCCGGCGGTGCCGAAGGCCTCGTAGCGGGCCACGCAGATGTCTTTCATGGCGCTGACGGTGAGCTTCAAGAACTTGCGCGGATCGAATTCCGCCGGGTTCTCGGCGAGGAAGCGCCGCACGGCGCCGGTCGAGGCCAGACGCAGGTCGGTGTCGATGTTGACCTTGCGCACCCCGTGCTTGATGCCTTCGACGATTTCCTCGACCGGCACGCCGTAGGTCTCGGGGATGGCGCCGCCGAACTCGTTGATGATCGCGAGCCATTCCTGGGGCACGCTGGAGGAGCCGTGCATCACCAGGTGGGTATCGGGGATACGCTGGTGGATTTCCTTGATGCGCTGGATCGAGAGGGTGTCGCCGGTGGGGGGACGGGTGAACTTGTAGGCACCGTGACTGGTCCCGATGGCGATGGCCAGGGCGTCCACGCCGGTCGCCTTGACGAAGTCGGCGGCCTCTTCGGGATCGGTCAGCAGCTGGTCGTGCTCGAGCTTGCCTTCGGCGCCGATGCCGTCTTCTTCGCCGGCCATGCCGGTCTCGAGGCTACCCAGGCAGCCGAGCTCGCCTTCGACGGAAACGCCACAGGCGTGGGCCATTTCCACCGTGCGACGGGTGACATCGACGTTGTAGTCGTAGTCGGCCGGGGTCTTGCCGTCTTCGCCGAGCGAGCCGTCCATCATGACCGAGGAGAAGCCAAGCTGGATGGAGCGCTGGCACACCGCGGGGCTGGTGCCGTGGTCCTGGTGCATGACCACGGGGATATGCGGAAACTCTTCCACGGCGGCCAGGATCAGGTGGCGCAGGAAGGGGGCGCCAGCGTACTTGCGGGCACCGGCAGAGGCCTGGAGGATGACCGGGGAGTCGGTGGCATCCGCCGCTTCCATGATGGCGCGGACCTGCTCGAGGTTGTTGACGTTGAAGGCCGGGACGCCGTAGCCGTGTTCGGCGGCGTGATCCAGCAGTTGGCGCATGCTGACAAGAGCCATGAAAGTACCTTTGCCTCAATATGAAGGCGCGGCTTTTCGCCGCGCCGGTTGTTTCTTTGGGGGAGGGAGTCAGTCCGCGGCGGCCTCAAGGGCGGCAACGGCTGGCAGGGTCTTGCCTTCCACGTACTCGAGGAAGGCGCCACCACCGGTGGAGATGTACGACACCTGGCCTTCGATGCCGTACTTGTCGATGGCCGCCAAGGTGTCGCCACCGCCAGCGATGGAGAACGCAGCGCTCTCGGCGATGGCTCGGGACAGGGTCTCGGTGCCGCCGCCAAACTGGTCGATCTCGAACACGCCGACCGGGCCGTTCCATAAAATGGTGCCGGCGTCCTTGAGCATGGCGGCGAGAGTCGCCGCGGTGTCGGGACCGATGTCGAGGATCATTTCGTCGTCGTTGACCTGGTCCACCGGTTTGGTGACGGCTTCGGCGGCATCGGAGAACTCGGTGGCCACGACGACATCGGTGGGCAGCGGAATCTTGACCTTGGCCATCAGCGCCTTGGCCTGGTCGACCAGGTCGGCCTCATACAGTGACTTGCCGACATTGTGACCGGCGGCGGCGATGAAGGTGTTGGCGATACCGCCACCGACGATCAGCTGGTCGCACTTGTCCGACAGCGCGGTGAGCACATCGAGCTTGGTGGATACCTTGGAGCCGCCGACGATGGCGGTCATCGGGCGCTTGGGCTGGGCCAGGGCCTTGTGCAGGGCCTCGAGCTCGGCGGCCAGCAACGGGCCGGCGCAGGCGAGCTTGGCGAAGCGGGCGACGCCGTGGGTGGAGGCCTGGGCGCGGTGAGCGGTGCCGAAGGCATCCATGACGAAGACATCGCACAGCTCGGCGTAGCGCCTGGATAGCGCCTCGTCGTCCTGCTTCTCGCCGATGTTGAAGCGCACATTCTCGAGCAGCACCACGTCGCCGTCTTCGAGTTCAGGGGCCCTGTCGAGGTAGTCGGTCACCAGGCGTACCGGGCTGTCCAGCAGGTCGCTCAGAGAGTCCGCCACCGGGGCCAGGGTGAACTCGTCGGCGCTTTCGCCTTCGGTGGGGCGGCCCAGGTGGCTCATCAGCAGCACCTTGGCACCGGCCTCTCGGGCGGCCTTGATGGTCGGCAGGCTGGCACGCAGGCGAGCATCGCTGGTCACCTTGCCGTGCTTGACGGGCACGTTGAGATCTTCGCGAATCAGCACTCGCTGGCCACGGAGATCGAGATCGGTCATCTTGCGCACGTTCATGTCAGCAGATCCTCATCTGAAAAGCCTGGGACGTCACCGGCGGTCTTGACGGGGGGAGGCGTCGAGCCTGGCCACCTGGCGGGCCACGTCGAGCATGCGATTGGCAAAGCCCCACTCATTGTCGAACCAGCACAGAAGTTTGAGCAGGCGGCCGCCGGCCACCCGTGTCTGAGTGGCGTCTACGATACCGGAGCGTGGATCATGGTTGAAGTCGATGGACGCCATGGGCTCCTCGGTGTAGCCGAGCAGGCCACCCAGACGGTTCTCGCTGGCCTCGCGCAGCAGACGGTTGACCTCGCCGGCGTCGGTGTCGCGTTTGACGCAGATGGCCATGTCCATGGCCGAGACGTTGATCGTCGGTACACGCACGTGAAGACATTCGAAGCGCTCGGCCAGGTGGGGCATCAGGCGGTTGATGCCCTTGGCAAGGCCCGTATCCACCGGCACGATGGACTGCATGGCCGAGCGTGTCAGGCGCAGGTCGGTCTGGTGGTAGGCGTCGATCACCGGCTGGTCGTTCATCGCCGAGTGAATGGTGGTGGTAACGCCATGCTCGATGCCAAGCGCCTCATCCAGCACGGTCAGCACCGGCACCAGACAGTTGGTCGTGCACGAGGCCGCCGAGACGATGCGTGCCTGGGCCGTCAGCTCGGCATCATTGATGCCGGTAACGATGGTCGCATCGACGTCACTCTCGGCCGGCTGGGAGAACAGCAGCCGTCGTGCGCCGGCGGCCAGGTGACGCTCGGCGGTGGCACGATCCTTGAAACTGCCGGAGCACTCCAGCACCAGGTCGATGCCGAGCTCGGCCCAGGGCAGACGATCGGGGTCGGCCTCGGACAGCACCCGAATCGCTCGGCCGTTGATCACGAGTTTGCCTTCGCCGCTCTCTACCCGGCCGGGAAAGCGGCCATGAGTCGTGTCGTAGCGCGTCAGGTAAGCGATGGTATCGAGGCCCGAGAGTTCGTTGATCGCCACCACCTCGAACTCGGGGTCGCCGCGTTCGATCAGGGCGCGCAGAACGCATTGGCCGATGCGGCCATAGCCGTTGATGGCGATGCGGAGGGGCATGGTCTCGGGGATCTCTCTCACAGGGGCTCGGGGGTCTCTAAAGAGGGACAGCAAGCGCAGGATTCTACCTCAACTCGGTCGGTTAGTCCCGTCGGCCGGGCCATGCCGGCTCATGCGCCGAAGCCGGCAAGGCGCCATACCAGCGGCAGCAGAAGTGCGGTCAGAACGCCGGTCAGGGTCATGCCGAGGGAGGCGAAGGCGCCGGCGGTGGGGCCGATTTCGAAGGCGCGAACCGTGCCGATGGCGTGGCCGTTGACGCCGAGAGCCAGGCCCAGCAGGCGCTCATCGTCGATCTTCAGCCAGCGCCCGAGCAGGGTAACGAAGGCGGTGGCGGCCACGCCGGTGATCAGCAGGCCGCCCATCAGGATCGACACAGAGCCGCCGAGGGTCTCGGTGATGCCCATGGCGATGGGGGCGGTGACTGACTTGGGGGCCAATGACGCCAGCAGCGACGGCGGCGCGCCCAGGGCCCAGGCGATGGCCACGGCGTAGAAGGCCGCCAGCAATGTGGCCACCGGCAGACACACCGCCAGGGGCCGCCATAGGGCCCGCACATGGTGCATCTGCTGGTACAGCGGCACCGCCAGCGCCACGGTGGCAGGGCCCAGCAGCAGCATCAGCCAGGCCGCGCCGCGGCGATAGTCGCCATAGGGGATGTCGAGTAGCCGCAGGGTGGCGGCGAGCAGCAACGAGGCGATCAGGATCGGCGGGCACCAGCCCGGCGAGCCGAGTCGCCGAAACAGGGCGAACCCGGTCAGATAGGCGCCAATCGACAGCCCTATTGCCAGTAGTGGCGTCTGCAACCAAGCTTCGATCAGCGTACTCATGACGCATCTCCATCGCGCGATGGAGATGCCGCCGAGGGCAACAGGCGGCGCATCAGCCACAGGGTGCTTGCCACGCTCAACAGGGTGCCAAGGGTCAGGGACAGGGCCACTGCCAGCCAGTGCTCGGCGACCTTGTCCAGCACCTCGAAGACACCCACGACACCGGGCATGATCAGCATCGCCAGCAACATGATCAGCGGCTGGGCGGCGCCGGCCACGTCTTCGTTGATCCGCCCACGCACCACGAAATAGAGCGTCAGCAGCATCAGGCCGACGACTCCCGGCGACAGCGGCAACTGGGCCAGGCGCACCAAGGCGTCACCGGCGAGCCAAAAGCCCACTAGCCAAAGAAAGCCACGTAGCACTCGCATCGTCATCCTCGCTTACCAAGGTGTCCCTCTGCGGGGACAGGTAGGGTCTGCATTGTGCCGACTCATGGCATCGTCGTCAGCAAGGGGGTTCGCTGCGCCGCGTCATCCGCTACCCTGTCTAGACGCCAAGACTTTACCTGAAACCCAGAGGTTCACCATGGCGGTGACATCGTCGCCGCCAGTCAAGACACGGAGATGGAAGATGAGTGATATCGGAAGCTGGCTGGGCGCCGAAGCCGAGAACCTGCTGACCCATGAGTGCAAGGGAATCTCCAAGGACCACCTGCACCTGCCCGGATCCGACTTCGTCGATCGGGTGATGATCGACTCCGACCGCTCTCCTGCGGTGCTTCGCACCATGCAGACGATGTTCAATCACGGTCGACTCGGGGGCACCGGTTACCTCAGCATTCTGCCGGTGGATCAGGGCATCGAGCACTCCGCCGGGGCGTCCTTCGCCCCCAATCCGATCTACTTTGACCCGGCCAACATCGTCGAGCTGGCCATCGAGGGCGGCTGCAACGCGGTGGCCTCGACCCTGGGCGGCCTGTCATCGGTGGCGCGTCGCTACGCCCATCGCATCCCGATGATGCTCAAGCTCAACCACAACGAGACCTTGACCCACCCGCCGGTGTTCGACCAGACGCTGTTTGCCGAGGTCGATCAGGCCTTCGATATGGGCTGCACGGCGGTGGGGGCCACCATTTACTTCGGCTCGCCCGATTGCCGTCGCCAGATCGAGGAAATCAGTGCCGCCTTCGAGCGCGCCCACGAACTCGGCATGGTCACCGTCCTGTGGGCCTACTTGCGTAACCCGGCCTTCAAGCATGAGGGCACCGACTATCATGTCGCCTCTGACCTGACGAGCCAGGCGGTGCACCTGGCGGCCACCCTCAAGGCCGATATCGTCAAGCAGAAGCTGCCGGAGAACAACGGCGGCTATCGCGCCATCGGCTTTGGCCATACCCACGACAAGGTCTACTCGGAGCTGACTAGCGATCACCCCATTGACCTGGCCCGCTACCAGGTGGCGAACGCCTACATGGGCCGCGCCGGACTGATCAACTCCGGTGGTGCCTCCAGCGGCGAGGGCGACCTGACCCAGGCGGTACGCACCGCGGTGATCAACAAGCGTGCCGGTGGCATGGGCCTGATCTCCGGGCGCAAGGCATTCCAGAAGCCGATGCGCGAAGGCGTTGCGCTGCTCAATGCCATCCAGGACGTGTATCTGGCACCGGATGTGACCATCGCTTGATCGATAGCGTTACGCTTTCAGCGGTGCGGCCAGAAGCCGGCGGCTGAAAGAGCGAAGGTCGAACCGGGTCGAATAGTGGCCCTCGAAGGGCCGAGCCGGCCAAGCATTCGATCACGGCCGCGACATCACAAGAAGGGCACGGCGATCACTCGCCGTGCCCTTCTTGTTGGTTGCCTTGGCGTACCAGTCGCTGACGCCGGTGGCGTCAGCGACCGGTCGGGCGCTTAGCCGAGCAGTGCCTTGGCTTTCTCCACCACGTTGTCCTTGGTGAAGCCGAAGTGCTTGAACAGATCGCCGGCCGGTGCTGATTCGCCGAAGCTCGCCATGCCCACGACGTCGCCGTCCAGACCCACGTACTTGGTCCAGTAGTCGCGGTGGCTGGCTTCGATGGCCAGGCGTGCGCGCACGGCGCGGGGCAGTACCGACTCGCGGTAGTCGGCGTCCTGGGCGTCGAACACGTCGGTGGCCGGCAGCGACACGACGCGTACCTTCTTGCCCTGGCTCTCGAGTTCGCCGGCCGCGTCCATGGCCAGGCCGACCTCGGAACCGGTGGCGATCAAGATCAGCTCCGGGGTGCCGTCCGCGTCCTTGAGCACGTAGCCGCCACGTTGGATGTTGGCCAGCTGGCTCTTGTTGCGCTGCTGGTGCGGCAGGCCCTGGCGGGACAGCACCAGTGCGGTCGGGCCACCGCTGCGCTTCAGGGCGTGGGCCCAGGCGGCGGCGGTCTCGACGGCGTCGGCCGGGCGCCAGGTGCATAGGTTCGGCGTGGTGCGTAGGCTGGTCAGTTGCTCGATGGGCTGGTGAGTCGGCCCGTCTTCGCCAAGACCGATGGAGTCGTGGGTGAACACGTAGATTTCCTGCTGGCCCATCAGTGCCGCCATGCGCACGGCGTTGCGCATGTATTCCATGAAGATCAGGAAGGTCGCGCCGTAGGGAATGAAGCCCCCATGCAGGGCGATGCCGCTCATGATGGCGCCCATGCCAAACTCGCGCACGCCGTAGTGCAGGTAGCTGCCGTCCGGGGACTCGGCGGAGATCGCCTTGGCGCCGTTCCAGAAGGTCAGGTTCGACGGTGCCAGATCGGCGCTGCCGCCGAGCAGTTCCGGCAGTTGCGGGCCGAGCTCATTGAGGCAGTTCAGCGAGGCCTTGCGCGAGGCCGGCGACTCGGCCTTTTCCTGGGCCGCTTCGACTAGCGCCTCGGTGTTGAGCTCGCTCGGCAGGGTGCCCTTCTGGCGACGCTGGAACTCGCGGGCGAGGTCTGGATGAGCGTCCTGATAGCGCTCGAAGCGGGCCTGCCAGTCGTCCTGGTGCTTCTGGCCACGCTCGCAGGCCTCCCAGCCCTGATAGATGTCTTCGGGGATATGGAAGGGGGCATGGGACCAGCCGAGCTGCTCGCGAGCGGCCGCCACTTCAGACTCGCCGAGGGCGGCGCCGTGGCTCTCTTCCTTGCCTTGCTTGTTCGGCGCGCCGAAGCCGATGATGGTCTTGCAGATGATCAGGCTCGGGCGGTCGTCATGGGTACGGGCCATCTCGATCGCGGCCTTGACCTCGTCGGGCTTGTGGCCGTCGACGCCAGACACCACGTGCCAGCCATAGGCCTCGAAGCGCTTGGCGGTGTCATCGGTGAACCAGCCGTCGACGTCGCCGTCGATGGAGATGCCGTTGTCGTCATAGAACGTGATCAGCTTGCCGAGCTTGTGGGTGCCGGCCAGCGAGGATACCTCGTGGGAGATGCCCTCCATCAGGCAGCCATCGCCGACGAAGCAATAGGTGTAGTGATCGACGATGGTGTGGCCGGGGCGGTTGAACTGGGCCGCCAGGGTGCGCTCGGCGATCGCCATGCCCACGGCATTGGCCAGGCCCTGGCCCAGCGGGCCGGTCGTGGTCTCGACGCCCGGCGCGTAGCCGTACTCCGGGTGGCCGGCGGTCTTGGCGTGCAGCTGGCGGAAGTTCTGCAGTTGTTCCAGGCCCAGGTCATAGCCGGACAGGTGCAGCAGCGAGTAGAGCAGCATGGAGCCATGACCGTTGGACAGCACGAAGCGATCGCGGTTGGACCATTTCGGGTCACACGGATTGTGGACGAGGTAGTCGTTCCACAGCACTTCGGCGATGTCGGCCATGCCCATGGGGGCGCCGGGGTGACCGGAGTTGGCCTTCTGGACAGCATCCATGGACAGGGCGCGAATGGCGTTGGCCAGTTCGAAACGGGACGGCATTGAGGGCTCCTCGCCTACAGCAAAGTGGCAATGGCTGACGCGCGCCGAGCCTTGGGCCGGCTGCACTGGTGGCTTTGGGAGCGCCGCCGGTCTTGACTGCGAGTCGGGGCGGCGCGAATCGATAGGGGCGTTATTGTCGCCGGAAACGCGGCGTCCATCAAATCGAACGCCCATGATCCGGGGCATGCGCTGGCGAGACCGGCGCGGCAACTCGCTAGGAAGGCGCCGGGCGAGCGTGTAGAATTTCGCCCCGTCAGGTCCATCCGGAATCTGCATACTGCGGTCGTGCATCACGACCGGCCCTGTTTTCATCTGCCAGGCCCGCCTGCCGCTTAGCCTACAGAGGGTCGAGGACGCCATGAGCGAATACTCCCTGTTTACCTCCGAGTCCGTCTCCGAAGGACACCCGGACAAGATTGCCGACCAGATTTCCGATGCGGTGCTCGACGCCCTGATCGCCCGAGACAAGAACGCCCGAGTGGCCTGCGAGACGCTGGTCAAGACCGGCGTTGCCATCGTTGCCGGTGAGATCACTACCTCGGCATGGGTCGATCTCGAGGATCTGGTGCGCAAGGTGATCCTGGATATCGGCTACACCTCTTCCGACGTTGGCTTCGACGGCGAGACCTGCGGGGTGCTCAATCTGATCGGCAAGCAGAGCGTCGAGATCGCCCAGGGCGTCGACCGCTCCAAGCCCGAGGACCAGGGAGCCGGTGACCAGGGCCTGATGTTCGGCTACGCCACCAACGAAACCGAGTCCTACATGCCGGCGCCGATTCATTACAGCCATCGGCTGGTGGAGCGTCAGGCCGAGCTTCGAAAGCGTGGCTTGTTGCCGTGGCTGCGCCCGGATGCCAAGAGCCAGTTGACCTTCCGCTACAACGAAGCGGGCAAGCCCTGTGCCGTCGAGGCGGTGGTGCTGTCGACCCAGCATGACCCGGACATCGACCAGAAGCAGCTGCGCGAGATGGTCAAGCGCGAGATCATCGAGCAGGTGTTGCCGGCCGAGTGGCTGTCGGATGCCACCCAGTACCACATCAACCCGACCGGCAAGTTCGTCATCGGGGGGCCGGTAGGGGATTGCGGCCTCACCGGACGCAAGATCATCGTCGATACCTACGGCGGCATGGCCCGCCACGGTGGCGGCGCCTTCTCCGGCAAGGACCCGTCCAAGGTCGACCGCAGTGCCGCCTACGCCGGTCGCTACGTGGCCAAGAACATCGTTGCCGCAGGCCTCGCCGAGCGCTGCGAGATCCAGGTGTCTTATGCCATCGGTGTCGCCGAGCCGACCTCTGTCTCGGTCAACACCTTCGGCACTGGCAAGATCGACGACGAGCGCATCGTCGCGCTGGTGCGTGAGCACTTCGATCTGCGCCCCAATGCGATCACCCGCATGCTCGACCTGCTGCACCCGATGTATCAGTTGACGGCGGCCTACGGCCACTTCGGGCGCGAGCCGTTCGAGACCAGCTATACCTGGACCGACACCAACGGCGAGAGCCAGACCGAGACCTTTACCGCCTTCCCCTGGGAGAAGATCGATCGCGCCGACGATCTGCGCGCCGCGGCGGGTCTCTAGGTCGGCGACACAGAAGATGCTCGTCGGTTGGGCGGCCTGATTGGGCCCCCGGCCTGGGCGACGCCAGGTCTGGCGATCATCTTCAAGTAACATAGCCCCGCCGGCCGGTGGGGCTTTTTTGTGTTCCCTCTTTGTGTTCCCTCTTGCGCGCCTCGTAGCGCCTTTGTGCTTCGACGTACCCCGCGCTTCGGCATGGCTTCGATGCCTGGGCGAGGGTTCTGCTGTCTGTCGCGCGGGCGTGTCCTGTTTCCGGCCATTGTGGATTAGCTTTTCTAGTACGAGAAAGGCTGGCCGAAGGGAGAGGGAAACATGCCGAGAGACGCGACCTTGAGCGACAAGTGCTGGGCGAGTCGGCGGCTTGGGAGAGGACGCCGGGGCTGTCGAGAGAACCGGGGGTGGAAACAAAGGCGCGGTGGCACCTGGGGTGAGCTATCGAGGAGATGTCCGCGGCCGCGGGGTCTCATGGTAGCGGTTCTCTTGGCTGCACTGGGGGTGTCGTCGCCGCTGTTGGCGGAGTGTCCGGACTGGCCTGGCGAGCAGGCTGAACAGGAGCTATCGCGCTTGAGCGAGCGCCTGGGCGCGTGGAACCTTGCCTATCGGCGGGACGGCAGTTCTCCGGTCAGCGACGATGTCTACGATCAGGCGCAGGCCCGGCTGGCAGCGCTGAGAACCTGCTTTCCGAGGGTCGCCCTGGAGCCTAATGTGGCCCTGCCATCACCCACGGGCGAGGTGCGCTCCCACCCCTATCCCCAGACGGGGCTTGCCAAGCTCGCCGGGCGCGATGAGGTCGCGGCCTGGCTTGCGCGTCACCCCGGCGCCTGGGTCCAGCCCAAGGTCGATGGGGTCGCGGTGAGCCTGGTCTATCAGGAGGGTGAACTCGGCGCGGTGATCAGCCGCGGCGACGGACATTCGGGGCAGGACTGGATTCGTCATGGCCGCGTCATTGACGCGATACCCGCCCGGCTGAGCGATGCCTGGCGCGATCTCTCCCGGGATGATCGCCTGGTGCTGCAAGGGGAGCTCTACCTGCGTAGCGAGGGGCACGTGCAGCGCGATGACGGCAGCGCCGGCGCGCGCAGCCAGGTCGCCGGCTGGCTGGCGCGTGATGAACTCGGCGAAGAGCTTGGTCGTCGTCTCGGCCTTTTCGTCTGGGGCTGGCCGGACGGGCCCGACGCCTTGCCAGAGCGTCTGGCGGGCCTGACCCGGCTCGGCTTCGACGAGAGTGCGCGCTTCAGCGTGGCGGTCGATGATCTTAGCGAGGTCTCGCGGTGGCGCGAGCGCTGGTACGCCTCGCCCTTGCCATTTGCCACCGACGGCGTGGTGCTGCGACAAGGGCACCGGCCGGGGGGCGATACCTGGCTAGCCGAGCCTCCGGACTGGGCGGCGGCCTGGAAGTACCCGCCCAGGGAAGCCCTGGCCGAGGTGCGGGCCATCGAGTTTCGCATCGGTCGCACCGGGCGGATTACCCCCATGGCACGCCTCGAGCCGGTTCGTATCGATGATCGCACGCTGCGCTACGTCAGCCTCGGCAGCCTCCAGCGCTGGCGCCGGCTCGACCTTGCGCCCGGTGACGAGGTGGTCATCCGTCTGGCCGGGTCGGTCATTCCTCGTCTCGATGCCGTGGCCTGGCGAGCCGTCAGGCGAGCGGCGGTCACGGCGCCGGACCCCGAACGCTATCACCCGCTGAGTTGCTGGCACCCGACGCAAGGTTGTCGCGAGCAGTTTCTCGCGCGACTCGACTGGTTGGGGGGCGACCGGGCGCTCGCCCTTGACGGCATCGGGCCGGGGACCTGGGCGGCGCTGGTCGAGGCAGGACTGGTCGACGACGTGCTGGCCTGGCGCTCCCTCGTTCGGCGCCAGCTACGTGAGGTGCCGGGTATCGGTGAGCAAGCCGCCGAGGACCTGGCAAGGCGCCTTGCCGGCGCCGAGAAACGCGGCTTTCGCCGCTGGCTGGTGGCCCTCGGCGCGCCGCCCTTGCCCGATGTGTTGCCCGCCACCTGGGCCGAGATCGCCCGGCGCAGCGTCGATGACTGGCGCTCGGTGGACGGGATCGGCGAGGTCAGGGCGAGGGCCTGGCGAGACTTCGCTACCCACCCCGAGGTCGTGACGCTGGTGGCTCGGTTGGGCGCGGCAGGCGTGGAGGGCTTCGCCGGTGGATTCGCCAGTAGCCGCCGCCTCGGCGTTGGCGAGCCTGCGCCTTAGCTGCCTATAGTGAGGGGCAGCGCGATGTTTCAGTGTCCCGAGTCAGGAGACCGGCATGACCCCGAACCAGGCTTCCAACGCCTCAGTTGCCTCTTCTTCGCCAGGTGATGCATCGTCCCCTGTCGCACCAGCATCCGCGGCGCTCGGTGCCTTCGACGACTACCGCGTGGCCGATATGGGGCTTGCCGACTGGGGCCGGCGTGAGATTCGCATCGCCGAGAGCGAGATGCCGGCGCTGATGACGATTCGCGCCAAGTATCGCGACGCCCAGCCGCTTGCGGGCGCGCGCATCGCCGGCTGTATCCATATGACGATTCAGACCGCGGTGCTGATCGAGACCCTCATCGATCTGGGAGCGTCGGTGCGCTGGTCGTCGTGCAACATCTTCTCGACCCAGGATCACGCCGCCGCGGCCATTGCAGCAGCCGAGATTCCGGTGTTCGCCTGGAAGGGCGAAAGCGAGGACGAGTTCTGGTGGTGCATCGAGCAGACCGTGGCCGGCCCGGGCGGCTGGACGCCTAACTTGGTGCTGGATGACGGCGGCGATCTCACCCTGCGGCTGCACGCCAGTCATGCCGACAAGCTCGCTGCGGTGCATGGCATCAGCGAAGAGACCACCACCGGGGTCCATCGCCTGCTGGACATGGCCCGCCTGGGCGAGCTGATGGTGCCGGCGATCAACGTCAACGACGCCGTGACCAAGTCCAAGAACGACAACAAGTACGGCTGTCGCCATAGCCTCAACGACGCCATCAAGCGCGGGCTCGACCATCTGCTGGCCGGCAAGCAGGCCTTGGTGATGGGCTACGGTGACGTCGGCAAGGGCTCGGCGGCCTCGCTGCGCCAGGAAGGCATGATCGTCCGGATCGCCGAAATCGATCCGATCTGTGCCATGCAGGCCTGCATGGACGGCTTCGAGGTCGTCTCCGCGCATCGCGACGGCATCAACCGCGGCGAGGACAGCGTCGATCAGGCGCTGCTTGGCAAGATCGATCTGGTGGTCACCTGCACCGGCAATATCGGCGCCTGCGACGCGGCCATGCTCGGGGCCCTGAAAAACGGCGCCGTGGTGTGCAACATCGGCCACTTCGACAGCGAGATCGATACCGCCTTCATGCGCCGCCGCTGGCAGTGGGAGGAGGTCAAGCCCCAGGTGCACAAGGTCTATCGCGACGCCGCTCCGGGCCAGGCTATCGACCCTCAGAGTCGTAACGTGCTCTACCTGCTGTCCGAGGGGCGCCTGGTCAATCTGGGCAATGCCACCGGGCATCCTTCCCGGGTCATGGACGGCTCCTTCGCCAACCAGGTGCTGGCGCAAATGCATCTGTTCGAGCGGCGCTTCGACGGCCGACGCTTCGCCGAGCTCGAGGGCGATGAGCGCCAGGCGGCCATCGAGGTCACGGTGTTGCCGCGCCATCTCGATGAGGAGGTTGCACGCTACATGGTCGAAGGCTTCGGCGGGGTGATCACCCGACTCACCGAGGAGCAGGCGCAGTACACCGGGGTCGCGGTCGACGGGCCCTACAAGCCGGATCACTATCGCTACTGATGGGTGGCACAGGGCAATGTTGGGGACCGACGTCGAGGCTGATCGCCAGGGGCCAGCTCACGCAGCGGCGCTGTGGGGCCATCGACGCGGGCCACGCGGGACCGGGGGGAGCGCGTGGGACTGGCGAATGCGCGGGACCGGGGAGTGCGGGATCGGGGAGCGAAGAGCCACGACGGTCATTGCTTGGTCACCCGGGTGCCACGACGTTGTCATTGCCGGTGGGCAGGCTGAACGGGCGTTCACAGGAGATCGCCCATGGCTACCCCGCTGACCGTTCGAACTCTCTTCATCTCCGATCTGCACCTTGGCACACGAGACTGCCAGGCGGCACTGCTGTCGCGACTGCTGCGCCGGGTGCGCCCAGAGCGGCTGTATCTGGTCGGTGACATCATCGACCTGATCGCCATGCATCGGCGTGCGGCCTTGCCGGCCGAGCAGCAGCGCCTGGTGGCCAGACTGCTGCGCCTGGCCAGGGGCGGCTGCGAGATCGTCTATATTCCCGGCAATCACGATGCGGCGCTACGGCGCCTGTGTGGCTTGCAGGTGCATCGTGTCAGCATCGAGCGTCGGGCGATTCATGAAACCGCCGATGGCCGCCGCCTGCTGATCAGCCACGGCGACGAGTTCGACACCCACGTGCGGGTCGCGCCCTGGCTTCTGGCGCTTGGCGATGGCATGCATCAGTTCGTGCTGGCGCTCAATCGCTGGTGCAACAAGACGCGCTCGGCGCTGGGTATGCCCTATTGGTCGCTATCGGGCGCGGTGAAGGGGCGTATCGGCGCCGCCCAGCGCTACGTTGCCCAGTTCGAGCAGGCGGCGCTGCATCAGGCCGCGCGCGAAGGGCTGGATGGCTATGTCGGAGGACACATCCACAAGGCCGGCTTTCGCGTGCGCAATGGCGTGCTGTACTGCAACGACGGCGACTGGGTAGAGCACTGCACGGCGCTGATCGAACGCCCCAACGGCCAGCTGGCGTTGATCGACTGGCAGGGGCGGGTGATCGAAGAGGAGCCGGTCATGGTCCCTCACGGCGCAGGCGCGCTGGCCGGGGCCTGATGGGCTTTCTTCACAGGACACATCCACAAGGCCGGCTTTCGCGTGCGCCACGGCGTGCTGTACTGCAACGACGGCGACTGGGTAGAGCACTGCACGGCGCTGATCGAACGCCCCAACGGCCAGCTGGCGTTGATCGACTGGCAGGGGCGGGTGATCGAAGAGGAGCCGGTCATGGTCCCTCACGGCGCAGGCGTATTGGCCGGGGCTTGATGGGCTTTCTGTGTCCCCTGGCGGTCGTGCCGTGACGCCGGGGAGAGGGCTCTCCAACGTTGATCGTGGCTGGATGATCCAATTGGCAAGCCACGGCATATATTCTTGAACATCTGCCGTGGCTTGCCATGCTTTGGGTAGCGCGGGGATGGCCTCGCGTGGATACCGGCTCTCGGTGTCGCCTGCTTGCAGAGGAAGATGATCATGTCCGCGGTTCATATTATCGGCCCGACGTTCAGCAACTTCGTGCGCAGCGTGATGTTGACCTGCCATGAGAAGGGCATCGAGTTCGATGCCGGCATGACCCATGGCGGTACTCGCTACGGCCTGCACGCGCCGGAGCTCACAACGCTTAACCCCTTCGACAAGGTGCCGGTGCTGATCCACGGCGAGCACAGCCTGTTCGAGACGGCCAGCATCTGTCGCTATCTCGATGCCGAGTTCGATGGCCCGGCCCTGCAGCCGACCGATAGCGTCCAGCGTGCCCAGGTCGACCAATGGTGCGCGGCACTCTCGACCCAGGTCGACCAGGCCATTGTGCGGCGTTACCTGCTTGAGCTCGTTTTCCCCAAGGGGCCCGACGGCAGCGTGCGGGAAGACCAGGTACGCGAAGCCACGCCGGATGTCGCACGCGTGCTGGCGATCCTCGAGCAGCAGCTGGGCGACGGTGACTACCTGGTCGGAAAGACCTTCACGCTGGCCGACGCCATCGCCGCGCCGATGCTCGACTATCTCGTGGGTACGCCGCCGGCGCGGGGTCTGATCGACAAGGCGCCACGCGTGGAAGCCTACGTCGAGCGCCTGCGGGAACGGGCATCCGGCAAGGCCGTGCTGGTAGCGCCGGAGTTTCCTGGCTAGTTATTGGGGTGAAAGTCGGAGGAGATCCACAGGGTGCTGCGATTTTTGGCAACCCGGAAAGGCTTCCACATCGGCCACCCTCCTCGGTGGTGACACTGCGCTGAAGGTAAGGGTGTCGATGGTCCATACTGAGGCGATAGCGCCGCGAGGGCGGCGTCGCCCAGACGAGCCGAGGGGCTCAGGGAGGCCGTATGTCGTCCGTTCATATCGTAGGGCCCAGGTTCAGCAACCTGGTGCGCAGCGTCGCCTTGGTGTGCCACGAAAAAGGCATTCCCTTCTGTGCCGGTCTGGACGTCGAGGGCCGACGCTATGGGTTCAAGAGCCCGGAACTCGCCTCGATCAACCCATTCTGTCGTGTTCCGGTGCTTCTCCACGGCCAGCGCGTGGTGTATGAGACAACGACGATCTGTCGCTACCTGGACGCCGCATTCGACGGTCCGCCCCTTCAGCCCTCTGATGTCTGGTTGCGGACCCAGGTCGATCAGTGGTGCTCGGCGCTATCGCTCTACGTCGATGACACCCTGATGTCGCGGTACCTGGCCGAGTTCGTGTTTCCCATGGGAGAGGCTGGCGGTGTGCGTGACGACAAGGTTCGCGAGTCAGAGCCCGAAGTCCGGCGTCAGCTAGGCCTTCTCACGCGCCAGCTGGGGCAGCGTGACTTTCTGGTCGGTGACGCGTTTTCCCTGGCCGATGCCATGGCCGCGCCGATTCTCGACTACGTGTTGGGGTTGCCGCAGGCGGCGACGCTCGCCGCCGAGGTACCTTCGTTGGTGCGCTACACCGAGGCACTGCGTCGGCGCCCCTCGGGTCGGCAGGTGCTGGTAGCCACCGACTTCAGCGATGATTGACGCGGTGGGCTATCCCACCATCGCCAGCATGCCGCTCAGGTACAGCGGAATGACCACCGGCGCCGCCAGGGTCGTGATCAACACCGCCATCGCACCCTTCTCCGGGGCGATGCCCAGTTCCATGGCTACCACCACCACGTTGGCGGCCATCGGCACGACGCCGACCAGCAATAGTGCCAGGGCGAGCTCCTGGGACAGGCCAACGCTTGCCTTAAGCGCCATGACCGCACCCAGCATCAGCACCGGCCACAGGACGTAGCGAACCGCGACGCAGGCGCCGATGAAGCGGGTGTCGATGGCGCGCAGCGACACTCGGCCCAGGGTCATGCCGATGATCATCATGCCGAGCAGGGTGTAGGTCGACGGGAACACCTCGAGGGCCGACATCACCGCGGTCGGCACCTCCACGGCCAGCGCCTCCACCAGCAGCGCCGCGAGAAAGGCGTAAAGCAGTGGCAGTCGCGCGATCTTGACCAGGCTGTCACGCACCGTGAAGCGCCCGCGGGCGCTCAGGTAAAAGCCCACCGTGAACTCATACAGGGTCACCCCGAGCACGCAGAACAGGTACAGGGTGACGCCCTGGGGCGGCAGCAGCACCAGCGCCACCGGCAGGCCAAAATAACCGGTATTGCCGGTGCCGGCCGAGAACGCCAGCACCGCGCCTTCTTCTCCTGGCATCAGACGCCGGGCTACGGCGTTGACCGCCAGTGCCACCAGGCTCGCGGTCACGAACAGCGCGGCGGTCAGCGCCAGGTAGTCGGGCGTGGGGCCGCCCAGCACCAGGGCGCGAAAGAAGGTCAGCGGTGCGATCAGATAGATGAGCAGTGTGGCGATGGGGCGCGGATCGATGCGCAGCCGTCGGGCGGCGAGCACGCCGAGTCCGACGAAGGCGAGCAGCGTCCAGAGGGGGCCCATCAGGGCGGAGGGATCGAGTGCCATGGTGATGTCCTTATCCTGAAGGGGACATAATGCCGGGCCAGGCTCGCGCTGTCAGTCGGTGCGAGGAGGGATCGAGATGGCGGGGTATTTTTAGAACCGTTGGTTATGCTTCGTGCCGTTTTTATATGAATGAAATTGATAGTGACCGACGAAACTTTCATTGGTCGCGACTTGGGCGAGCCGTCACAATAGCTGCCAGCTTCAGGGAGAATCCGCTTCCGTCGGGTCAGACGACGGTGCCAAGGTGCCGGCGCGACGCCAGGATCCTGCACTCCCTTCATGAGACATCTGCCGGCCACCGCCGCCGACAACCGCGAGGAAACCGCCATGAGCGCACAAGAGCATCCGCTGGGTATCAGCTTCGAATTCTTCCCGCCCAACACCGACGCCGGGCGTGAAAAGCTGATGCACACCCGCGATATGCTCGCCGAGCGCAACCCGCGGTTCTTCTCGGTGACCTACGGCGCCGGAGGCTCCACCCAGAATCGGACCATTTCCACGGTCAATGCGGTCCGCGAGTGCGGAATCTCCACCGCGCCTCACCTGTCTTGCGTCGGCAGTGAAAAGAGCCAGCTGCGTGAGCTGCTCCACGACTACAAGGCCCAGGGCATCGATAGCCTGGTGGCGCTGCGTGGCGACCTGCCGTCGGGCATGGGCGGCATCGGTGAACTGCGCTATGCCAATGAGCTGGTGGAATTCATCCGCGAAGAGACCGGAGATCATTTCGAGATCGCCGTGGCCGCCTACCCGGAGTCCCACCCCCAGGCGTCGAGCTATGAGCGCGACCTTGAGAACTTCGCGCGCAAGATGAAGGCCGGCGCGGATATTGCCATCACCCAGTACTTCTTCACCGCCGATGCCTACTTCCACTTCGTCGACCGCGCGCGCGCGCTCGGTGTCGAAGCACCGATCATTCCGGGCATCATGCCGATCACCAATTACTCCAAGCTGGCGCGGTTCTCCGATGCCTGCGGCGCCGAAATCCCGCGCTGGATCCGCAAGCAGCTCGAGGCCTACGGCGATGACAGCGAGTCCATCGCGGCCTTCGGCGAGGAGGTGATTTCACGGCTGTCCCAGCGTCTGCTGGACGGCGGCGCCCCGGGCCTGCATTTCTATACCTTGAACCAGGCCGCGCCGGTGCTGAAGGTCGTTGATAACATCACCGGGCGCCGATAGCGCCGCGTCCGGCCAGCCAGTACGGATATGTCCCGGGCGGTGCTAACTTAGTACCCGCACGGCCCCGCCATTGGCGGGGCCGTGCTGCGTTCAGGGACGGGCCGACCAGCTCCTCGTTGTTTGGTTGACGCTGAGCCAGGTGTCGAGTCGAGTATCGCGTCGCGCACCCGGCCGGGCGCCGCTCCGCCAAGGGCCGCCTTGCGCCGGGCAGCCGGTCGAGATAGCGGTCGAGTTAGCGGGCGTGGATGCGTCGTGCGATGCGAGGAACGGCGACATGAAAACAACGAGGCCCCGTCATTGGCGGGGCCTCGTTGTGTCGATGGCGGTGGGTTTGCCGGGGTGCTCTTAACTCGAGGTAGCCGGTTTGGCACCACCGTGACTGCTACGCTGCATCATGACCAGGCCGGCGCCGATGGCGAGGCCCGCAAGGTCGGTGTAGATACCGCCGTAGATCAGGAACATCGCTCCCACCAGCATGACCAGACGCTGCCAGGCCTTTACCGGCCCGAAGAACCAGGCCTGAACCGTTGCCGACAGCAGCACGATGCCGATCGTCGCGGTGGCGCCGACGCGCAGGATCTGCAGCCAGCTGCCTTCCATCAGCATGGCCGGGCTGTAGAAGAACATGAACGGCACGATGAAGGCGGCTAGGCCGATCTTGAACGACGCGACCGAGGTGCCCATGGCATTGTCGCCGGAGATGCCCGCCGCGGCGTAGGAGGCCAGCGCAACCGGCGGGGTGATCGCCGAGACCACCGCGAAATAGAACACGAAGAAGTGGGCCACCAACGGCTGGATGCCGATGTCGATCAGGCCCGGCGCGACCACCGAGGCGGCCACGGCATAAGCGGCGGTGGTGGGCATGCCCATGCCGAGCAGGATGCTGATCAACATGGCGAAGACCAGCGCCAGCAGTTGGCTGACACCGGCAAGCCCCAGCAGCAGCGACGAGAAGCGCGCGCCGACCCCGGTCAGGGCGATGACGCCGACGATCAGGCCGGCGCAGGCGCACACGGCGATGATCTGGATCGACATGGTGCCGGCCAGGCTGAGCGCCTTGAGGATCGACTTGATGCCCATCTTGTGCGGTGACAGCCAGCTGACCACGGCGGCGGAAGCGGTCGCCAGGGTGCCGGCGCGGATCACCGAGTAGCCCATGAACAGGGCGGCCACCAGGATGATGATCGGCGCGAACAGGTAGACCTGCTTGATCAGTTTGGAGAACTGCGGAATCTCTTCCTTGCGCATGCCGCGCATGCCCTTGCGGGCGGCCTCGAAGTCGACCATGAAGTAGACGGAGGCGAAGTAGAGAATGGACGGAATGATGGCGGCGATGGCGATCTCGGTATACGGGATGCCGGTAATCTCGGCCATGATGAAGGCGCCTGCGCCCATGATCGGCGGCATGATCTGGCCGCCGGTGGAGGCCGCTGCCTCGATGGCGCCGGCGCTTCGGGCCGGGTAGCCGACCTTCTTCATCAGCGGAATGGTCAGCGAGCCGGTGGAGACCACGTTACCGGCGCTGGTGCCGTTGATCATGCCCATCAGGCCGGAGGCGAAGATGGAGACCTTGGCCGGGCCGCCGCGAGCGCGACCGGCGCCGGCGAAGGCGAAGTTGACGAAGTAGTCACCGACCTTCGACGCCTGCAGGAAGGCGGCGAAGATGATGAACAGAATGATGTAGGTCGACGACACCGCGGTGGTCGGACCGAGCACGCCGGCGTCGGTATAGACCTGGCTGAAGAAGCGCCCGACCGACAGGCCCGGGTAGCCGAGAAAGCCCGGCAGCCAGGGTCCGGCGAACACGTACAGCAGGAAGATGGCGGAGATGACCACCAGGGCGAGGCCGGCCACACGACGCGTCAACTCGAGAATCAGGGCGGAGCCGGCGATGGCGGCATAGGAAATGCCCATGGGCGCGAAGGAGGTGCCGGTGGAGGCGCGCAGGGGGCTGTTGAACATGACCAGCAGGTAGCTGGCGACGGCCATGGCGCAGACCATCAGGACGAGATCCGCAACCGGCAGGCGGCCACGGTGGTCGCGCTGGGTCCAGCTCAGCAGGATCGCCACGGCGGTGGCCAGGATCAGCGGGAAGCCAAAGTGCCAGGCCTCGACCGCGGGTTCGATGCGCATGGCGCCGGCGGCCATGGTCTGCTGCATCAGGAAGGTCTGGATCAGGGCGTAGGCGGCGGGAATCATCGCCAGCCACGCGGCAACCGTGTGCCATAGCGGCGAGGCTTTGCCGTCGTCATCGGCGAAGCGAGTACCGGCATAAAGACCGAAACCGAGCACCAGGGCGCCACAGATGTGGATGATGCGAAACGACCAGGTCTCGATCGGATAGATGTTCAGCGAATACAGGTGAAAAACGGAATAGGCGATGGCGAGAATGCCGAATAGCCACCACTTCCACCCTTCGAACAGGCGGCGGTTGGGCTCGACGGCGTCTTCATCGACGCCCTCGACAACGATGGGCGTGACGACGTCATCGCGCTCATCGCGGGGAGAATCGGGAGTATGGGTCATGGGTGGATACCTTGGGGAGGACCGGCGTGATGCGATCCCCGCGGCGCGCACGCCGCGGGGATGTTCAGGCGTTTACTGCTTGATCAGGGCCGGGTCGATGTCGACCCCGTTCTCTTCGTACCAGCGAGCGGCACCCGGGTGGAACGGCAGCACGGTGTTGTACTTGACGTTCTCGGGGATGGTGGTCGCCGCGCTGCGGTGGATGTCCATCATCTTGTCGTTGTTTTCCATGGTCAGCTTGGTGACTTCGTAGACGAAGTCCTCGGGCAGATCGCACCCGGCAATGGCGAAGTTCCACATGGAAACGGCACGGGCGTCCTCTTCCAGAGTGGTGTAGGTGCTGGCCGGGATCTGGAAGTCGGACACCGGGAAGGCGTCGATGATCTGCTGCTGCTCTTCTTCGGTGAACTGGACGATGTTCACGTCGGTCTGGACTTCGAGCTGGCTGACTGCCGGGATCGGGATGCCGGCAGCGAAGGCGATGACGTCCAGCAGGCCATCCTGAAGCTGGCCACCAAGATCCGACCAGCCGCCGTTGCGGCGCTCGAAGTTGACGCCGAGCTCCTCGAGGATCGCCGGGAAGTAGGTGTCGGAGGTGGAGGCCGCCGGACCGAAGCCGATGCGGGCACCGTCGGGGATCTCGGAGATGGAGGTGATGCCGCTGTCGGTCAGGGCGGTGATCGAGAACGGCGTCTCGTACATCGGGAACATGGCACAGACGTTGTCCATGGCCACCCCGGGCGCCAGCGGGCTCTTGCCGGCCACGGCGTCGGCGGCGGGGCCCATGGTGGTCAGGCCGAAGGCGACGTCGCCACCGTGGACCAACGCCAGGTTCTGGGTCGGACCGCCGGTGACTTCACCGCCGCCGGACAGGCCGAGCTGATCGGCGACGAGGTTGGCCCAGCCGGAACCGTAGACGAAGTAGGTGCCACCCTGGCTTGCGGTGCCTACGGTGAAGCTCTCTGGCCAGTCCTCACGATCGGCCTGGGCGGCGCCTGCGATCAGCAGGGTGCCGGCGAAGGTGCTGGCGAGGGTGGCGGTGAGAATCCGAGAAGGCGTGCTCATGAAGTGTCTCCCAATGCGGTGCAATTATGATTGTGAAGTGCTCCAACTGCAGCGTAGACGCTGTGGTGGAGCAGACCGGCGGCCCGGTCAACGCTTGCTGACTATCACAATAGGTATCGCAATGGGTGTGCCGTGTTGGCATGAAGCAAAGAAAAACAAGGTGTTGACGGGTTTTTGTTCGACAAAAGTCGAAGCCGGCTCGGCGTGAATCGTCCGAACTTCCGCACGGCCGGCGGTGGAACCTGTGTGGGAATCCGCACGGTTGCGTGGCGCGTGACGAAGGACGGTCGACCGCCCTTCGTCGGGGTGCCAATTGGCCAAGGGGGCGGGTGACGGTCGACGACGCGGGTGACTGGCGCGGGTGACTGGCGCGGGTGACTGGCGCGGGCCAAGCGTCCGGCACACCTCACGCCAGGGTCAGCCCGAGGTGTGTTCTATGGCGCTGCGCTGCGGCGTCAGGGGCGGCCTTTGGGGTCGAGAATCCTCACCGGCTGAAGCTCGTCGCCTGCTGGGGTCTCGTCGGGCCGATTGACGCGGGTGGTGAGTTCATCGACGGCATCGTCTTCGACGGCGAGCTGCTCGAAGAAGTCGCAGTTGACGCACTCACGGTAGCGCACGCCGTTCTGCTCCCAGGCGCGGATGCGATCCATCTCGGCGCAGCGGGGGCAGATGACGCCGGCAATAAAGCGTTTGATGACGGCCATGAGGCCTCCTGTGAAACGCCGACGCCCCGGCAGGCGGGGCGTCGGTAAGGATGGTGAGCGTCAGGCGGCGCGGATGCCGCTTTGGGTCAGCAGCGGATCGATGCTGGGCTCGCGGCCGCGGAACGCCTTGAACAGTTCTGCGGCGTCCCGGGCTCCGCCCTGCTCGAGAATCTCGCGGCGGAAGCGCGAGCCGGTTTCGGGGTCGAAGATGCCGGCCTCTTCGAAGGCGCTCCAGGCATCGGCAGACAGCACTTCGGCCCACTTGTAGCTGTAGTAGCCCGCCGCATAACCACCGGCGAAGATGTGGCCGAAGCCGTTCTGGAAGCGGTTGAACTCGACCCGAGGCACCACCGAGACGGCATCGCGTACTTCATCGAGCAGCGCCTGGATATCGGTGGCGGAGGGGGCGGCCTTCTCCAGATGCAGGCGGAAGTCGAACAGCGACAGTTCGACCTGGCGCAGCATGCCCATGGCCGACTGGAAGTTGCGTGCCGCGGTGAGGCGCTTGAACAGCTCATCGGGCAGCGGCTCGCCGCTATCGACATGGCCGGAGATCAGGTCGAGTCCCTCGCGCTCCCAGCAGAAGTTCTCCATGAACTGGCTTGGCAGCTCCACCGCGTCCCAGGCCACCCCGTTGATGCCGGAGATATCGGCGACGTCCTGCTGGGTCAGCATGTGATGCAAGCCGTGACCGAACTCGTGGAACAGGGTGGTGACTTCGTCGTGGGTCAGTGCCGCCGGCTTATCGCCCACCGGGCGGGTGAAGTTGCAGGTCAGGTAGGCCACCGGTAGCTGCAGCTCGCCTTCGTGGCGACGGCGCACTCGGCACTCGTCCATCCAGGCACCGCCCCGCTTGCCTTCGCGGGCGTAGAGATCGAGGTAGAAGCCGGCGATGGGCGTGTTCTTGTCGAAGATACGATAGAAGCGCACATCCGGATGGTAGCTCGGGGCCGTGGGGTCTTCGCTGACGCTGACTCCGTAGAGCCGTTCGACCACCGAGAACAGGCCATCGACCGCGCGCGGCGCCGGGAAGTAGGGCCTTAACTGCTCATCGGAGATGGCGTAGCGCGCCTCGCGCAGCTTCTCGGAGGCGTAGCCGACATCCCACGGCGACAGGTCGTCGATGCCGAGTTCGTCCCGGGCGTAGTCCGTGAGCTCACTGAACTCCTCGTGGCCCTGGGCCAGTGCGCGCTCGGCCAGGTTGTCCAGAAAGCCCAGTACCTGCTGGGGGCTATCGGCCATCTTGGTGGCCAGCGACAGGTCGGCGTAGGTGGCGAACCCGAGCAGGTCGGCAAGCTCCCGGCGCAGGGCCAGGGTCTCTTCCATGATCGGCGCGTTGTCGTACTCGCCGCCATGGGGGCCGGTGTCCGAGGCACGGGTGACGAAGGCGGTGTAGACCTCTTGGCGCAGCTCGCGATCGTCGGCGTAGCTCAACACCGGGTAGAAGCTCGGGAAGTCCAGGGTAATGCGATAGCCCGCCTTGCCCTTGGCCTCGGCATTGGCGGCCAGCGTCTGCAGGGCGCTGTCGGGCAGGCCGGCGAGGCGCTCGGCGCTGTCGAGCTCCAGCGACCAGGCCTGGGTGGCATCGAGCAGTTGATTGGAGAAGGTACTGGCCAGGCTCGACAGGCGCGACTTGATCTCGGCGTAGCGACGCTTCTTGGCCTCGGGCAGGTCGACCCCGGCCAGGCGGAAGTCGCGCAGGGTGTTCTCCACCGCGCGGCGTTGGCCATCGTTCAGCTTGGCCCAGTCGGGTCCGGCTTTCAGTGCCTGCCAGGCACGGAACAGCCCCTCGTGCTGGCCGAGCCAAGTGCTGTAGTCGGACAGCTCCTGCAGGCAGCCGTCATGGGCCTCGCGCAACTCGGGCGTGCTCATGGTGCCGTTAAGGTGGGACACCGGCGACCAGGCCTTGGACAGGCGGTCGTTGATGGCCTCGAGTGGTGCGGCCAGACTCTCCCAGGTGGGGGCCTCGCGCTCGGCGCGGGATACCAGCGCCTCGGTCTCGCGGCGACACTCCTTGAGCAGAGTGTCGATGGCGGGCGCGATGTGTTCGGGACGGATGTCGCCGAAGGGCGGCAGGGTGTGGGACTCGAGCAGCGGGTTGGCGGACATGCGCACCTCAGTTGATGTTCAGCATTGAGAGGGAAGATGCGGGCGACTATGGCCGGTTTCAATGTGCTAGTCTTGCCGCCTTCGATGCACCGACCGGGATTCTGACACACCATGAACCAAACGCTGGAGCGCTGGAGCAGTCGCCGCGCCTTTATCCTGGCCGTCACCGGGGCCGCCGTGGGCCTGGGCAACATCTGGCGCTTTCCCTACATCACCGGCGAGAACGGCGGTGCCGCCTTCTTGCTGCTCTACATCGCCTTCGTGGTGCTGCTGGGGCTACCGGTCATGATGGCCGAAATACTGATCGGGCGCGCCGGGCGCCGAGGGCCGATGCAGTCTCTCGGTCACCTGGCCAGGCAAGCCGGCAGCAGCGGCCACTGGCGCTGGTTGGGGCTGTTCGGTGCCTTTACCGTGTTCTGTATCTTGTCGTTCTACTCGGTTGTCTCCGGCTGGTCCATCGACTTTATGGTCAACGCCTTCTCAGGAGGTTTCGTCGGCAAGACCGGGCCGGAGATCGGTGCGGGTTTCGATGCCTTCCTGGCCGATCCGCTGCGCATGACCCTCAATCACACCCTGTTTCTGGTGATGACCATGGTGGTGGTGGCCGCCGGGGTGTCCAAGGGGCTTGAGCGGCTCAACAACCTGCTGATGCCGTTGTTGTACCTGCTGCTGATCGTGCTGGCCGGTCATGCCGCGACCATGGCGGGCTTCGTTCCCGCGCTCAAGTGGCTGTTTACGCCAGACTTCTCGGCGCTGACCCCGATGGTGTTTATCCACGCCATGGGCCACGCCTTCTTTACCCTGGCGGTCGGTGCCTGCGCCCTGATGGCCTATGGCGCTTATATGCCGGACCACCAGAGTCTGCCCGGTGCGGCGGTGGCGGTAGCGGTGCTCGATGTCGCCGTGGCACTGCTCGCCGGTATCGCGATCTTCTCGGTGGTGTTCACCCAGGGCATGGACCCGGCGGAAGGCCCGGGCCTGGTCTTCGTGACCCTGCCGGTGGCCTTCGCCGACCTGCCCGGCGGGGCCTTCTGGCTGGGGCTGTTCTTCCTGTTGTTGCTGCTGGCGACCTGGACCTCATCAATCAACCTCGCCGAGCCCATGGTGGCCACGCTGCAGGGCTGGGGGCTCAAGCGCCGCAGCGCCGCCTTGGTCGTTGGCCTGTGCGTGTGGCTGGTGGGGCTTCTGTGTGTGCTGTCGTTCTCGACGCTATCTGACGTCTACCTCATCGGTCAGATGACCTTCTTCGGCCTGGTCAGCACCATTCCGCCGGAAGTCTTCCTGCCGCTCGGGGGGCTGCTGATCGCCATCTTCGCGGCCTGGGTGATGCCGGAACAGGAGGCGCTCAGAGCGCTCGACGCGGGTCCCAACGGCTTTCGCCTGTGGCGGGCCGTGGTACGCTGGGTGTCGATCCCGCTGGTGGTCGTGGTGCTGGTCAGCGGTCTGATCTGACGACCTTCACGCCGCCCCTGGAGGCGGGCAAGTGACAACACGAGAGGAGACACATCGATGCCAGCCGACACGCCGGGCTTCCCGGTCATCAGGTCCTGGAACGGCACGTCGCCGCAGCTGGGCGAACGGGTCTATATCGATCCGCAATGCATGGTTCTGGGGGACGTCGAACTGGGCGATGACTGCTCGGTGTGGCCGATGGCGGTGATTCGTGGCGACATGCACCGTATCCGTATCGGGGCTCGCACCAGCGTTCAGGATGGCAGCGTGCTGCATATCACCCACGCCAGTGATTTCAATCAGGGCGGCTGGCCGCTGACCATCGGTGACGAGGTCACCATCGGGCACAAGGCGGTGCTGCACGGTTGTACCCTGGGTAACCGCATCCTGGTCGGCATGGGCGCTATCGTGATGGATGGCGCCGTGGTCGAGGATGAGGTGATCATCGCCGCCGGCGCCGTGGTGCCCCCAGGCAAGCGCCTCGAAGGTGGCCATGTCTATGCCGGTAATCCGGCCAAGGCGCTGCGCGCGCTCAAGGACTCGGAGCGGGCCTTCTTTCCCTACACCGCGGGCAACTATGTGAAGCTGAAGGATCAGTATCTGATGGCTTCCCGCGACCGTTGAGCCAGGCTCGTGCCGCCCGGGAATGCTTGAGAGGTGACCGACGCCCCGTCCCAGTGACGGGGCGTCGTCGTTGGTGGGGCGCCTCATCGGCCAGACAGACGAGAAGAAAGTCGCCAACTGATTGTTTTTTATTGAACTGCCGGGTCATAATCTGGTCATTTATCCAGTATCTGACGAGATTCGAGGGCACGCCCGGCATGGCCAACTTTCGCACCCACCTCAGCGTGGCCGCCGCCGGCGGCGCGGTGCTGGCCCATGGCGGCTGGCAGGCAGGGCTGTGGAGCGCGGTGGACAGCCTGCCGATCCTGGCGCTGACCGCCCTCGGCGGCATTCTGCCGGATATCGATTCCGATAGTTCGAAGGCCATTCGCCTGATCTTCAACCTGCTGGCGGTACCCGCCGTGGTGGCCGCGGCGGTGATGCTGCAACCACGGCTCTCCGACGGCGCCTTGCTGCTGGTGTGTGGCGCCATCTATCTTGGTGTGCGTTATGTGGCGGGGGCAGTCTTCGCGCGCTTCACCGTGCATCGCGGGTTGTGGCATTCGCTGTTGGCCGGCGCCATGTGCGGGCTGGCGACTTCCGCCATCAGCTACCGCCTGTTTCCGTTGTCGGAGGCGCTCGCCTGGGCCCACGGCGGGGCACTGGCGGTAGGCTTCGCCATTCACCTGTTGCTCGATGAGATCTACAGCGTCGATCTGGAAGGCGCGCGCCTGAAGCGCTCCTTCGGCACCGCGTTCAAGCCCTTCGACTTTCGTGACCCGGGAAACTCCCTGGCGATGCTGTGTGTGACCCTGAGTCTGGCGCCGTGGCTTCCCTCCTGGGACGGGCTATTGGCGCTGGCTCAGCAGGGCCAGGCGCTGATGCCCGGAGGCTGGCGCTGACCCCGCTCTCGGTGGCGCTAGCGGGGCCGAGGACTCAGTCGTCGGTGCCGCCCTGGCGGTAGTGGTCGGGCTTCAGGTCGTGCTTGCGCAGCTTGTCGTAGAGGGTCTTGCGTGGCAAGCCGAGGTGCTCGCAGACATCACCGATGCGCCCGTGGTGGCGGGCCAGAGACTGGCTGATCAGCTGTTTCTCGAACAGCTCCACTTGTTGCGGCAGGGGCAGTTCGCCGCCGTCGGTGGCGGCCCCTTCCATCAACATGTCCAGACGGTAGTCGCAGGTGACGCCGAGCAGCACGTAGCGTTCGGCCAGGTTGCGCAATTCCCGGGCATTGCCTGGCCAGTCATGGGCCAGCAGAGTCGAGACGCCGGCGGCATCCAGCGGCGGGGCCTCCATGCCGCTGCGGCTCGCGGCCACGGCGGCGAAGTGCTGGAACAAAAGCGGGATGTCCTCGCGTCGCTCGCGCAGCGGCGGAATGGGCAGGGTGACCACGTTGAGTCGGTAGTACAGGTCTTCGCGAAATTCGCCGGCTTCGGAGGCCTGCTTGAGGTCGACCTTGGTCGCGGCGATGACACGAATATCCAGTGGCACGGGCGTATTGGAACCGAGCCGCTCGATCATGCGCTCCTGTAGCACCCGTAGCAGCTTGACCTGCAGCGACAGCGGCATCGATTCGATTTCATCGAGAAAGACGGTGCCGCCACAGGCGTGTTCGAACTTGCCGATACGCCGCTCCACCGCACCGGTGAAGGCGCCTTTCTCGTGGCCGAAGAGTTCCGACTCGATGGTGCTTTCCGGTACCGCACCGCAGTTGATGGCGACGAAGGGCTTGCCGCTGCGTCCGCTGCGCTCATGGATGGCGCGAGCGACCAGGTCCTTGCCCGAGCCGGTCTCGCCGAACAGCAGCACGTCGGCCTCGACCTGGCTGATGCGCTGGACCATGGAGGCCAGGCGCTGGATCGCCGGGGTGCGCCCGACCAGCCGCGGCCCGGGGGCGGACTGCTGGGCCTCGAGCTCGGCCTTGAGCTGACGGTTTTCTAGGCTCAAGCGACGCTTCTCGATGCCGCGACGGACCATTTCGACCAGGCGCTCGCCGGCGAAGGGCTTCTCGAGAAAGTCCCAGGCGCCTTCACGCATGGCTTCTACTGCGGTGGAAATATCGCCGTGGCCGGTGATCAGGATCACCGGCAGATCCGGATCGCGGTGACGGACCTCACGCAGCAAGGCCATGCCGTCCATCCCGGGCATGCGAATGTCACTGACCAGCACTCCCGGGAAGTCCACCGGCAGCTGGTCGAGGGCGAGTCGTGCTCCCTCGTAGGGAAGCGGCCTGTAGCCCGCCAGCTCCAGGGTCTGTCCGGCGGTGATGCGCAGGTGAGCTTCATCGTCGATGATCATGACCGGGGTGGGCTCAGACATGGGAGTCGCCTTGTGGGGGATGGGAAAGGGCGTCGGCTGCTTGGTCAGCCAAGGGCAGGGTGATGGTAAACAGGGCGCCGCCATCGGTTGAGCGACCCGCGGCGAGATGGCCATCAAGATCGTCGACGATGCGTGCGGAAATGGACAGACCAAGGCCTAGGCCACTGCCCGGGGCCTTGGTGGTGTAAAACGGCTCGAAGATGCGCTGGCTGGCGTCGTCGGGAATGCCGGGACCGTTGTCGCCGACCCACAGCAAGGCCTGGTCGCCCTGGCGTGTCATGCCGAGCGTCAGGCGTGGCGAGGGCGTGTCCAACATGGCCTGCAGCGCATTGCCGATCAGGTTCACCAGGACCTGTTCGAGACGTACCAGATCCGCCAGCACCCAGAGGTCAGGCTCGCTGTGGTCATGAATCACCGCCACTTCCTGATCGCGCAGACGCGTCTGAAACAGGCGCAGCGCATAATCGATGCAAGAGGCTGCCGATACGGCCGTGGGGCGGTCGCCACTCTTGCGCGAAAATTGTCGCAGCTGGGCGCTGATATCGGCCATGCGCTCGGTCAGCTCGACGATCTGGGCCAGGTTGGCATCGGTCTGCTCCAGGCGTTCGCGCTCGAGAAAGGCGCGTGCGTTCTCGGCATAGGCCCGAATGGCCGCCAGGGGCTGGTTGAGCTCGTGGTTGATACCGGCGGCGAGTTGACCCAGCACCGCCAGCTTGGCCGCCTGGACCAGTTCGTCGCGGGTGCGGCGCAGGGTGTCTTCGGTGCGGCGACGCTCCTCGATTTCGGCAGACAGGCGCTCGTTGGTCGCCACCAGGTCCTTGGTGCGACTCGCCACGTTGCGTTCCAGCTCGTCCCGGGCACGGGCCAGGGTATCGCGTTCGCGGGTGGCGAAGCGCTCGCGTTCCCGGCGCAGGCGGTGGCGTTGCCAGCCGACGCCGCCGCCGAGCACCAGGATGCCATACAGGCCGCCGGCCAGCAGCATCGCGAGCCACTGGGCCTCGGTCACCGCCGTCAGTGGCTTGAGGATGCGCATGTCCCAGCGCAATTGCGGCAGCGGGCGAGAAAGGCTCAGATATTCCCGGCCGGCCAGCGGGCCCTCATCGAATCCCACCAGCAGAGTGTTGTCATCGAGGGCCTCGATGGTCTTGAGCCCGCTTGCCTCGAGCGGTTCGTCGGCGTAGCGGCGGGTGTCGAGCAGTTGCTGGCGGCGCTTGGCATCGAGGGCGTGTAACGCACGCAGGCGCAGCTGCGGTTGGCTCGCCATGAACACGACATCATCGTGGTCGATCACCAGCAGCTCCGAGTCCTGGCTTTGCCAACTCGCTTCGATGGGGTCGAGTAGGACCTTGACCACCATCACCCCATCGGGCTTGGCGCTTGGGTTGGCCTCATCGAGCCACACCGGCGCGGAGAAGTAGTAGCCACGGTCGCCCGAGACGACGCCGAGGCCGTGGAAACGCCCTCGGCGGCCGGCGATGGCGTCTTGATAGTAGGGGCGAAAGCCATAGTTCTCGCCGATGAAGGTGTCGACACGGTGGTAGTTGCTGGCCGCCAGGGTATCCCCGGCTCGGTCGATCAGGTAGATGTCGGAGACATCGGCGGTATCACGAAAGCGATCCAGCAGGCGATTGAGGGGCAAGGCGTCCTGCAGCGTCGGTGCACTCAGGAAGCGTTTGACCATCTCCCGGGAGGCCAGCAGTTCGGGCAGGTACTCATGGCGCGACAGGTAGCCGGTCAGGCCCGCCGCGGACAAGCGCAACTCGTTCTCGGCATCCCGCGTCAGGGTCTCGAGGGCCGCTTCTCGGGCGAGCTCTGCCGCCTGCCATAGGCACAGTGCCAGGCCCGCGGGGACCAGGATCCACAGCAGCGTTCGGGTGCGGGGCTGGTGACGACTCGTCATCGGGGCCTCAGCGCGAGCGTGGCGGCATGACCTGGGCTCGGCGCAGGGCGCGCTGTGCCCGGGTCTCGGCACGCTCGGCTTCGAGCAGGCCTTCCTCGACGAAGACCAGGTGTTCGTGGGCGCGGGCCTGGGCGTCTTCGGCACGGCCCTCGAGAATCGCATCGAGCAGGGCACGGTGCTGGGTCATCAACTGGGGACGGGACTCCGGTTTCTCGAACAAGTGGGCGAGGTTGTCGACGATGCTGCGCTCCAACAGATGAAAGATGCCGCGAATAGTGTGCAGCAACAGCACGTTGTGAGCCGATTCGGCGATGGCCATGTGAAAGGCCGCGTCGGCCTTGGCTTCCTGCTGGGGGTCTTCGCCACGGAAGCTCGATTCCAGTTCCTCGAAGCGCTGCAGCAACAGCGCCTTGTCGGTGGGTGTGGAGCGCAGCGCCGCGTAGTAGGCCGAGAGTCCCTCCATGGCGTCGCGAAATTCCAGCAGGTCCAGGTGGAATTCACCGTGGCGGGCCAGCATGTCGAGCAGGGGGTCGCTGTAGCCGCTGTTGAGTGACTCGGTGATATAGGTGCCACCGCCCTGGCGGCTGGTCAGGAGTCCTCGGGCGGCGAGCTTCTGGATGGCCTCACGCAGCGACGGGCGGGAGACGCCGAAGCGTTCGGCCAGTTCGCGTTCGGGCGGCAGACGCTGCCCCGGGCTGAGGCTGCCTTCGAGGATCAGCGCCTCGAGGCGTTCGGTGATGACATCGGCCAGGCGAGGCTGGCGCACGGGCTGGTAGGCCATGACAAGGTCCTGCGGCGATCGAATCTCGGCGCATGGTAATACCAATGAATTGGTATTACCAATAGCCTGCTTGTCATTGTGCCGCTGAAGTGACTATAACGGCTTGGGAGACAACGGCTTGCTGCCGTGAGTCGGTGTTGCTATACCAAAGTCTATGCCGTGTTGGCGAGAAATTGCGCAGCACTGGTTTGACACTGCACTCAGGGCGCCATAGTGTGCCTCGAGCCGCTGTTGTCAATTGGTATTACCAATTTTACGAAGATGCGTTCGCCGCTTGCGTGGAAAAGGGACTAGCCTCTCCAGTAAACAGGCGGTTCGCCCCGCCAACAATAAGCTGACACAGCATGCCGTGCCTGAGACCGAGGACTCGCCGATGAGCTCCATCAAGCTGTACCCCGCGCGCCCGGAGAAGGTTTACTTCTTCGGTACCTGTTTGATCGACATGTTCTTTCCCGAGGCCGGCCTGGACGGCATTCGCTTGCTGGAACGGGAAGGCATCGAGGTCCTCTACCCCGATGATCAGACCTGCTGCGGTCAACCCGCCTACACCTCCGGCTACCATGACGAAGCGCGTAGCGTCGCCGAGGCGCAGCTCGACCTGTTTCCCGAGCCCTGGCCCATCATCGTGCCCTCCGGCTCCTGCGGCGGCATGATGCGCACCCATTACGGTCAGCTGTTCGCCGGCACTGCCCGTGAAGACCAGGCCAGGCAAGTGGCGTCGCGCGTGTTCGAGCTGACCGAGTTCCTGGTCCACGTCTGTCATCTCAAGCTCAGTGACCAGGGCGAGCCGCAGAAGCTCGCCATGCATACGTCGTGCAGCGCCAGGCGCGAGATGGGGCTGGCGGAGACCGGCCCGGCGTTGCTGGCTCAGCTCGGCCAGGTCGAGCTGGTGGAGCAGGCGCGGGCCAGCGAGTGCTGTGGCTTCGGTGGAACGTTCGCCGTACGTCATCCCGAGGTCTCGGCGGCCATGGTCGAGGACAAGGCTCGGGCCATCGAGGAGGCCGGGGCCGACCACTTCGTGACCTCCGACTGTGGCTGCCTGATGAACATTGGCGGTCGCCTCGAACATCAGAAGCGTGAGCTCAAGGGAGAGCATATCGCCTCGTATCTCTGGCGGAGGACCTCATGAGCTCACCGGTGCAGACCTTTACCCCGCAGCAGTTTCATCGCCAGGCCCACGAGGCGCTGGAAAACCCCCAGATACGTGCCAATTTCCGCAAGGCGATGGATGGCCTGATCGGCAAGCGCCGCGAGGCCTTCGACGATTGGGAGCTGGAGACGCTGCGTGAGCTGGGCGCCAACATTCGGTTGCGTGCGCTGTCGCGCCTGCCCGATCTGCTCGAGCGGCTGGAAGCCAACTGCGAGGCCAATGGCATCCGCGTGCACTGGGCCGAGGACGGCGACGATGCCTGTCGGTTGATTACGCGAATCTGCGAGCGCCACCAGGCACGCTCCGTGATCAAGGGAAAGTCCATGGTCACCGAGGAGATGCACCTCAACGAGCACCTTGGTCGGGCCGGCATCGAGGCTCTGGAGTCGGACCTTGGCGAGTACCTGGTGCAGTTAAACGAGCAGACACCCTCGCATATCATCATGCCGGCGATTCATCTCAACACCGATGAAATCTCGACCATCCTGCATGAGCGTACCGGGACCGAGCAGACTCGAGACGTGGATGCCATGACCGCTGCCGCTCGAGCACAGCTGCGCGAGCGTTTCATGGCGGCCGACGTGGGAATCTCGGGAGTCAATTTCGCGGTTGCCGAGACCGGCACCCTGTGCCTGGTCGAGAACGAAGGCAACGGCCGCATGACCACCACCGCCCCCCCGGTGCACATTGCCGTGACCGGTATTGAAAAGGTCGTCGAGCACCTGGCGGATGTGCCAGCGCTGTATGCCCTATTGACTCGATCGGCCACCGGTCAGCACGTGACCACCTACTTCAACATGATCACGTCGCCGCGCAAGGCGGGCGAACATGATGGTCCGCAAGAGGTGCACCTCGTGCTGGTCGACAACGGCCGCTCGCGGATCTACCAGGACGATGAACTGCTCGACACTCTGCGCTGTATCCGCTGTGGCGCTTGCATGAACCATTGCCCCGTCTATACCCGGGTCGGGGGCCACACCTACGGCACGACCTATCCGGGGCCCATCGGCAGTATCCTGATGCCGCACCTGATGGGGCTCGAGGCGACCAAGGACCTGCCCTCGGCCTCGAGCCTGTGCGGTGCCTGTGGCGAAGTCTGTCCGGTCAAGATTCCGATACCCGATCTGCTGGTGCGCCTGCGTCGCGAAGCGGTGGGCGAGGGCAAGGGCAACGTGCCTGGCGCTGGTGCCAAGCGCTCACGCAAGGAACTTGCGGCCTGGAAGGGCTGGCAGTGGCTCGCCACCCACCCTGGCGCCTGGCGCGGGGCAGCGGGTGTGGCGGGCAAGTTCCGAGCCCTGATGCCGTCGCACCTGGGCCCCTGGACCGAATATCGAACCGCGCCAAAACCGGCCAAGACATCGCTGCACGCGCTGATCAAGCGCCGACGCCAGGAGGGCGACTCATGAGCGCCAGAAGCCGAATTCTCGACCGACTGCGCCAGCGCGACGGCAAGCCGTTGCAGGCACCGAAGAGTGACTTCTCGGTGGTGACCGAACGCGGCTGGTCAGCGCAGGAGCGCCTGGTACGCTTCGAGAGGTGGATCACCTCCGTCCACGCCGAGGTGATTCACTGCGACCGGTCGGACTGGGCGAGTGCGCTGGCTCGAGTGTTGAGCGACAAGGGGGTAAAGCGGCTTGCCCTGGGCCGTGAGCACCCGGTGGCTCGAGAAGCCAGAGCGGCGCTTGCCGGGGGCGGTGTGGCACTGGTCGACGCCGATCGTGACATCGAGGGCTGGCAGCGAGAGCTGTTCGATGACGTCGATGCCGGGTTGACCTCGACCCTCGGCGGCATCGCCGAGACCGGCAGCCTGTGGCTGTGGCCGACGACGGACGAGCCGAGACTGTTGAGCCTGGTGCCACCGATACATATCGCCGTGCTGGATGCCGAATCCCTCGCGGATACCTTCTTCGATGTGCTGCAGGATCACGGTTGGGCGAAGGAAATGCCGACCAATGCGCTGTTGATCTCCGGGCCGAGCAAGACGGCGGACATCGAGCAGACCTTGGCCTACGGCGTGCACGGGCCCAGAGAGCTGGTGGTGTTGCTGCGTCATGCGGCGAGAGAGCAGACCGACAGCTAGTCGCTCGTCAGTGGTGGGGATTGCTGCAAAGTGGTAAGTTCGCATCTCTTTTATTAGCTGTTTTATATGCGACTCGAGGGATGGATAGGTGATGCCACAGGGATCTAGTGGGTTCTCGTACCGCGCGTTGCGTGCGGCGATGCGCAGTCGAGGCGTGATGGCTGGCGTAGCGGCCGGTGTACTGCTGGCGGGTTGCGGCGATAGCGGCTCGGCGCGCTTTGTCGACGCCGAGTCCAGCGTCCTCGGTGAGAGCATCCAGGGAGAGCTGACCTCCAAGAGTGACGTCAACCTCAACGATGGCAGCCGCCATGACCGCCGATGGGTTTGTCCGAGTGATGGCGACGAGACGACTCTCTATGAGCTCGACGCTCCCTTTGCCGCGTCGCTGACGGTCTTCGACGAGTCCGGTCGACGCCTCGGCGGCGCCACGTCGGATGGGGATGAAGCGGCCCGGCTGATGATGACCCCCGGCGAGAGCTGCACGCTGGTGGTCATCAGCGGTGACGGCGCATCGGCGTTTGGGCCGTTCTCGTTGGCCCCCACGTCACTGCCCGACGGCGATACGCTGGTCGATGGTGAGTCCGTTTCTGGCGAATTGGGGACAGACGCCGAAACCTACCGTCTCTCGCTGGATGAGGCGCGTCGGGTGAACCTGACGCTGAACGGCGGCCAGCAAGGCACCCTGTCGCTGAGCGGGGACAACGATACCGCCGTTCAGGCGGCGCGCTGCTACAGCGGTCAGCAGTCACTCAGCGTGTTCCTCGATGCCGGTGACTACGAGGTCGCCCTGACGCCAGGCGGCACGGGGACGCAGGCAAACGCCAGCCAGTGTCAGAACCGTACGCTGAGCGTCGGCAGCGGCTACTTGCTCTCGATGCAAGTCGATGACCTGTCCCGGGGCGAGCGCAATCAGGGGCCACTGCGAGACGGCGATAGCATCACCGGTACCCTCGCGGCAAACGGTGCCTCGAACGACTACAGCTTGAGCGTTGTCGAGCCCGTCCGAGTGAACATCGCACTGAGCGCCAGTGGCTTTGACACGGTGCTCGAGGTCAGCGGTGGTGAGGTCAACCTGCACAACGATGACGCCGATGGCCAGACCAACTCGCGCATCGAGTCGATCTTGATGCCGGGCGAGTACAGCGTCAGCGCTCAGGGCTATGGCGACGAAGGCGGCGACTATGCCCTGGAGGTCAGTACACAGCCGTTCGATGGCGAATTGCGAAACAGTGGTGAGCTGGTCGCCGGAGAGACGCTGCAAGGCATGGCGAGCGTCGGCGGGGCCTCCTATAGCCTGATCGTGGACACCACATCGGAAGTCGACCTGCGCGTGTCGGCGACGGATTTCGACAGCGTGCTGGCGGTGCGGGGCGAAGGTGTGCAACTGGAAAATGACGACTTCGAGGGGAGTACCGACTCGCGCATCCAGAGCGTCCTGGAACCGGGTGAGTATCGGGTCGAGGTCAGCAGCTACGGTGGTTCCGCGTCGGGTACCTTCGAACTGGCGACGGCAATGACGAGCTTCGAGGGTGAGCTGCGCGATTCCGGGGTCATCGAGCCCGGGGCGCCGGTCATGGGCATGCTCTCGTCCGGCAGCGACAACCAGTACGAATTTACCCTCGAGGAGACGGCCCAGGTCTCTCTTTCGGTCAGTTCGCCAGCCTTCGATACCGTGCTCGAGGTCAGCGGACCCAGTACCGAACTTCGTGATGACGATGGTGCCGGTGATGGGACGACCAACTCTCGGGTGCGGTCGGTACTCGAGCCTGGTACCTACACGGCCAGCGTCCTGAGTTACCGAGGAGAAGGGACGTTTACGCTGCAGCTCGAGGCGACGGCGTTCGACGGCGAGCTGCGCTCGAGTGGTGAGATCCGTTCCGGCGAGACGGTGCAAGGACAGCTCGATGCCGGAGGCAGCCTTGAATACGAACTGGTCGTGGAGCAAGCCTCTCGCCTCAGCCTGGAAAGCGGCGGACAGGGCGTCGATACCGTCATGGAACTGTCGGGCCAGGGCGTCAAGCTGGTCGATGACGACAGCGGCTCGAACTATGGCTCGCGCATAGAGACCGAGCTGGAGCCAGGGACCTATCAACTGAGAGTAACAGGCTACCAGGCCGACGCGGGGCTGGTTCAGGTCGAGGTCAAGACGTCGAGCTGAGCCTGGCAGCGCCTGCGATAGGGAAGACGCCACTGATGCTCAGTGGCGTTTTTTGTGCGCCGCGCCAACGTCGCCTGTCATCAACCTCGAACGCTGGCGCCGGGTGGGAACAACAAGCCTCGGTCACGGCGGGCGCCGCGCGGCAAGACCGCGTGGCCAACGGCAATCGCCATGTGGTGTGTCGACGACAACGGTGACGGCGACGGCCCTTGCGCCATCAGCCGTCGCCGGCGCGCCTGAGATCAGCATGCTCCGACGTCCGGTTGGGCTGTCGGCGTGGCTCAGGTCGACTATAGTGAGCTATTGCTGCTACGCACTGCGATAGCCGGTCCTCACCATGTCTGGAGGCATACGTGTCTGAAAAAGGAACTTTCCTCACTGAAGGCCGCCCCTTGATCGCCGTGAGCCAGCGCGCGGCGCTGCTCGGCGGTGCTGCCGTCCTGGCCCTGTTGGCCGGGTGCGACGGTAGTGACAAGGGCGCGAGCCGATTCATGGATGCCGAGGAGGCTGTCGCCGGTGACGTCATCGTTGGCGAGTTGACATCGGCAAGCTCGATCAACCTGAAAGATGGCACCCGTTTCGAGAGTCGCTGGGTGTGTTCGGCCCAGGGCGAGGGTGGCCAAGGTGACCTCTATCGGCTGGAAGCCCCGTTCGCTGCGGATCTGTCGGTCTTCGATAGTGCCGGTAACTGGCTCGGCGATGCTCGTTCCAGCGAGGGGGCTCCGGCGCAGTTGCTGATCGCGCCCACCGAGAGTTGCAGTCTGGTGGTGGTCAGCGGTCGAGATAAGGCGGCCTTCGGTCCGTACTCGCTGGAGCCTGAGCCGCGCCAGGAGCCACAAGAAGGCGCCGAGCTAGCCAGTGGGCAGACCCTTGCCGGCAGTCTCGGCGACGAGGTGACGACCTATCCGCTGAGTGTCGACGAGGCGACCCAGGTTAGTCTGCTGCTGTCGGGTGCGCGGGATGGCATTCTCGCGTTGAGTGGCGAGGGTGTTGCCGCAAAGGCAGCGCGCTGCGCCGACGACCAGCAGACCCTGACAGCCTTCCTCGACCCGGGGGATTACGAGGTCAGCCTGACCCCGGGTCAACCGCTGAAGAAGACCGTCGACACCGACTGCCTCGATGGTCTGGTGAGCGTCGGTAGCGGCTATCGCCTCACCCTGGTCCAGAGCGACCCCTCCACGGGAGAGCGTAACGATGGGCCCCTGCGCGATGGCTACCGGATCACCGGCACGCTCGAGGACGCATCGTCCAGCAACCGCTATACGCTGGTCATCGAAGATGGGCCGACCCAGGTAGACCTGGCGTTGTCGTCGTCTGATTTCGACACCATTCTTGGTATTTCCGGCAATCAGACGGATATCTCGGTAGATGACTCCGGGGCTGGCACCGACGCACGCTTCGACTCCTTGCTGATGCCCGGCGAATATCGCGTCGAGGTCAGTGGATACGGTGGCGAAAATGGCGCCTACACCATCGCGTTATCCACCACCCCGTTCGACGGTGAGTTGCAAAACGATGGCGAGTTGCCGCTCGGGGAAACCATTCACGGTATCGCCTCGGGTGGTGTCAGCAACATATACACGCTGCGCCTCGACGACGTCTCGGAGGTGGTGATCGACCTGTCGTCGTCGGCGTTCGATACCCAGCTGTACGTCAATGGCAATGGCGCCTCACTGAGCGACGACGATGGCGGCAACAACACGGATTCTCGGCTGACCACGCTGCTCGAGCCCGGAGAGTATCGTGTCGAGGTCGGCAGCTACAGCGGTTCGCCGTCGGGGATGTTCAGCCTGTCGACGACGGCTACCCCCTTCGACGGCGAGGTCAGCAATAGCGGTGAGCTAGCCCCGGGCCAGACGATTCGTGGCGCCCTCAGCGCCGGTGGGTCCAATCGCTACGCATTCACTCTGGCGCAACCCGCCGAGGTCAACCTGGCGATGAACTCGTCTGCCTTCGATACCCTGCTCGAGTTGAGCGGAGCCGAGGTCAGTCAGCGTGACGACGACGGTGGAGGCGATACCAACTCCCTGATCAACGCGGTGTTGGCGGCGGGAACCTATCAGGTCAACGCCAGCAGCTACAGTGGCTCCGGCGCCTTCACCTTGCGGTTCGACGCCGAACCTTTCAACGGCGCGATCCAGAATAGTGGTGAAGTTCGCCCGGGAGACACCGTGTATGGACAGCTGTCAGCCGGCGGTACGCTGACCTACCGGTTGGTGGTCGAGGAGGCAGGCACCATCACGCTGGAGAGCCAGTCGGCCATCGTCGATACGCTCATGGAGCTGGGCGGTCCCGGCGTGAGCCTGCAGGATGACGATGGCGGCAGCACCGATCTTGGGTCGATGATCGAGACGCACCTCGAACGAGGAACCTACGAAGTGACCATCAGTGGGTATGGCGGCGGCGGTGGGGTGGTGCGCCTCGATGTAAGAGGCTAACCCCATCCGCCTAGCGCCGCTCTTCGGAGTGGCGTTTTTGCTTGGGCCGGTCTGCAATGACAGGGATAACAACAGGGAGCCCAACATGACAGCGATCACGACGACACGTCCCACCATTTCCATCGATGAGCTGGTTGCGACGCTGTCCGGGCAGATGCCCGCGGATCGGTTGATTACAGATCCCTTGCGCCGCCTGGCCTATGGGACGGACGCGAGTTTCTATCGTCTGGTGCCGGGTCTGGTCGTGCGGCCACGAGATGAGCAGGAGCTGATGGCTACTATTGCGGCGTGCCGTGACGGCGGCTGGCCGATGACCTTCCGTGCGGCGGGCACCTCGCTATCGGGCCAGGCGGTGACCGATGGTGTGCTGATTCAGTTGGGACGCGGTTGGCGCGATGCCGAGGTCCTCGACGACGGTGCCCGGATCCGGCTGTCGGTCGGCGTCATCGGTGCTCGGGCCAACGAGCTGCTGGCACCCTTCGGGCGCAAGATCGGCCCGGACCCGGCATCCATCGCCAGCTGCATGATCGGGGGAATTGCCGCCAACAACGCCTCGGGCATGTGCTGTGGTACGGCCCAGAATAGCTATCGTACCCTGGACAGCCTGCGTGTGATGTTGCTGGATGGCACCGTCCTCGACACCGCAGATCCCGACAGCATCGCCTCGTTTCGCCAAAGCCATGCGCCGCTCATCGACGGGCTCGAACGGCTGTCGGCCAATACCCGTACCGACGTCGAGCTGGCCAAGCGCATCCGCCACAAGTACCGACTCAAGAACACCACCGGTTACGCGCTGAACAGCCTGGTGGATTTCCGCGATGGCATCGACATTCTGGCGCACCTGATGATTGGCTCCGAAGGTACCCTGGGGTGTTTGACCCGGGTCACCTACCAGACGGTGCCGGAGCCGCCGTGCAAGGCCGCGGCGATGACGTTCTTCCCGGACATGGCAAGCGCCTGTCGTGCCACCATCGCGTTGCGCGCCACTCAGGCGGCGGCGGTGGAGCTCATGGACCGGCCGGCGTTGCGCTCGGTGGAAAACCAGCCGGGGATGCCGGACACCCTGCGTGGACTGCCGGATGGCGCGGCGGCTCTGCTGGTCGATGTGCGGGAGCCGGATGAAGCGACGCTCGACGCCGCGATCGCCCGCGTCGGAGACGCGCTTGAGGGCATCACGACGCTGGAACCAATCGTCTTCACCCGGGATCCAGAGCGCTATGCGCTGTACTGGAAGGTCCGCAAGGGGCTGTTTCCGGCGGTAGGCGCGGTGCGTGATCTGGGAACCACCGTCGTGATCGAGGACGTCGCATTCCCCATCGAGCGACTGGAGGAAGGGGTGGCGGCGCTGACCGAAGCCTTCCATCGTCATGGCTATCACGATGCCATCCTGTTTGGCCACGCCCTCGAGGGCAATCTGCACTTTGTCTTTCCCCAGGGCTTCGAGCGCCCGGGCGAAAAAGAACGCTACCAGGCACTGATGGACGACGTCGCCCACCTGGTCGCGGTGGAATTTGGCGGGTCGCTGAAGGCCGAACATGGCACCGGGCGAAACATGGCGCCCTATGTCGAGCTTGAGTGGGGCGCGGAGGCCTATGCCTTGATGTGGCAAATCAAGGCGCTGGTCGACCCCGAGCACTTGCTCAACCCCGAGGTGATGCTGAGCCGCAACCCAACCTTGCATCTGGAGAACTTGAAGCCGTTGCCGGCCGCCGATGAAATCATCGATCGCTGCATCGAGTGTGGCTTCTGCGAGGCGGTATGTCCTTCCCGCGAGCTGACGCTGACGCCGCGCCAGCGCATCGTCTTGACTCGTGAGCGCGCGAGGCTCGCGGCGCTCGATTCCCTCGATGAAGAAGAGCAGGCGAGGCAGGCGGCATTCGACACCACCGGGCGCTACGATATCGATACGACCTGCGCTGCCGATGGCATGTGCGGGACCCGTTGCCCGGTCAGCATCAACACCGGAGAACTGGTGCTTTCGTTGCGTCAGGAGCGCAATCAGGGCAAGGCCAGTGTGGCCCGGCGCATCGGGCATCACTTCTCCGGCATCACCAAGGTCGCGCGGGGTGGGCTGCGGATCGTTTCCATCGGTCGGCGGATCGTCGGCGATGGCCTGGTGCAAGGCGCCAGTGGCGGTCTGCGCCGGTTGAGCGGTGGCCGCGTGCCACAATGGACACCGGCGATGCCTGATGCTGCGCCTATTCGCTTGATCCACCAGGGGGGGCGTGACAAGGGGCGAGACAAGGTCGTCTACTTTCCCTCCTGTGCGACGCGGGTCTTCGGCGCCGACGTGCGTGACGATTCTGCCCGCGCGGTGGTGGATATCGTACTCAAGCTGCTCGATAAGGCCGGCTTCGACGTGGTGATTCCCGAAATGCCGGGACATCTTTGCTGTGGCATGGCGTTCTCGTCGAAAGGGATGGCCAACGAAGCCACGCACAAGGCTCGGGAGCTGAACCGCGAACTGCTGGTGGCGAGTCAGAACGGGCGCTATCCGGTGTTGTTCGACACCAGTCCATGCAACCTTCAGGTGTCCAAGCACCTCGATCCACGCATCACCGCGATGGAGCCAGTCGCCTTTGCCTGCGAGCATCTGGTCGAGCGCCTCGACATTACACCTCTCGACGAGAGTGTCGCGGTGCATGTGACGTGCTCCAGTCATCGCATGGGGCTCGCCGAACGTTTTGTCGACCTGGCCAAGGCCTGTGCCCGTGATGTGGTCGTTCCCAGTGGCATCAGCTGCTGTGGGTTCGCCGGCGACAAGGGACTGCAAGTGCCAGAGCTGACGGCATCGTCGCTTCAGGATCTGGCCGAACAGGTTCAGGGGTGTACGCTAGGCGTGTCGAACTCGCGAACCTGTGAAATGGGCATGACCCAACATTCGGGCATCACCTACCACTCCATTATGGAATTGCTCGACCGTGTCAGCGCGGCGCGGATCGCCTCCAACGGCTGAACGGGCCGGAGGCCACCTTGTGTGCTGTCCACAGCCCGAGGGCCCACAAGGGGAGTGGATAACTCGATGCCGCGGTTTCCACGTTCGCGGCCTTGTGCCGCTGTCGACTGCGCGTCCAGTGATTTCTTTCGGACGGCTGGCGTGCCAGCCAGCGCTGCGTCTGCCGGCGCCAATGCGTTCCTGTAGCGGTCACGGAACATGTCGGGCGCGCGCGTCGAGCCCATGTAGCGCGGTGCTAGAGATTGGCTATCGAGCGATGAGCGTGGGCCGCGAGCGTCGGTGGCGAACCGAGATTGTCATGGTGGTGTCACGCGCCTGAAATTTTTTTACAGGAAGGCCTTGCGGGGGCGCCGCTGAAGCCGTAAAGTACGCATCCGCTGCCGGCAACGAGCAAACGTTGCCCGCGGTGATTGGTGGTTCAGGTGGTTGATTTCAAATGGCTTTTTAAGTCGCTTCGATAATCCATCGCTTGACTTCGCAGGCTGCTTCGGTAGAATGCGCACCTCTGAAGCGGAGGGTCGCCATACGCTGCCAAGCATCGCATGACGAACCAGCTTCTTCCCCACGCAACACGGGGTTGACGAAACGCTCCGCTTCTGTAGAATACGCCTTCCTCGCAGGGCGCTGGATCAGCCAGAACGGCTGAGGCAGCAAGCGAGACGCGCATCATCGATTGTGGTGCGCCGCTCTTTAACAATTGATCAGGTAATTCATGTGGGCGCTTGCCGATGAGTCAGTGACGAAGTCACTGAAATATCAAGGCAAGCGACTCGT